>NZ_CP101829.1:2545650-2916300 GCF_031202855.1 Pelagibacterium sp. H642 | reverse complement strand
TCAGATGAGAAACAACACTACCGAGGCCAGAATCAGCGCGGCCAGAATCCACCCCAGATACCGCTCGCCCCCTGTCCGGCGCAGAAACGCGATAAGCCCGCGCCCGAACACCATCCAGGTGCCGCACGATACCGGACTGAGCGCAATGCAGCCGATAGTGACCAGGATAAGACTAATCAGCCGCCCTTCCCCCGGCTGCACGAACAGCGCGACAAAGCCGATCGCCATCACCCAGGCCTTGGGATTGATCCACTGAAATGCGGCGGCTTCATAGAGCCGCATAGGTCGCTCTCCGCCGCTGGCGCTGCCGATCTTGATGCCCAGCATGGTCCAGGCCATCCACAGGAAATAGATCGCGGCGCCATAGCGCATCACCGTGTTGACCCAAGGGTAGGCGGTGAAGATCTCCCCGAGCCCCAATCCCACGACGAACACCATGAGCGGAAATCCGAAAACGATTCCCGCCGCATGCGGCACCGTTGCCCCGATCCCGAATTTGGCGCTCGAGGTCATCAGCATCAAATTGTTCGGTCCGGGAGAAAAATACGAACTGGCCGCGGCCAGGACGAAGGCGGCAACAAGGGAGCCATCGCGCATTTTGGAAAAACGCCAATATATGTCAGCAATGCTGACTATTTATCAGCGCGCGCCCATTTTGCCAATGGGCAAATCCGCTAAGGCAAAATCCCGACACTGCGTTTCAGCGCGATGATGCGCGCGTAGCTCTGCGCCACCCGGTCTGCGAATGCCGGGTCCGCCTCAGCCTCGGCCACCAGAATCTGCGAGATTTCCGCTCCCAAGGCCGGGTCATATTCAGCCGTGTTGGAAAACAGCAGGATATCCACCCCCGCCTCGACCGCCCGCACGATGGTATCGTGCAGATCGAACCGCGAGCGGATGGCACCCATTTCAAGATCGTCGGTGATCACCACCCCGTCAAAGCCCAGATCATCCCGCAGTACGTCGCCGATCCATGCGTCCGAAAGACTGGCAGGTAATTGGTCGGCGTCCCCTCGCTGAATCTCGGCGTTAAAGAGGTGCGCCACCATAACCATATCCACCAGATCGGCGTCGATCAGCGCGCGATAAGGTTCAAGCTCGACCGGTTGCCAGAGCTCGGTGATATCGACGAACCCTTCATGGCTATCGTCCCGGCTCGACCCGTGGCCGGGGAAATGCTTGAGCGCCGTCGCCACCCCCGCCGCGTGGTGTCCTTCGACGAATGCCGCCGCCAGAGCGCTCACCGCTTCGGGATCGTCCCCGAAGGCGCGCTGATAGCGGGCAATAATGGGATTGTCCGGGTTGAGGTCGAGATCGACCACCGGTCCGAAATTGAGGTTGAAGCCCTGCCCTGCCAGCTCGGCCGCCAGCGCCCCGTAAACACTGCGGGCCTCGTCCGGGGTGCCTCTCGCCACGCTGCGCGCCGACGGAATCTCGCCAAAGCCCACCGCCGACGTCAGCCGCTCGATCTGCCCGCCCTCCTGGTCCAGTGCGATGAAGGGCGGCAGCCATGGCCGCGCCGACACCAGCGCGCGATTGATGGCCCGCACCGCCTCGAGGCTCTCCACATTGGTGCGCAGATACATGACGCCACCGATTTCGCCCCGGCTCACCTGATCGCGCACGGCGCGCACGCCGACATCGTCGAGCGAGGTTCCCGAAAATCCGACCATCACCATCTGCCCGGCCATGTCCTCGATGCTTTGGGCCGAGGCGGACGGCGCAGCAAGCAGGCCGAGGGCAAGACAGATCGAAGCAACAAAACGCATGGTCATCTTTCATTCGTGCCGTGATTCCACGGGCGGGAGGACCGACACTTTCGCACCTTTGGGGCACAAATCGGCCCGCAAAGACAAGAACGCCGGGCTCGTGCCCGGCGTTCGTTCTGTATCAGCGGTTTTTTCTGTTTTCGATCAGATCGTCCACCACGCCGGGATCGGCCAGCGTCGAGGTATCCCCCAGCGCCCCGTAATCGTTCTCGGCGACCTTGCGCAGGATACGGCGCATGATCTTGCCGGACCGCGTCTTGGGCAGGCCGGGAGCGAACTGAATATGATCGGGCGAAGCGATCGGCCCGATCTCCTTGCGCACCCAATTGCGCAATTCGGTGGCCAGGTCGTCCGACGCCGTCTCCCCGGCCATGAGCGTCACGTAGCAATAGATGCCCTGCCCCTTGAGATCGTGCGGGAACCCGACAACAGCGGCTTCGGAAACCTTCGGATGCGCCACCAGCGCGCTCTCCACTTCCGCCGTTCCCAGCCGGTGCCCGGACACGTTGAGCACGTCATCCACCCGGCCCGTGATCCAGTAATAGCCATCGGCATCCCGCCGGCAGCCGTCGCCGGAGAAGTAATATCCCTTGTACTGCTGGAAGTAGGTTTCCTTGAACCGCTGATGATCCCCATAAACCGTGCGCATCTGTCCCGGCCAGCTATCGGCAATGGCCAGCACGCCAGCAGCCTCGGTCTCCTCGATCACCTTGCCGCTTTCCGGATTCAGCACCACCGGCTGCACCCCGAAGAATGGTTTGGTCGCCGAGCCGGGCTTGGTGGGAATAGCGCCCGGCAGCGGCGTGATCATGAACCCACCCGTTTCGGTCTGCCACCAGGTATCGACAACGATGCAACGTTCGCGCCCCACGACCCGGTGATACCACATCCAGGCTTCGGGATTGATCGGCTCGCCCACCGAGCCCAGAATTCTCAAGCTCGAAAGGTCGGCCTTTTCGACGAATTGGTCGCCCGCCCCCATAAGCGCCCGGATCGCGGTGGGTGCGGTATAGAAGATATTGACCTTGTGCTTGTCGACCACTTCCCAGAACCGCCCCGCGTCTGGGTAGTTGGGCACGCCCTCGAACATCAGCGTCGTCGCGCCATTGGCCAGCGGACCATAGACGATATAGCTGTGCCCCGTGACCCATCCGACATCGGCCGTACACCAGTAAACCTCACCGTCGCGATAGTCGAAGGTGAGCTGATGGGTGAGCGAAGCATAAACCAGGTACCCGCCCGAAGTGTGCAGCACGCCCTTGGGCTTGCCGGTCGAGCCTGAAGTATAAAGGATGAACAGCGGGTCCTCGGCGTTCATCGGCTCGGGCGCGCATTCGCTAGACACTCCTTCCATGGCCTCGTGAAGCCAGACATCGCGCCCCGCTTCCATGGCGACGTCACCGCCGGTGTTGCGCACGACGATAACCTTTTCGACGTCCGGGCAATCGGCGAGGGCCTTGTCCGCATTGGCCTTGAGCGGCACCTTCTTGCCGCCGCGGCACCCTTCGTCCGCCGTCAGCACGACGCGGCTCTCGCAATCTTTGATCCGCCCCGACAGGGCGTCGGGCGAGAACCCGCCAAACACCACGGAATGCACCGCCCCAATCCGCGCGCAGGCCAGCATGGCATAGGCCGCTTCGGGGACCATCGGCATGTAGATGGTCACCCGGTCGCCCTTCTTGACGCCGCTGTCCTTGAGCACATTGGCAAAGCGGCACACCTGGGCATGGAGCTGCCGGTAGGTGATGTGCCGCGCCTCGGCCTTGGGATCGTCCGGCTCGAAGATGATCGCCGTCTGGTCGCCGCGCGTTGCCAGGTGCCTGTCGATGCAATTGGCCGAAACGTTGAGCACCCCGTCCTCGAACCATTTGATCGAGATGTCGGGCCATTCAAAGCTGGTGTTCTTGACCTTGGTGAAGGGTTCGATCCAGTCGATCCGCTGCGCCTGCTCGCCCCAGAACCCATCGGGATCGGCGACCGAGCGCGCATACATCTCCTCATACTGGGCCGCGGTGACATAGGTCCGCTCGACAGTCTCGGCGGACGGGGCGAACAGGGCCTCCGAGCTCATGGATTCCTCCTTTGTGCGATAGTCTTTGCCCCACTCTTAACCCGCCGATTCCGGCTGGGGCAAGGCGCTGGAATACTCCCTCGCCTGTTCTTTACGAAACCGGCGAATTTGCCGCTCACGCTTTTTTAGCGCGGGCCTGCCTAAGCTCGTGCCATTGAGAGGGGATCGGGCAATGAGCGAAGCGCAAATGACCTCGCGTGCGGCCACGCACGCCGATATCACCGAAATCCATCGCGAGCTGATGGATCTGATCGATTCCATGCCCTACTACGGCGATCGCTTCAAATCCTATGAAAAGGCGCGCTTGGACAAGACCTTCCTGCGCACCCTCATAGAGCTTGATCCCTGGCACATCATGCTGCTCGAAATGGACGGGGTGACCGGCGGTTTCCTGATCTCCGGCCCAGCCAACGGCACCATTTTCCAATACTGGTCGGCCATCTACCCGGCCTATCGCGGCACGCCGTTGGGCCGGTTCGGCATGGATGCCTTCATCTCCCACTGGGACAATTCCCGCTTCCACAAAGCCTCCACCTATACCCGCCCCGAAAACCGCCCCGCCCTCGCGCTCTTGAAGCGCTATGGGTACAAGGAAGTCGCCCGTCTCGAAGATCACATCTTCGGCGAGGACTATCTCGTCATGGAGCGTAAATTCACCAAAACGGTCGAGGAATACGATAACGGCATCACCCTGCCGCTGAGCAAGCGTCTGAAGCTCAAGGCAATGGCGCTGCTGGATCGCTGAGGTCAGACGGCCACCGGCTTCCGCATCAACCCAAATATCGAAACGTCGATCCCGGTGCGGTAAAGCGCCGTCAGCCATAGCGAAACCGACCATAGCGAGATGGCGACGAAGGCCGAGATCGCCGCGCCCATGAGGCCATGAGCGGGCACCAGGGCATTGTTGCCGATGACCAGCACCACGATCCCCAGCGCCACCGACGGAAGGCTGTCCCAGGGCCGGTCCCGCATCGAAAGCACCAGCGAGGCCGGTCCGAACGCGGCGCGGACGACCAGTCCCAGGCACAGGATCGCCACCGGCAGAGCGCCGTCGGCGAATTCGGGCCCGAACAGCATCAGCACATAGCGCCCGAAAACCAGAACGCCCGCGAACAGCGCCAGGGCCAATCCGGTTGCCACCAGATTTGCCTCGCCAACCCGCCGGCCATAGGCGCTTTTGTCGGCATCGCGTTCGGCGTCGAACATATTGGGCAGCGTCAGGGAATAAACGGCGACGACGCCAAAAGCGGCCAGCGCGAAAATCCGCGTCGATACCCCGAATATCGCCAGATCGGTCCGGTCGAGCAGCCCCGCAAGCAGGATCAGATTGATGTCGAAGAAATAGTCCGAGGCCAGCGTGATCAGCACCCAAGGCGCCGCAAACCGCCACCAGCGCCTTGGCTCGCTGGCACGCACCGTATCGGCCGCCGGTACCGCCGCCACCGCACGCTGCACCCAGAAGCACTGGAAGAGAAACAACCCAAGCAGCAGCACCGAAAGCAGCCAGAGCATGCGTCCCATGTTTGGCACCGGGCTCAGCAGCGCCACCGTGCCGAAGGCCGCAAGCGTCAGCCCCGGCCGGAAGATCATGTCGGGCAGGTATCCGGCCATGGGCTGTTTGAGCCCCACCAGCACCATGGTACTCACATAAGTGATGGCGGTCGCTATTCCGATCAGTGCGGTGGGAATCCAGAGCGGCCGCAGATGCTCGCCTGCCTCTCCAAGCAGGAATGTGAGAGGCCAGCCCAGGCTGAGCAACGCGACCCCGCCAAGCGCCATCTGCCAGTATGATCGCCCCACGAATCGCCGCAGATGTGCTCCTTCACCGCGTGAACCGTATTCGGCGGAAAAATATGTCCCCACGGTTTGGAAGCCCAACGGCAGCACAACGGCGATCAGGTTGGCCGCGGCGATGACCAGCAGAAAATCACCGAGCGATTGCGCTCCCCAAGCGCGCGAGATTGCCGCCTGGACGATAAAGACGAACCCCGCGCCGAAGATGCGAAGGCCAAAGATCAGCACCGATTTCGATGCCAGCTTGCGGGTAACCGACATGCCGCTCACGCCTTGACGCCGCGTTTGAAACGCCGCTGCAGGTCCAGCCGCGCTGCCAGCACCGCATCGCGGCTGCGCGTGAGGATTTCGCGCCCCTTGTACGCCGCCGCCCCCATCGCATGGGCGCGCCAATGGGTGGCGTGGTTCATCACCGGCGGCAGCGGGCTGATATGCCCCGCCTCGCCCACCATGCCGCTCTTGAACTGATGCAGCCCGGCAAACCCGTCTGTGCCGCCAAGATCGTAGAGCTTAGCCCGGCTATTGTCCCGCAACCAGCGGATGATGTGCCAATGCAGGAAATACCCCGCCCGCAGGTCCAGCGCCGCATCGTCGGTGGCGCCATAGAGGTAGCAAGCGGTGTCGCCTGCGGTGAAGATCACCGCGCCGGCCACTGTCTTTTCCCCGTGCCGGACAAAGAACAGCTCCGGCCGCGCCGTCCCCTCCGGCATCGCCATCAATCCCTCGACCGTCGCGATGCCGGAAAAATCGGGAAACAACTTGCGCTCGCTCATCGCCTGATAAAGCGCCATGAAGCGCTCCACCTCATGAGGAGCGGCCATCTCGAAATCGAGCCCGGCCTTGAGCGACTTACGCAAATTGTAGCGCCATTTCTGCCCGAACGCGGCCATGCGCGTGTCATCGTCGAGCGTCACGTCTACCACATAGCGCAGCGGATATCTGACGCCCACGCCCGGCCTGAACCCGCGCTCCGCCAACATCGCAGCTACGCGATTGTCCTCGCTGGCCTCCACCTTGGGCATGATCGAAACCATCATCCCGCGCCGATTCACATATTCGGCAACGAGCGTGTCGATAATCCACGCCATTCTGCCTTCGGCGTCACCAGCCTGATTATCCGCCAGAAACGGCCCCCATTTGACCAGCGCGATCGTCGCCAGCCCCAACGGCAGCCGCTGCAGCATCACCAACGCGCCGCCCAGCGCGCGTCCCCCCTGGGAAAACAGCACAGGCTCGAGCGCCACGCCTGGCCAACGCAGCTGCGCATAGGCGAAGAGCTGCTCCTGGCAAACCCCGTCGAAACCAGCAATGGCACGGTCCCATTCCTCGCCGTCGAGAACGCGATAGTCCAGGATATCCGCGCGCTCATCCACCACCGTGCGGGGGGCAACAAAGGGCGTCTGGCTGGTCAACGACATCGGCATCACCGCTGCTACGGACTGAGGACGTATGGGCATTCATTGCGTTACCGTATCTCGCCACCACCTGCCGAACCGTTTCCGCAATAACTGCAAAACCGCTCAACTGCCCAAGTGGTAAAGGAACGCTTATGCTCCCGCCACGTCATCGCAGTGTCATCACGCGACCCTAGTGAATCGCCCGACGCTTCCCTTGCATCCACCGCCAGCAGGATCAGCCCGTGCCAAGCTTCTCGCTCGATCGCCGCCAAGCCCTCATGCTCATGAGCTCGACGGCTCTTCTTCCTCTCGTCCGTCCCGCTTTCGCGCAGGAGAACGCACCGATCCGGCTGATCATCCTCTCAGATCTTCACTCCGCCTATGAGGTCTCCGCCCAGCTTCTGGCTGCGGTCGCCGCTGAGGTCGAGGCGAGCCAAGGCCCGGTCGCCATCCTCATCAACGGCGACGTGTTCGAACTCGGGAATGTTGTTGCGGTACGATCGGGCGGCGCCATCGACTGGGCCTTGCTCGAGGCGCTGGGCCGTCTCGCGCCCACGGTTCTCAACATCGGTAATCACGAACCCGATCTCGACAACGACCTTGCCGATTTCATCTCCAAGGCAGAGCAGCGCGGCGTCACCGTTATCTCCAACATCCTTGATTCCCGCACCGGCGACGGCTACGCCCCCGCCGCTCTGAGCCTCACTCTGGGTGGAATGCCGATTTCAATCGTGGGGTTGGGTACTGCGGCCATCAACACCTATCCTGCCGCGACGCGCGAGATGATCGAGGTGCCCGATCCCGTCCAATGGGCCGGCGAGCATCTCATCAATCTGCTCGATCCCTCCGGCGCACGGGTCGTGCTCAGCCATGCCGGCATCACCGCCGACCGCGATATGCTGCCCCTGCTCCCGGCGGGTACGCTGTTGGTCGGCGGGCACGACCATGTGGTTCTCGACCACAGCGAAGGCGCCACCCGCTACCTGCACACCGGCTCGTGGTCCAGTCTCATAACGGTGGTGGATATCGATGCCTCCGGCCCGCTGGCCGTCGAGCGTCGACCCATCGCCGCCACGGGCCAGGCGGACGCAGACCTCGCCGCGCTGATCGCCAGCACTATGGAAGAGCACCTGACCGCCGAGGAACGCGCTGTCATCGGCAACAGCCAAGCCGCGCAATCGCTTGCCGACAGCGCCCGCTTCGTCGCCGCGACCCTGGCAAGTGCCGCCGGCGCCGATATCGGCTTCATCGGCCACACCACTTTCGGCACGGGTTTTCCCGAAGGCGAGGTCACCCGCTACGCTTTTGATTCCATCGTCAGATTCGACGGCACCCTCAAGACCGCCGAAATCAGCCGCGAAACGCTCGAGGAAATCCTGGGCCGCGTGAACCAGGACGGCGACATCCCGCTCGCCCAGCGCACGGGCGATTTCCTCTACGGCGCTCCGACCGACCTGCCGGAAAAGGACACCTACCTCGTTGCCGCCAACGACTGGTCTGCAACCAATCAGAAGAACTATTTCGGCCGGGAAGACCTTGTTTTCGTCGATGTCCCCGACCTTAGGGTCAAATCAGTGGTCATCGACGCGCTTTGATGTATCCCGCGCGGCAGGCCGATGAGATGGACGGATGGAACACAATGTTCAATCCGTTCGTCGCGGAACAGTAACTGCCCCGCGAAGCGCGCATCTCTGGCCATAGATTCTTTTGAGGTTTTTGGTGGGTGTACAAGGACTCGAACCTTGGACCCGCTGATTAAGAGTCAGCTGCTCTACCAACTGAGCTATACACCCAAACCATCGGGCGGCGCGCTCAGCGCACCGCCGAAGTCCGGCCTCTCTATCAAACGCGTTTCGCCCTGTCCACCCGTCCAACGAGATTTTTCTGGGTTCTAAGGAAACGGATTGGCGCTGGTTCCCAGAAACGCCTGCTCGCCCCACAATTGATTGATGCGGATGTCGCGCCCGCACCCGACGCGATAGGCCTCGTAGTGAACCGGGTTGGTGATGTGGAAGTTCTGGTGGTAATCCTCGGCCGCGTAAAAAGGCGCCGCATCCTTGATTTCGGTGACGATGGTCAGCCCAGTTTCCTCGGCCAATGCGGCCTTGCTCGCCTCGGCTGTCTGACGCTGCTCCTCATCGAGCGCAAAGATCGCCGTACGGTAGCTTTCGCCCCGATCGCAGAACTGCCCGCCCGCATCGGTCGGGTCCGTGGTGTGCCAGAAAACCGTCAACAATTGCGCAAAGCTCACTACGTCGGGATCGTATTCGATCTCGACCACTTCATAATGGCCGGTATCCTCATAGACGACCTGCTCGTAGCTTGGGTTCTCCACATGCCCGCCGGCAAAGCCCGACGTCGTGGCGGTAACCCCTTCGACCTTGTCGAAATTGGATTCAACGCTCCAGAAGCACCCGCCGGCGAAAAGCGCCGTATCTGCGAAAGCCGGCCCGCCGGCGAAAAGGCTCAAGCCGGCAAGGCCGAAAGCGATCAAAGTCCCGCGCATGGGCAATCTCCTCTCCAAGGTAGACAGACTGGGCCCCGCTCAAGGCGCCGGCAAGTCAATCCGTCGTGAGGCCAGAGGTCGCAATGCTCTGGCAACCATTAATCCCAAATACGATGCGCCAATCGGTTCGGTTACAGTATATCTTCCGTAAGTGATCGACCTAGCGAGCCAATACGATGACAAGCTTGGTACCCCCGGGTGACAGAGTGCCCGGATCGTGGAGCTTGCAACGCCTTGCGCTCGCCACCGCCTATTGGTTGCGCCCGCCGAGAGCGCGCTATGTGCCGTTTCTGGTCTGGAACCTCATCCGCGACAGGGTAGCCCCACCACCTTCAGTCCCCGATCCCGCAAAAATACGCGACCTTCCGCCGGGCTTTGCCGGCGTTGCTCACGACCTTTCCACCCCCACCGTGCTGGCGGCCATGGCGCGCGGTTTTTATCCGCAGGGTCATTGGGGCTCGATGAAATGGTGGTCCCCTCCCCAGCGGGCCGTCATGGATTTGAAGCACGTCCACATCGCCAAGCGCTTCCGCCGCACCATGCGCGGCACCGATATGCGCGTCGCCTTCGATACCGATTTTGCCGGCGTTCTGGACGGATGCGCGGCCCCGCGCGAGGCTTCCCGCCTGCACCTCACCTGGATTACGCCCCAGGCGAAGGCGCTCTATAGCCGCCTACATGCCGAAGGCCATGCCCATTCGGTCGAAATTTACGACGCGGACGGCACACTCGTGGGTGGTCTGTTCGGGGTGGCGGTCGGCCCGGTCTTTTCCGCGCTGTCGATGTTCCACACTGCCGACAATGCGTCAAAATTCGCCATCGTCAGCCTCTACCATCATCTGGCAAGCGCCGGCTTTACCGCCGTCGACCATCAGATCATGTCGCCATGGGTCCAAGCGTTGGGCGGCACGATCCTGCCGCGGGCCGAGTATGCAGCGCTCCTGAACAGCCCCGACATCTCCACGCTGGGCAATGGCTCATGGACCGCCAAATTCTTGCTCGCCGAAACGGCGGCATGGGAGCCGGCGCAGCCGAGCCCCTCCAATGAAAAGAGCCGCTGACTCTTAATCAGCGGCTCGATCTCCATGTCTATCCCGCCAAGGCGCCCTGTGCCGGCGCGCCGCGTTCGACGAGCAACCGGTTATAGGCGTTGAGATAGGCGCGGGCCGAAGCCACGAGCGTGTCGGGCTCGGTCGCATTGCCCGAAGCGATCCGCCCGTTCATCTCCAGCCGCACATGGGCATTGGCCTGCGCGTCCGTGCCGCCGGTGACGCCGTCGACGGCATAGAGCACCAGATGCGGATCGGCATCGACGGCCGCCTTGATGGCATTGAAGATCGCGTCCACTGAACCGGTGCCGTCAAACGCTACCTCGACCGGCCTCCCGTCGACCGCAACCTTGAGCTCGCAGCGATGCACCCCGCCCGTCTTGGAGGTGACGCTCATATCGACCAGCTTGATCCGATCGGCGCCCGAACCCATCTCGTCGTCGACCAGCGCGACGATGTCGTCGTCATAGACGTGCTTCTTGCGGTCCGCGAGATCCTTGAAGCGCTGGAACGCTTCCTGGAACTGGTTGTCGGCCAGCTCGTACCCCAGATCCTTGAGCTTTTCCTTGAAGGCGTGGCGGCCGGAATGCTTGCCCATCACCAGCGATGTGGATTTGATCCCCACGCTTTCGGGCGTCATGATCTCATAGGTCAAAGCGTTCTTGAGCATGCCGTCCTGATGGATGCCGCTCTCATGGGCGAACGCGTTCTTGCCAACGATAGCCTTGTTGTACTGCACCGGGAAATTGGCCGCCGCCGACACCACTTTGGAAGCCCGCGAAAGCGCGGTGGATTCGATATTGGTGTGGAACGGTAGTGCATCGACCCGAGTCTTGAGCGCCATCACGATTTCTTCGAGCGCCGCATTGCCCGCGCGCTCGCCGATGCCGTTGATCGTGCATTCCACCTGCCGCGCCCCGGCCCGCACGCCAGCCAGCGAATTGGCCACCGCCATGCCAAGATCGTTGTGGCAATGGGTTGAAAAGATCGCCTGATCCGAATTGGGAACCATCTCGATCAGATCCTTGATCAGACGGTAGTAATCCTCGGGCGTCGAGTAGCCGACAGTATCGGGAATGTTGATCGTCGTCGCTCCGGCCTTGATCGCCGCCTCGGTGCAGCGGGCGAGGAATTCGATCGGCGTGCGCGTGGCGTCCATGCCCGACCACTCGACATCGTCGATGAGGTTGCGAGCCTGAGTAACCGTCTTGGTTACGATTTCGAGCACCTCGTCCTCGGTCTTTTTCATCTGGTGCGCCAGATGGATGGGCGAGGTCGAAACGAAGGTGTGGATGCGTCCGCGCTTGGCGAACCGCACCGCCTCCCCGGCCCGGTCGATGTCAGCGGGAATGGCGCGGGCCAACCCGGCGATCACCGCATTCTTGGACCGCTTGGCGATGGTTGCGACGGCCTCGAAATCGCCATTGGAGGCGATCGGAAATCCGGCTTCGATGATGTCGACGCCCATGGTGTCGAGGATTTCGGCAACCTGGAGCTTTTCTTCCAGCGTCATGGTCGCGCCGGGGCTCTGCTCGCCATCGCGCAGGGTGGTGTCGAAAATATAGACGCGATCGGTATTGGTGCTCATCTTGGATCTTCCTCTATCGGCCCCTGCGCGAACGTTTGGTGCAGCAGATCTGGGCCGGACAATCAGTTCTGTTCGGCTGTTGTGGCGCTATCCCCTGACGACCCGTCCGCTTCACGTCGAGCGGACTGCCGGTGATCAGGGGCTGATAAGGAGGAGTAGAAGCGCAAGCGAGACCAGCAGCGCCGATCCCATAAGGATACGATCCTGCAAAGCCTTCTGCTTGCTGGCGGCTATGGCAATGGCGCGGTTGATACGACGGCGCATTAGTCCTGCCTGGTTGCGTTCTATTTTTCTATCATGGGCAAAACTGGCGCGCCTTGCAACCCTGTTGGTCGGCTCGGCCTACCCAAAAGTGAAGGCGGCGGAAACGATCACCCCCAGCGCGCAGAGCGCCGCAATCCCGCCAATGCGCTCGATGCGGCCTCCTGCATCGGCCTGGTCGGCACGCGCGCGGCGGAAATTACCGCCGGCGGTGCCCAGCATTCCGCTGAGTGCCACGACAAATGCCAGCTTGAGCCAGAACCACGGGCCCAGCCCCACGAAAGCACCGAACCCGCCATATTTGGTGAAGATCATCACAGGGCCGCTGATCCAGTTGAGCCCCAGCCCGATATCGCCCAGAACGATCACCCGCTCGCCAAGCCGGGTGAGCCCCGGCCCACCCTCGCCCCGCGCCAGAACGCCTCCGGCGCGCCATAGCACCAAAGTGGCGCCCACGATCATTGCCAGCCCGGCCAGATGTGCCGCAAGCAAAAGGGAATTGACTATGCCCATGATGTCCTCCCGAGACAGCCCTTGACGAGAGGTGGCGCCTCCGGTTGCCGATGTCAACGGAGTGCCCGCCGAGAATCACTCGCCCAGATCGATAATACCTTCGGCGAGGATAACCGCCGGCCCGCCGATCCCCGCATGCTTGAGCACGCCGCCCTCGATATTGAACTGCACTCCGATTTCGCTCGGCCGGCCCATCTCCCGCCCTTGCCGGACTTTGAGCCCATGGTGCCCGTCGCCATAACCGCCATGCTCCGCAAGAAGTCCGATCAGGGCCGCAGCCGCGGAGCCCGTGGCGGCGTCCTCCCCGCTCCCATGCGCGATGTGGAACATCCGCGCCGCATAGTCATTGCCGCGCTCCTTCGGCGTCGGCGCAAACACATAGACCGAATTACGCTCGCCCGAAAACGTATCCGTCCACCCGCGCCGCTCCAGCTTGATCCTTTCGAGCGCTTTCGCGTCGGCAAGAGGCACCAGATAGAAGGCGTTGCCGGCCGAATACTGCGCCGGCATCATGCCATCGCAGCCGATATCGCTCTCGGACAATCCCAGCCGCGCCGCGACTGCCGCGATATCGGTTAATTCCCCGGTCCGCTCGGGAAGCCTGGGCAGCGCGAACTTGGCCTCGCCGGTCCGCTTGTCCATTTTTTCCATCACGGCGGTGACATTGCCTACCCCCAGCTCCAGCCGCACCGCGCTCAACCGGTTCTGCAACCCCAGCAGCACGGCGGCCCCGACAGTGGGATGGCCGGCAAAGGGCATCTCATTGACAGGGCTGAAAATGCGCAGCGTCGCCGTGTTGCGCTCGACCTTGGGTGCGAGGACGAACACGGTCTCGGAAAGATTGAACTCGGCGGCGATCGCCTGCATCCGCGTGCTCGAAAGCTCGTCGGCCTTGAGCACCACGGCCAGCGGATTGCCGCTCAGCCGGTCGCGGGTGAACACATCGAGCAGGAAATAGGGAAGTTTCATCGCCAGCGTCCTTGATCGACCAACCGCCCTGCCTCCACGCGCGGCCTCTGGCTGTGTGTCTAAGCCGCTTTTGATAAAGCCCCGTTAAATGGATAGACGCAACAACGATCATGCGGGCGCGAGGCCATGCCCCGCGCCCGGCCGTCTCACTTGCCGAACCGCTCGATCACCTCGGCGAGTTCGACATGGCCCAGGCAAGCGTCGCTACCAGTCGCCGCCTCGCCGCTTTCCAGAGCCGTAGCATATTTGACCGCAGGCTCAGCCTCGATCCGTCCGCGAAGCGCCGCAAGCTTCGGCCAGCGGCCCTTGTCGGCGACCTGATGGAAATCGAGCCATCGCGCCACCCCGATCAGCACGCCATCGGCGATGCTGGGGCGATCGCCCACCAGAAACCGGTCATCACCGACCAGTTCTTCGAGCCTGTCATGCCGCTCGATCACCGCTTGGCTCCCGAACGTTCGGAGCACTGCCTGCATCTGCGGATCGGGCGTTTCCATCTCCAGCGCCGCCCAAAGCGGGCCGAACGAACCGGTAAAGCCGGTGTTGATGAACGCCATCATCTGATGCATCCGATCGGCTTGCCTGCTGAGCGGATCGAAGCTCACGCGCCTTTCGCTGTCGCGCGCTTCGAGCCAGGCGGCAATCGCCATGGTTTCGGTGATGATTTCGCCCTTGTCGGTGACCAGTGCCGGCGTTTCCACCCGCTGGTTGAGCCTCCGATAGGCCGGTTCACGCATTTCGCCCATCATATCGACGCGGCAAAGCCGATGCGGCAGGCCCATCCATTCGAGCGTAGCCACCAGCCCCATGGAACTTCCTGCAGGGAAGCCATAAATAAGGATCGGTTCCATGATTGTCTTCTCCGTGATTTCTTTCGATCACGCTGCGCAGCGAGTGCCGGACCCTAGCCGATCGCGGTCCCAAGTAAATTACGCACCTTTTTGTAACCACGAGGCCGACGATGAAAGACCTTGTTTCCCGCTGCCCCATCGAAGAGGTGATGCAGGTCCTGAGCGGCCGCTGGCCCACCCTGCTCATCTATTACCTCAAGGACGGCACCAAGCGCTTCAGCGATCTGCGCCGCGACAATCCCACCATCTCGCACAAGATGCTGACGCTCGAGCTGCGCAAGCTCGAAGACGCCGGCATCGTCCAGCGCACCGAGTTTTCCGGCTATCCCCTGCGCGTGGAATACGATCTCACGCCCGCCGCCCAAAAGCTCGTCCCCCTGATCGACGCCCTGGGCAACTGGTGGGAAGAAACCTCGACCCCTGCCCTCGCTCCAGTCGACTGATGAAACTTAGGCATTGACCTAAGCATTGCCACGCGATAGTTAGGTTCATGCCTAACCATTCGCAGCAACTCGATCTCATGTTCCACGCCCTGGCCGACGGCAATCGCCGCGCGATGATCGATCGGCTGAGCAAATCTGATGCAAAGGTCAGCGACTTTGCCGGCCAGCTCGGCGTTTCGCTGCCCACCGTTCTTCAGCACCTTTCGGTGCTTGAAGAGGCTGGCCTCGTCTCCTCGCAAAAGGTCGGGCGGGTGCGCACCTGCACGCTCGACACGCAGGCATTGAGCCGTGCCGAGCAGTGGATCAACGAGCGCCGCAATCTCTGGGGGCGCCGCCTCGATGCCCTTGGCGCTCTACTCGAAGCCGACTCTGGGAAACAAGACACATGACACAACGCAACGTCGTTCACGCTACCTTCACCCTCGAACGCACCTACAAAGCCCCTCGCGCCAAGGTCTTTTCGGCCTTTTCCGATATCGAAACCAAGAGCAAATGGTTCGGAAACGACAACGCCACCATGGATTTCCGCGTGGGCGGCCGGGAACACAGCCACGGCGTCGTCGACGCGCATGGCCGCGTCCATTCCTTCAGGTTCGACGCCATCTATCTCGATATCATCGAGAACGAACGCATCATCTATGCCTACGACATGGACGCCGACGGCCAGCACATCTCGGCCTCGCTGACCACCATCGAACTCACCGAAGCCGAGGACGGCACGCGCCTGAAGCTCACTGAACAAGGCGCTTTTCTCGACGGCTACGACGATCCGAAAATGCGCGAGATCGGCACCGTCGACCTGCTGGCCGCCCTTGCCAAAGTCGTGGAGGAATAAATGGGTAAGCTCATCGTCTGGAACATCGCAAGCGTCGACGGCTATTTCGAAGGCACCGAGCCGTGGGACCTCTCGATGCACGAAACCGTCTGGGGCGACGAATTGGAAGCCCTCTCCATCGCCCAGCAAGAAGATGCCGAAGGCTTGATCTTCGGACGCAGAACCTATGAGGGCATGGCTGCCCACTGGACCAGGCAAACCGGCACCATCGCCGACGCGATGAACAGCCTTCCCAAATACGTCGTCTCCGACACCCTGACCGAAGCGGACTGGAACAATACGAAAATCATCAGCGGCGACATCGTCTCGGCGATCGCCGATCTCAAACGCGCCGCCACCCGCAATTTCTACGTCTTCGGCAGCGCCGACCTGCTCTCGACCCTGCTCGCAGCCGGCCTTGTCGACGAATACCGCCTCGGTATCGCCCCGCTACTGCTCGGCCGCGGTAATCCCCTGTTCAAGCCGTCCGACGAACGAATCGACCTCAAGCTCCTCAAGAGCCAGCCACTCATGAACGGCGGTATCGTTCTCTACTACGGTGTGGGAAACGCATCCGCCTAATCAAAAAAGGCCGGCAAAAGCCGGCCTTTGACGATGCTCTACCCTCTCGACCTCGTCGTCCTCGGGCTTGACCCGGGGACAACGAAGGGAGGAGACGACAATTGGCTTAGCGGCCCCTAGTTCCGCGACTTGTCCACCAGGGCGCCAGCCTTGATCCACGGCATCATGTCGCGCAGCTTGGCGCCGACTTCCTCGATCTGGTGGCTATCATTGTTGCGGCGGATGCCCTTGAACCGGGCCGCGCCGGCGCGATATTCCTGCATCCATTCGGAGGTGAACTTGCCCGATTGGATGTCGGCCAGAACCCGCTTCATCTCTGCTTTGGTTTCGCTCGTGATGATGCGCGGACCCGTCACGTACTCGCCCCACTCTGCCGTGTTGGAGATCGAGTAGTTCATGTTGGCGATGCCGCCCTGGTAGATCAGGTCGACGATCAGCTTCACTTCGTGCAGGCACTCGAAATAGGCCATTTCCGGCGCATAGCCGGCTTCCACCAGCGTCTCGAACCCGGCACGGATCAACTCGACCAGACCGCCGCACAGCACGGCCTGCTCACCGAACAGGTCGGTCTCGCACTCTTCCTTGAACGTGGTTTCGATGATGCCCGAACGCCCGCCGCCGACGCCCGAAGCATAGGCGAGGCCGAGATCATGGGCATTGCCCGTCGCGTCATGATGAATGGCGATGAGGCACGGCACCCCGCCACCCTTTTCGTATTCGCCACGCACGGTGTGACCGGGGCCCTTGGGCGCGATCATCAGCACGTCCACAGTGTTCTTGGGCTCGATCAGCCCGAAATGAACGTTCAGACCATGGGCGAAGGCCAGCGCCGCGCCGTCGCGGATGTTGGGGGCGATCTCGTCGCGGTAGATGTCGGCCTGAAGCTCGTCCGGCGTCGCCATCATCATCATGTCGGCCCAGGCCGCAGCCTCGGCCACGCTCATCACCTTGAGGCCGTCGGCCTCGACCTTCTTGGCGGTCGATGAGCCCGGACGCAGCCCGATGGCGATGTCGGTCACTCCCGAATCGCGCAGGTTGAGCGCATGCGCGCGGCCCTGGCTGCCATAGCCGACGATGGCGACCTTCTTGGATTTCAGAAGATTGAGATCGGCATCCCGATCGTAATAAACGCGCATTGGTCTCTCCCTAGCTCGCTTGTCGGTTGGAGCGTTTCCAGCAAAAGTGGTCCCACTTTTGCGGTTCGGAAACGCGACGAAAAAATAGCTGGGGCATGCCGGCGTTGGCGAAACGTTGGCATGCCCCAAAATCACACGCCAAAGAGCGTGAAGAACTGTTCCCGGGCCCGCCGCGCCTGCGCGGCGATGAGCTCTTCGCTCGGCCGCCGCTGCTCGCCCAAAAGCATCCGGATCTGGGTGTCGCGCACCACGAGCCCGAAAAAGGTGCGGAATGTCTGGTCGGCATCCTCGAACTTGAGCAGCCCCGCCTCGCGCCCGGCTTCGAGCAGCGGAATGCAGCGCTTGGCCATGCCGATCGGCCCGTTCTCGAGCACGATTCGCCCAAGATTGCGTTTTTCCTGCCCTGCGTGGGAAACCGCCAGCCGGTTGAGCGCCACTGAGGTTTCCCCCGTCAACACCGTCAGCCAGTCGCGCCCGAACTTTTCCAGCGCGATCGCCAGCGTGCGCTTCTCCAGCGTCTCGCGGTCCACCGGCACCATTCGCACCTTGGAAGCCTGCCATTGAACGGTCGCCGTCAGCAGCCCGTCCCGGTCCCCGAACCATTTGTAGAGCGTTTCCTTCGAGCAGCTCGCGCGCCTAGCGACGCCAGTCATCGTGAGCCCATCCCCACCCTCGACCAGAAGGCCCAACGCTGCATCCAGCACGTCCTTCTGCCGGTCTGTCAGGCTTTCTTCGCTGATCGTCAGGGGCGGCGGCGTCACGAACAATACTCTTGGCGATTGGCACTCAAGGCTCTAAAAAGAGGCCGAGCCCCGATTCCGCGGACCTCGGCTCTTCCTGCTTAACCGTACCGTACGGTACGGTTCTCCCTTTTTCAAGCCCGATCTGCACATCTTTGCTACTACTACTGAGAGGTGACGCTGCCGGTCGAGTGCCTCAACCGGTTCACCGTGCCTTTAAGGAACGACAACACATCTGCGATCGCCTCAACGCGATACCCCGAAAATGCTGACCAAGTGAGGCGGCTCCCTACCCTCAAACTCTGTCACACTCCGAGTATCCTCACAGCTTCACTCATGACCTATGCCTTCGCTTAGCCAAGCGATTTCCTCGGGTGAAAGGGTGATGTCCATCGCCTTCAGGCTATCATCGAGTTCGGCCAGTGTACGCGGGCCGATCAGCGGGATGACCGGGAAGGACTGGTAGAGGCAGTAGGCCAGTGCCACATGTATGGGCTTCTTGCCCAACCTCTGGGCCATCGCGATAGCCCGGTCGCGGCGGGCGAAATTGTCCTCGGTGTACCAGACGCGCACCAGCTCCTCATTGTCGGTCTTGTCCCGCCCCGCCTTTTCGGTGAAGAACCCCCTCCCCTGGCTCGACCAGGCGAAATTGGTAACCCCCTTCTCAGCGAACCATTTGCGCCAGTCCTTGTCGGCCGCCGCGATGCAGCCCTCCCAGATCGGCTCGCGCATTTCGGCCAGCGAGAAATTGTTCGACAGCGCAGCCGGCGCCGTCCTGCCGGTCCGCTGCGCATAGGCGACGGCCTCATCGAACCGTTCGCGCGTCCAGTTCGAGCCCCCGAACGGGCCGCGAATACGGCCGCGCCTGACCTCGGCGTCCATGGCGTCGACGAATTCGCCGACGGGCACGTCGAGGTTGTCCCGGTGCATGAAGTAGACGTCGACATAATCGGTCTTGAGCTTTTCAAGGCTGATATCGAGCTGCTTGGCGATGGTTTCGGGGTAGGTGAGCGGAGAATGCGCGCCCTTGCCAATGACCACGATATTTTCGCGCACGCCGCGCGAGGCCTGCCAATCCCCGAGCAGGCTTTCGGTGATGCCCTTGCCATAGATGAACGCGGTGTCGAAGGCATTCCCGCCCGCCTCGTAGAAGGCGTCGAGCAGGATGGCGGCGCTGGCAAAGCTGCGGAAATCCTCAAAGCCCAGCGCGACGCGGGAGATCGGTTTCGGTAATCCCGGGACGTTGGTGCGGCCGATCTTATCCACCTTGACGGCCAAGGCTTCGCCCTTGAGCGTCCGGGTGCGCAGGGAAGGCTTTTCGATTTCGTATTCGAGGCCCGCCGTCCGGCGCCATTTGTCCAGCACACCCAGATTGCACAGTGTGTCGTCCCAGCTCATGCCCGGCCAGGCGAACTGGGTTTGGCCCGCGAGGATGGCCCGGCTCGCGGCTTCAGCCTCGAACGCATAGAGCCAGCCGGCCTCGGAGACTTCCACCGGCTCGTGCGTGCCCTCGGGCCGAACGATGTCGATGATCGCCGTGCCGCCCTTGTGGCCGGTGGCGAACCAGAAATCGGCGACCTCGATGCGGCCCTTGGTGCCCAGGATGCGCAGCACATTGTCCTGGGCGAGCGAAACCGAGCACGAGACCTCCGCGAGCACGCCGCCGGGGAATTTGAGCACCGCGGCCGCCCATTCATCGACCCCGGTTTCGCCAAGATGGGCTACGCCGGAAACGGTTTCCGGTTCGAGGAACGGCTTTCCGGCGGCTGCGCCGGCAATCAGCCGGGCCATGGAGACCGGGTAGCAACCGACATCGAGGATGCCGCCGCCGGCCAGATCGTTGGCATACATCCTGTGCTCGGGATCGAAGCGCGGCATGGCGAAGCCGAAGCTCGACTTGATGGCCCGCACCTCGCCGATTTCGCCCGATCGCACCAGATCGACGATTTTTTCCGTCATCGGATGCAGGCGATACATGAACGCTTCGCCCATGAACGTTCCGGCCTTGCGCGCCGCGTGGAACATGGCGTCGGCTTCGAACGCTGTGAGTCCCATCGGCTTTTCGCACAGCACATGCTTGCCCGCTTCGGCGGCCTTGATGGCCCATTGCGCGTGCTGGGGATGGGGCGTTGCGATATAGACGGCGTCGATTTCGGGATCGGCCAGCAGCGCGTCATAGCCATTGTGGACGCGGGCGCCGGGGAAATGCTCAGCATAGTCGGGTTTGTCCGGATTGCGGGCACCCAGGGCGACGAGCTCGCCCGATTGGCTATGGGCCAGTCCGCCGGCAAAGGCCCGCGCGATGGTGCCGGGACCCAAAATGCCCCAACGGACTTTGTGCTGCTGCGTCATGAAAGTAATCGCTTTCGAGATGTACGAGGTTAGCGGATGCGCCGCCCGCTGCCGTCAAAGAGATAGGCGCGGGGTGCGGGAATGGTGACGGTGAGTTCGGTATTGTCTTTTTCGGACCGCGATTGAGCGCGTTCGATGATCAATTGCTCGCCGCTGGCCATGTTGGCGTAGACATAGCTGGTCGCCCCCAGATGCTCGGCAACGTCCACCTTGACCGTGAGCTTGCAGCCCGGCTCGTCCGCGTCGCCGAAATGCTCGGGGCGGATGCCGATGGTGACACCGTCGCCGGCAGATAAAGCCTCGGCGATCGGCAGGGTGATCTCGGCATCGCCATGCCTGGTCAGCGCCAGCCTCGCGCTACCCGATTGGCTTTCGAGTACGCGGGCGGCGAGAAAATTCATGCGCGGCGAGCCGACGAACCCGGCGACGAACTGGTTGGCCGGGTCGTCATAGAGGTCGAGCGGCGCGCCGATCTGTTCCACGCGGCCCTCGCGCAACACCACGATCTTGTCGGCCAGCGTCATGGCTTCGGTCTGATCGTGCGTCACATAGATCATCGTCGTGCCGAGTTCGGAATGCAGCCGCGCGATCTCGACCCGCATCTGCACGCGCAATTCGGCGTCGAGATTGGAAAGCGGCTCATCGAACAGGAACACTTCAGGTTCGCGGACGATGGCCCGCCCGATGGCGACGCGCTGGCGCTGCCCGCCGGAAAGCTGACGCGGGCGGCGGTCCAGCAGCGGCTCGATCTGCAGGATCGAAGCAGCCTTTTCGACGCGGCGGGCGATGTCTTCCTTTGGCCGTCCGTTCATGCGCAGCCCGAAGGAGAGATTCTGTTCGACGCTCATATGCGGATAGAGCGCATAGGACTGGAACACCATTGCGATGCCGCGATCGGCGGGCTCGATATCGTTGACGGTGGTCCCGCCGATGGCGATCTCGCCGTCCGATATGTCCTCCAATCCGGCGATCATGCGCAACAGCGTCGATTTCCCGCAGCCCGACGGGCCGACGAAGACCACGAACTCGCCATCGGCGACTTCGATATCGACACCGTGGATCACCTCGAACGCGCCGAAGCGCTTTTTCACATTGCTCAGTGTGACGCCGGCCATCGGGCCTCCTCTATTTGATCGCGCCGGCGGCGATGCCGGCCACGAAATGGCGCTGGAGCAGCACGAAGACGATGAGCATGGGCACCGTCAAAACCACGGCCCCGGTCATGATCCCGCCCCACGAGACCCGGGTGAGCCCGATCAATGAGCCCAGCGCCACGGGCGCCGTCATCATGTCGGGCCGGTTGTTGATGAGCAGCGGCCAGAGATAATTGTTCCAGCTCGCAAGAAACAGGATGATGGCGAGCGCTGCTATCGTCGGCCGCGCCATGGGCAGGGCGACGCGCAGGAAGATCTGCCACTCCTTCACCCCCTCCACCCGCGCCGCATCGAACAACTCGCCCGGCATCATGGAAAACGATTGCCGCATGAACAGCACCCCGAGCGAATTGAAGAGCGGGGGCACGATCAGCGCGAACCAGGTGTTCCCAAGCCCGAGATCGCGCGCCACCATGATGAATTGGGGGATAACGACGACGAAATAGGGCAAGGTGAGGGTACCGAGGATTATGGCGATCACCGCGCCCTTGCCGAAGAAGCGATAGCGGGCCAGGGCCCAGCCGGCCATCGATGTCAAAAGCACCGACGCGATCGTATAGACCAGCGCCACGACCACCGAGACGAACACAGTGCGCAAAAAGCCGGTATCGACTTGAAGCTGGTTGAAATTGACCCAGAACTGGTCCGACGGCAGCAGGTTGAGCTGGCCCGAAAAGATCGAATTCTCCGGCTGGGTGGAAAAGACCACCATCATCCAGATCGGGAACAGCCACACGATCGCCAGCGGCACCAGCACCGCGTGCAGCGCGAGTGTCCGGGTGAGCGTGGTCGCCGATTTCGATCTCATCTCTCCTCCCTCCCCAGCCAGAGGTTGAGGAGCGAGATGACCACCGCCAGCGCCGCTATCGTATAGGCGACCGCCGAGGCATAGCCGAAATTGAGGACGGTAAAGCCCTGCCGGTAGAGGAACAGCCCCAGCGTCTCGGTCGCTCCACCCGGCCCGCCGCGGTTGGTGATCAGGAACGGCTCGGCGAAAAGTTGCATGGTGCCGATCACCGAGAGCACCACGCAGACGAGGATGATCGGACGCAGCAGCGGCAGGGTGATGAAGAAGAACTGTCTGGTCTTCGATACCCTGTCGAGCGTTGCCGCCTCATAGACGTCCTCCGGGATCGACTGCAGGCCCGACAGGATGATGATCGCATTGTATCCCACCCAGCGCCAGGTGACCGCCATGATGATCAGCGCCATCGCTGCGGTGGGGTTGGAGAACCAGGCGACGGGCTCGAGGCCCACCCCGGCGATGAGCTTGTTGATCACCCCGAAATCGGCGTTGAACATCAGCCGGAACACCGCCGCATAGGCCACCTCGCCCACCACCACCGGCGCGAAGAACGCAAAGCGCATGATGCCCCGCGCCCTTAGCAGGTGCGAATTGAGCAGCACGGCCAGGAGCGTTGCCAGCGCAATCATCACCGGCACCTGGATGACGAGGATGAGCAGTGTGTTCTTGAGCGCGTTGGCGAAGGCCGGATCGATGATCAGCCGGCCCCAGTTGAATGTGGGGTTGAAGGTCCAGGGCTGGACGCGAGTGGCCATGAAGGAGAGGTAGAACGAATAGATGATCGGCCACACCCAAAAGAGCGCGAAGATCGCGAGATAGGGCGCGAGAAAACCATATGCGGTTCGCGTGCTGGCGCGCATCGATCGTCTCCAGAAAACAGGGAGGGGCGGGCCTGCCCACCGGACCGGCTCGCCCCCTGGGGAGGATTACTGTGCGATCGGCATGCCGGTGGCCAGCGCGATCTGGTTGGCAGCGTCGTCGAGCGCCGCCTGCGCGCTGTCGTAGCCGCCGTTGAGATATTGGGTCTGCACCGTCTGCACCACGGCGTCCGCGTCCCCGAAGAACGGCGTACCGCGCGAAGGGACGACGCGGTCGAGCGTTCCCAGGATATCGACCCAGATGGCCTGGTCACTCCAATAGGGCTGCGGCTCTTCCACATAGGGGTCTTCGAGCGCCGAAAGCAGCGAGGGCACCAGCCCGTATTCGCGCAGCATGGTGACCTGGCCCTCATTGGTGCCCAGCGTGTAGTTCACATAGGCCCAGGCCGCTTCCTGATTGTCGGAGGTCGAGGTGATGGCCAGCGAGGAGCCGCCCAGATTGGCGGCGCGCGGCCCATCGGCGGTGACCGAAGGCATCGGATAAACGCCCCACAGACCTTCCTGCTCGGGGGCGTTGGAACGGATGGTTCCCTCATACCAGGCGCCGAACAGTTGGCTGGCGACGGTTTCGGCCTGAATGGCCTGGATGCGCTCGTCCCAATTGCCCGCAACCAGGATGCCAGCGTCATACATCGCCTTGACCGCATCGAGCGCGGCGACACACCCGGCCTGATTGACGGCAATTTCCGTGCCTTCGGCATCGAAATAGCCGCAGCCCTGCTCGTTGGCGAGCATGCGGAACCATTCGGTATCGCCGTTGAAATCGGCCTGTGCCATCACGACGCCCGCATTGGCCTCGGCAACCGCGATCCCGGCTTCGATGAAATCGTCCCAGGTGGCGATCGATGCCGGATCGACGCCGGCATTCTCATAGAAATCGCGCCGGTAGAACATCACGACCGGGCCGGAATCCCAGGGCATGGCATAGGCCACATCGCCCACTTCGAGTTCAACCCGCTTGAAGTCGGGAAAGCCCGAGGCGATCTCGTCGGTGTAGCCGAGGTCCCTGAGATTGGCGAAGCAATCGGGGAACTGCGCCCAGAAGATTTCCGCTTCGGAGTTTTCGATGGAAATGATGTCGGGCAGGCCCGAGCCGCCGGCGGCGCAGCCGGCCAGCGTGCGGTCGAAGACCTGCTGGTTGCCCAGGTCCTCGACGGTGACGGTCACGTCGGGATATTGGGCATTGAAGCCCTCGACAGTCGCTTCCAGCGATGAAGCGGCGACGTCCCAGCTCCAGATGGTGATCTCGCCCGATTGGGCCAAGGCACCGCCCGCCGACCCGAGCGCAAGCGCCGCTGTGGCGCACCTTATGGTTAGACGCATTGAAGTTCCTCCCATTTGTGTTGCCCGGATTTCGGGCCGCCTCAGAACCAGGGTTCTGAGTATTTGTTGGTCGCGTGTCCGAACCGAAAAAGTGGTTTCCACTTTTTCTGGACACGCGCTTACACTAGCTTAGTCAAAAGCGGCGTCTCGCTGAATGGGAAGGGGAAGTCGTTGGAAAGTAAGATAGGTGAGAAGCGGTACTGGAACCCGCTCAAGAGCACAGTCGAGAGCGTGCCCAACAAGCTGGTGATCAGCCACGAGCAGCCGGGCATCATGGCGACGGCCCATTGGCACGCCCAGGTCGAGATCAACTACGTCTTTTCAGGCTCGGTCGACTACCAGATGCAGGGGCATTCCGTGCATCTGGCCGAGGGCGATATGTGTCTCTTCTGGGGCGGGCTGCCCCATCGGGTCGTCGACACCAGCGAGAACCCGCTGTTCATCGCCATCCATCTTCCGCTCGTCCATTTCTTCCGCCTGCGGCTGCCCGCCGACATCCAGCAGCGCCTGATGCGCGGCGCGACGCTCCTGCCGGCCGAACCCGATCCGGGCGATCACAAATCCTTTGCGCGGTGGTCGGACTATCTGCGCTCCGCCGATCCGGCGCGGGTCGGCAACGCGATCGAAGAGCTGCTTTTGCGCATCGAGCGCGTTCAGTTCGAGAACTACCGTCTCCTCGACGCCACGACCACCGATGCCGCGCCCGCCGAGGCGCCCGACCGGCAGAGCTTCCACAACATCGGTAAGATCTGCTCCTATATCGCCGCCAATTTCCGGCACGATATCGACTCCAGCGCCATCGCATCCTCGGTCGATATCCACCCCAAATACGCCATGAGCGTCTTCAAGAAATCCACTGGCATGACGCTCAACGAATATGTGAGCCTGCTGCGGCTTTCCTACGCCCAATCGTTATTGCTGCGTGATGAGACCAATGTACTCGAAATAGCCATGGAGAGCGGCTTTGGCTCGCTATCGGCCTTCAACGCCACTTTTCGTAGGCTGGCAGGAATGAGCCCAACCGACTATCGCCGCGCCGCACGCGACAACCAAGCTTTGGCGGTCGACCACTAAGAATATCAAAAAGGCGCCCTACCCCCCAAAATACCTTTTTGCATCCTGAGCAGAAGGTACCGTTCTATATCCTCACTGCCAAACTCATGAACATCAGCGGCATCACCGACCGGATCATTCGCGCTACATCCTTGCTGATCGGTCGCGTGCCGGGCGCACCGCCAATACCAATATCGTCGCGTCGGTGCTTTTTGCCGCGGTTCCTGGCCTCGGCGCGATTACCACTACCCTGCGACGTCACCGCAGCGCCTCCCTTCACGCCCGCTGAATCTCTCGCGTATCGCTCTGCCGCAGCGCGTTGGCGACCACCGCAAAGGCCGGCGAGTTCTGCCGCCGGCTGGGATAATAGAGGTAATATCCGGCAAACATCGGCGACCAGTCGTCGAGCACCTGAACCAGACGGCCTGTCGAAATCCCTTCGGCAACCGTGTTTTCGGGCACATAGCCGATGCCCAGCCCGCTCTCGATCGCCCGATCATGGCGACCGAGCTGTTGAAGGTGAGCTGCCCTTCCACGCGCACGCGCAATTCCTGACCGTCCTTGCCGAACTCCCAGGCATAAAGCCCGCCAGATCGGGACTGGCGGTGATTGATGCAATTGTGCCCCACCAGTTCCTGCGGCGTAAGGGGCGCTGGATGCCGCGCCAGATAGTCCGGCGATGCCACCGCCACGAGCCGCCAATCCGGCCCTATGCGGACCGCGATCAT
This sequence comes from Pelagibacterium sp. H642, assembly GCF_031202855.1. GTDB lineage: Bacteria > Pseudomonadota > Alphaproteobacteria > Rhizobiales > Devosiaceae > Pelagibacterium. The sequence goes on along the minus strand of NZ_CP101829.1, from coordinate 2,889,524 downwards.
GTCCTTGTCGACGCTCTCCCCTAACCGCACTCCGGCATCAAACCTTTCCTCGACGATATTGCGGAAGCCGTTGTCGATGCTGAACTCGACATGGATTTCCGGATAAGTCGCGCAGCACCGGCCCGAGCTTGGGCCAGACGATCCAGTCGAGCGCATGATCGGACAAGGTGATGCGCACGCTGCCGGAGGGCTTGTCGCGAAACGCCATCAAGGCATCGACATCGCTCTCGATGTCCTGAATGCGCGGCGCGAGCGCCCGCAATAGCCGTTCCCCTGCTTCCGTGGGCGAAACGCTACGTGTGGTGCGCGTCAAAAGCCGCAACCCCAGCCGTGCCTCCAGCCTCTTGATCGTATGGCTGAGCGTCAATTGCGACGTTCCCAGCCTTGCAGCCGCCCTGGTAAAGCTGCGCTCCTCGGCTACCGCCAGAAACCACAGCATGTCGTTGAGGTCGCGCCGGTTCATCGCTCGTCTCCTTGATTTATATCGAGGATGAATAAGTCCATACCCATTGCAACGACTAATCGGGAAGCGGTGCCTCGGTCTATAATCGCTCTGTATCGAACACTTGGCGCTATGTTGGCTTACCACCAACGCTCCGACACCAAACCGTTGCGCGCGCTCGGCACATTCACCCGCAACGAACCACCAACAGGAGAGTGAAGATGGAAATCATACGCACGGGCTCCCGCCCTTCGGGCACAGGCCCTGCGGACTGGTTCACCGGCAGTGTCCGCATCGATCCGCTGTTCAACCCCTTCGACGCCGATCGCGTCCAGGGCGCTCAGGTCACCTTCGAGCCGGGAGCGCGCACCGCCTGGCACACCCACCCCCTGGGCCAGACGCTGTTCATCGTTTCCGGCCACGGACGCGTTCAGCGCCTTGGCGGCTCCATAGAGGACGTCCGCCCCGGCGACGTTGTGTGGTTTCGCCCCCGGCGAAAAACACTGGCACGGGGCCGCCCCCGAAACCGCGATGACCCACATCGCCCTCCAGGAAGTCCAGGACGGAAAGGTAGTGGATTGGATGGAGCACGTCACCGACGCCCAATACGGCGCCTGATCATCGATCCGAAAAACCAACGGAGATTACTATGCTCGCAACCGTTCTTCACGGCCCCGGCGACGTCCGCTTCGAGGAAGTGGCCGATCCCACCATCCTCAAGCCCACCGACGCCATCATCAAGCTCTCGGCCACCTGCATCTGCGGCTCGGACCTCTGGCCCTATCGCGGCGCCAATGACATCACCGAGCCCCAGCATATGGGCCACGAATATTGCGGCGTGGTCGTTGAGGTGGGCAGCGACGTCAAGACCGTCAAACCCGGCCAGTTCGTGGTCGGCTCGTTCGTCCTTTCCGACAACACCTGCCCCCATTGCGCTCACGGCTTCCAATCCTCGTGCGAGCAGCGCGAGTTCATGACCGGAGCCCAGGCAAGCTATGCCCGTGTTCCCCTGGCCGACGGCACGCTGGTCGCCACCGATGAGATGCCCGACGAGAATCTGATCCCGAGCCTTCTTGCCGTTTCCGACGTTCTGGGCACCGGCTGGTATGCCGCCGATGCGGCACGGGTACAGCCCGGCTCCACCGTGGTGGTCGTCGGCGATGGCGCGGTTGGCCTCATGGGCGTCCTCGCCGCCAAGGAGATGGGCGCGGACCGCATCATCGCCATGAGCCGCCACAAGAGCCGCCAGGATCTGGCCCTCGAATATGGCGCCACCGACATCGTCGCCGAACGCGGCGAGGAAGGCATCGCCAGGATCAAGGAGATGACCAACCGCATCGGCGCCGATTCGGTGCTCGAATGCGTGGGCACGCAGCAATCGATGAACCAGGCGCTGCAGGTGGCCCGCCCCGGCTCGATGATCGGCTATGTCGGCGTGCCCCACGGCGTCCAGTTCGACGGCCAGAACCTGTTCTTCAATCAGGTTGGCATGCTTGGCGGCCCGGCTCCCGTCCGCCGTTTCCTGCCCCATCTGATGGATCTCGTGCTCACCCGCAAGATCAATCCCGGCAAGGTCTTCGACCTTACCCTGCCGCTCGCCGACGTGGCCGAAGGTTACAAGGCCATGGACGAGCGCCGCGCCATCAAGACGCTTCTGCGCGTCTGATCCACATCCGAAAGGGGCCGGGCGCCGTCCGGCCCCTTTCCTCTCCACCAAAGTTTGGGCACACTCACCCGCGAACCTGCGGCAACCAATGTGAGACTCCCATGCACCGCCACCTCCTTCCCATCCTTGCTGTCGCCGCCACCCTGGCCGGCCTCCCCGCAACGGCCCAGGAGATCGACGAAATGACCTCGGCGCCCATAATCGGCGCCTCGCTCACCGACAGGTTCTGGGTGCAATCGGAACAAGACGCGGGCCTGCCCGGTTCGATGGTGGTCTTCCTCTCCGAAGGCACCATGCTCCAGGATTCGTGCTGGGAAACCTATCGCCTCTCGAACTGGCAAATGACCGGCGAGGAATCGCTGAGCTGGCAGGAAGACACCGCGACCATCGAAGCCGACATCATCGAACTCAACGAGGCCGAGCTCGTCCTGGCCCTGCATCTGGGCGACGAGATCGTCGAGAAGCGTTACGCCGCCGCAGCCGTCCCCTTCGTCTGCCCGGACATGCCGCGTTAGAATTTCAGCCAAGGCAACAAAAAAGGGCCACCCAGCGGGTGACCCTTCCAAACGGACGGGAGGAGGAGGAGGATCGTCCGTTATTCGGCGGCCTGAGCCAGGTCGTTCTGGCGGGCGGCCTTGGCGGCGTTGCCCCACCAGGTGAGCTGGTCGAGCATGTCCTTGGCGCTGTTGGCGATGGCGCCTTCGATCGCCGACATCTCGGCATTTTCGCCCAGCGGGGAAACCTTCATGAACTCGCCGCCGCCGATATGAACGGCCGAACGGGTCGGAACCATCTGCAGCTCGATCATGATGGTGCGAAGGTTCTCGGCCGCGCGGGCACCGCCCATCGAGCCATAGGCGACGATGCCGCCGACCTTCTTGTTCCATTCGACATAGGCCTGGTCGATCGCGTTCTTGAGCGCGCCGGTGATGGCACGGTTGTATTCGGCGACGACGAAGATGAAGCCGTCGAACTCGGCGAGCTTCTCCTGCCAGGCAACGGCCTTGGGGTCCTGCGTCGGCACCCAGGCGTTGGAGGCGACTTCGTTGAAGAACGGCAGGTCGAAATCGCGAAGGTCGAGCACTTCGACGTCGAGCTCGGGGCGCTCCTTGGCCTTTTCAACGATCCACTGGGCGGGCTTGTCGGCAAAGCGGGTGTCGCGCGTCGACGAGATGATGACACCGATCTTGAGTTTGGACATTTCGATCTTCCCTACGGAACTGGTTACAAACAGTAAGTAGGGCTCAATATGTTTCTTCTCCCCAGACGCGCAAGTAGGCACACTTTTGTAATCGAGACACCCAGAACGCCACGCTTCGTCAAATGCGAAACCGCTAACCTATTGAATATCAATCAAGAATGCTCGTGCAACAAGCCACTGTTCGCCATCACTGAACAAACCAGCCAGCCCTCGGAAACGGCAGCGCCCCTGCCTTATCGCCCGTTTCCGAGCACGCCGAGATATTTTCGCGTGGCCTCGGCAAAGCCGAAAATCAACGCATCGGCCGTGATGCCGTGCCCGATGGAGACCTCGTCGACAAAAGGAACGGCGTTGCTGAACGCCGGCAGATTGGCCAGCGTCAGGTCGTGGCCGGCATTGATGCCCAGTCCCACCGCATGGGCCGCATGGGCTGTTTCGGCCAGGTCGGCCAACGCCGCCACCGCCGCTTCGGCATTGTCGAAGCATGCCCCGTAAGGCCCGGTATAGAGTTCGATCCGATCCGCGCCGGTCGCCTTGGCCGCTTCGATCGCCTCCCGGTCGGCATCGGGATCGCAGAACAGCGACACCCTCCGGCCCGGCGTCCTGAGCTGGGCCACCACATCGGTCAGAAGCGCCTTGTGCGCCAGGAAGTCCCAGCCATGGTCGGACGTCGCCTGCTCGGGCGCATCGGGCACCAGCGTCACCTGATTGGGATTGGCCGCCGCAACCAGGTCGAGGAACGCTTCGGTCGGATAACCCTCGATATTAAGTTCGGCATGCGGATATTCGGTCCGCAGCAGGTTGACCAGATCGAACACGTCCGTGCGCCGGATGTGGCGCTCGTCGGGGCGCGGATGCACGGTGACGCCAACCGCCCCCGCTTCGAGCACGATCCGCGCCATGCCGACCACGCTCGGCCAGGGAAGGTTCCGCCGATTGCGCAATTGCGCCACGGCATTGAGATTGACGGAGAGTTCGGTCATGGCATCGGGGTCGAAAAATAGAGGGCCGTACGAAATGTACGGCCCTCGTCTATCGAATTTTGCGATTTTCGCAAACCACTACTTGTGGGCGAGGACAACCTACATCCCCTGCGGGCCGCGCGTGATCGCGGCAAGTCCGGTGCGCACCACCTCGACCAGCCCCAGCGGCACCATCAGCGCCACGAACTGTTCAACCTTGCTCGACTTGCCCGTGATCTCGAAAACGAAGCTTTCCGTCGTCGCATCGATCACCTGCGCGCGGAACGCATCGGCCAGCCGCAGCGCTTCCACGCGATTGTCGCCGGCCCCGGCGACCTTCACCAGAGCCAGCTCGCGCTCGATGGCGTTGCCTTTCTGGGTCAGATCGTGAACTTTATGCACCGGCACCAGCCGCTCGAGCTGCAGCTTGATCTGCGCCAGCACCTTGGGCGTCGCCACCGTCACCACGGTGATCCGCGACCGGTGCTTGTCGTGCTCGGTCTCGGAAACCGTGAGCGAGTCGATATTGAACCCGCGCGCCGAAAACAGTCCCACCACCCTGGCTAGAACCCCCGGCTCGTTATCGACAAGCACCGTCAACGTATGACGTTCTTCGGCTTCCGTCTGCGACGGCATGAAATAGACCGACCCGGTCGGCAGCAAATTGGCGTTCATGTTCATTGTCCTCAAATCCTCTTCCCGGCATCGACGCCGGCTTATCTTGCACGCTCTGCGCCCCCCTCATCCGACCTCCGTTTCACTCCGGCCACCTTCTCCCACCAGGGGAGAAGGGTAGCGGGTTGCAACGCTCCGGTTAGGGGGCACCCCTGCCCCAAGAGCCCCCCTCTCCCCTCGTGGGAGAGGGGCCGGGGGTGAGGGGGCCGCATCGGCTTTGCCGATGCGTCGGCCGCCAGGCCGAACCCGCCACTGCGCTATTTCAAGTCGGGTGAAGCAAAATGGTGAGCCGCGAGAACCGGAACGGAACGTACTTGGAGTACGTGAGCACCGGAAGCGCGGCGGCTTGCCATTGCAGCCTGCCCTCACTTGAAATCAAACCAGCACCTTCCCCTTCTCATCGATAATATTCCCAATATCTGCCGTATCGGGCAGGATCATCTCGTTATGCGGCTTGCCCGACGGGATCATGGGGAAGCAGTTCTCTTCCTTGCTCACCAGGCAGTCGAAGATCACCGGCTTTCTGATGTTGATCATCTCGTCGATCGCATCGTCGAGCTTGGCAGGATCGGAACATCTGATCCCGTGCCCGCCATAAGCCTCGGCAAGCTTCACGAAATCGGGCAAGGCATCGGAATAGGAGTGCGAATAGCGCCCGCCATGCAGCAATTCCTGCCACTGGCGCACCATGCCCATATATTCGTTGTTCAGAATGAAGATCTTGACTGGCAGCTCGTATTGAAGCGCCGTGCTCATCTCCTGCATGGTCATCTGCACCGACGCTTCCCCGGCGATATCGATCACCAGCGCGTCCGGATGGGCCACCTGCACGCCGATCGAAGCCGGCAGTCCATACCCCATCGTGCCCAGCCCGCCCGAGGTCATCCACCGGTTGGGCTGATCGAAATGGAAATGCTGCGCCGCCCACATCTGGTGCTGGCCCACCTCGGTCGTGATGTAGACGTCACGATCCTTGGTGGCCTGGTAAAGCCTTTGAATCGCGTGCTGGGGCTTGATGATCGTATCGGAGTTGGTGAACCCGAGCGAATTGACGTTCCGCCACTTCTCGATCGCCTTCCACCACGGCGCTATCGCCTCGGTGCGCGGCTGGTTGGTCTTGGCCCGCCAGATGCGGATCATCTCTTCCATCACATGGTTGACGTCACCGATGATCGGGATGTCGACGATGATGTTCTTGTTGATCGAAGAGGGGTCGATATCGACATGGATCTTGCGGCTGTTGGGTGAAAACGCGTCGATCCGGCCGGTGATCCGGTCGTCGAACCGCGCGCCCAGGCAAATCATCAGGTCGCAATCGTGCATGGCCATGTTGGCTTCATAGGTGCCGTGCATGCCCAGCATGCCCAGCCACTGCTTGCCGCTGGCCGGATAGGCGCCCAGCCCCATCAGCGTCGAGGTCACGGGAAAACCGGTCAATTCCGCCAGCTCGCGCAGATTGCGGCTCGCCTCCGGTCCGGAGTTGATCACCCCGCCCCCGGTATAGAACACCGGCCGTTCGGCGCGCAGCATCAGGTCCACGGCAACCCGGATGGCCTCCATGTCGCCCTCGATCTGCGGCTTGTAGGTCGGGTGGCTGGGCTCGCTCTGGGGCTTGAAATATTTGCCCACCGCGAACTGGATGTCCTTGGGAATATCGATCACCACCGGCCCCGGCCGCCCCGAGGTCGCGATATAGAATGCCTCATGCAGGATGCGCGGCAGGTCCTCGATCGATTTGACCAGGTAGTTGTGCTTGGTGCAGTTGCGGGTGATCCCGACCGTATCGCACTCCTGGAAGGCGTCCGAACCGATCAGCGGGGTCGCGACCTGCCCCGAAATGCAGACCAGCGGGATCGAGTCGAGCAGCGCATCGGCCAGCCCGGTCACCGCATTGGTCGCGCCCGGCCCCGAGGTCACCAGCACCACGCCGCACTTGCCGGTCGAGCGGGCATAGCCCTCGGCCATATGCGTCGCGCCCTGCTCGTGGCGGACGAGGATGTGCTGGACCTTGTCCTGCTGGAAGATCGCATCATAGATCGGCAGCACCGCGCCACCGGGGTATCCGAAGATGTGTTCGACCCCCTGATCCATCAGCGCCCTCACAACCATTTCGGCGCCGGTCATCTGTTCGGCCATTTCAGCCACTCCCTACTGTCCTACTTTTCTCCGCCACCGGCGGAATTTGGATAATAAAAAAGGCCCCGTAAGGGACCTGTCTTCGGCGCACCGCAATTCGCACGAGGGTTATTCCCTCATGTTGCGATGCGCCTGCCTACTACAAGAATAAGTGCCGTCTTCACGGAGCTTCTCCAAAATTTCGCACCATTGGTACCGCCGGGTACGCCCTCGGTCAAGCGCTAAATGCCCACGCCTCCTAGGAGCGTGCCCCGGACACCCGCAAAGCCTCCACACAATTGAGGTGTCCACCACCCTCTCCACCACCCACCGTTTCCCCCGGGCTTGACCCGGGGCAAGGTATGCACGCCGCTCTCGGCTCCTGCCGTCCCCTCTCCCGCATGGCCGGTAGCGCTAGGGGCGGCAACACCCAACACAGCGATCTACCCCCGACGCTCTCCCGTTCGCCTCCACGCTCCCCCAAACAAAAAAGGCCCGTGCCGGGAAAGCACGAGCCCTTTTATCAAAGCCTAAATGGCAGCGATTAGCTGCGCGGGCAGGCATCCTTGTAGAGGGTGCCATCCGAAGCGCGGTAGTAGCACTGGTTGGGCTCGCCGGCCACCTGGCCGACCAGAGCGCCGGCAACACCGCCGACCACGCCGCCAACAACCGCACCCTGAACCGAACCCGTGGTCACGCCACCGATCACAGCGCCGGCGCCAGCGCCGATAGCAGCGGTTTCCTGGGTGCGGGTGCAGGCCGAAACGGCCGTCAGAGAAGTAAGGGCAACACCGATAATCAAAAGTTTTTTCATTTCCAAAGCCTCCTGCGACTTACTCTAGAGTTCCCTCGCCCATAAATGCGGTATGTCGGTTTTGGTTCCGCCGGCGGGGCCTAAAGGCATACAGTTTCCAACCTGAAGCGAAACTGAACGCCCTAGAGAATGCGTTAACTTTCTCCATTTCGTGAACTTTTTCAAGAGGTTTGCCACACGCCTCCCGCCAGCGCTCCGCTCGCATTTTCGTTCCATCGGCTGACAAAGGCGTGATTCGCGTGTATCGGATCGGGTCCGGTCGGCGGCCATCACGCCGCAGTCCGTGGCTTGGGAAGGCCTTGAAATGAGTACGATCGATACCACGCGCGGCGGCTCGGCCTGGATCGCCGAGTTGCGCGCGACCTTTATGCTGGCCTGGCCCCTCGTCGTGGCCCAGGTTGCTCAGAACGCGTTGTTTACCACCGATGTCATCATGATGGGCTGGCTCGGTCCGCAATATCTTGCGGCCAGCACGCTCGCCACCTCCTTCTTCACGCCCTTCCTGCTGCTGGGCGGCGGCATCGTGTCCGCCGTGGCGCCTCTCGCCGCTCAGGCCATCGGCGGGCGCAAGATCAAAAATGTCCGCCGCACCGTGCGCCAGGGCTTCTGGGCCGCCATCGTCATCGCACTGGTCCTCTTGCCGCTCATCTGGCAGATCGAGCCCATCCTGCTCGCCACCGGCCAGGAGCCCGATCTGGCCCGCATGGCCGCCGAATACATGCACATCGCCGTTTTCGTGCTGTTCCCGGGGCTGGGCCTGTTCGCCATCCGCTCGTTCCTCTCGGCGCTGTCGGTCACCCGCGTCATCCTTTACGTCACCGTGGCCGGCGTCGCGCTGAACGCGCTGATCAACTACGCCCTGATTTTCGGTAATTTCGGCTTCCCGCGTCTCGAACTCCGCGGCGCGGCCGTCGCGACGGTGATCACCAACCTCGCCATGTTCGCCATGCTGCTCGCCTATGCGATCACCCATCGCCGCTACCGCCGCTTCAACATCCTCGTCCGCTTCTGGAAGCCCGATTGGCCGCGCTTTGCCGAAATCTTCAGGATCGGCACGCCCATCGGCCTGACACTGATGGCCGAGGTCGGCATGTTCGCCGTCGCCGCCATTCTGATGGGCTGGCACGGCACCGATGCGCTCGCCGCCCACGCGGTGGCTCTCCAATGCGCTTCCTTTGCCTTCATGGTGCCGCTGGGCCTGGCTCAGGCCTCCACGGTCCGCGTCGGCCTCGCCTTCGGCGCCGGCAGCGATCGCGGCATCGCGCTGGCGGGCTGGACTTCGCTCGCCATCGGCGTGGGCTTCATGGCCGTCACCTGCATCCTGTTCCTCACGGTGCCGCAGGTGTTCACCCGCCTCTTCCTCAACCCCGCCGATCCCGCCAACGCCGCCGCGCTCGCCATGGCCACCACCTTCTTGGGGATTGCCGGCCTGTTCCAGATCGTCGATGGCGCTCAGGTCGTCGCCGTCAACGTCCTGCGCGGGCTGAGCGACACCAAGGTGCCCATGTTCATCGCGCTGTTCGGCTATTGGGGCATCGGCATGCCCACCGCCTGGTTCCTGGGCGCGCCCGAGCGTCTGGCCGGCATCGGCATCTGGATCGGCCTCGCGGTAGGTCTCGCCTTCTGCGCCGTGGTCCTCACCGCCCGCTTCGCCATGCGCGACCGCCTCGGCCTCCTCGACCGCCGCCGCATCATCGGCACGGCCTAAACCACCACATGTCATCCCGGGCTCGACCCGGGACCCAGTAACCGGCAGTGTCGGCGCTAAACAACCACCGCCTGCTCCACCATCTCCTGGGCCCCGAACACCCGCAGATAGCGTTCGATCTCCCTGGGGTCGCCCACTGCCTTGGCCGGATTGTCCGAGAGCTTGACCGCCGGCCTGCCGTTGGCGCTTGAAACCTTGATCACCAGCGAGATCGGCGTGAGCTGATCGTTGCGCACCGGCGCCACGCCGGCAAAGTCATTTGTAAGGTTGGTTCCCCAGCCAAAGCTCATCCGCACGCGCCCCTCGAAATGCTTGTAGGCTTTCTCGATGGTTTCCGCGTCCAGCCCGTCCGAAAAGATCAAAAGCTTCTCGCGCGGATCCCGCCCGCGCTCGCGCCAGAATTGAATGATCTTCTCCCCGCCTTCGATGGCGGGCGCCGAATCGGGTCTGAACCCCGTCCAGTCCGCCACCCAGTCCGGCGCATTTTCCAGAAACGACGCCGTCCCGAACGCATCGGGCAGAACGATCAGCAGGTTGCCGCCGTAATAGCTCTGCCAATCCTCGAGCACCGCATAGGGTGACATCCTGAGCGCCTCGTCGCCCTCGGCCAGCGCGGCCGCCACCATGGGAAGCTCATGCGCATTGGTCCCCAGCGCCTCGAGGTCCGTATCCATGGCCAAAAGCACGTTGGAAGTGCCCGTCAGCGCATCCCCCAGCCCTTCCTTGAGCGCTTCCACGCACCAGCGCTGCCACAAAAAACTGTGCCGCCGCCGCGTCCCGAAATCGGAGATTTTCAGGTTCGGCAATTGCTTGAGCCGCTCCACCTTCTCCCATGTCCGCGCCTTGGCCCGCGCATAGAGCACGTCGAGCGCGAACCGCCCCATGCCCTTCATCGCCGCCCGCGACCGCAATTCGTTGATGATCGCCAGCGCCGGGATTTCCCACATCGTGGTCTCGACCCATTTGCCGGGAAAATGCAGCTCGAACTGCCCGTCGCGCTTGGTGAGTTCATATTCTGGAAGCTGGAAGTTCTCCAGCCAGGCCAGGAACTGCGGCGAAAAGATCTGCTTGGTGCCGTAGAAGGTGTTACCGGCCAGCCAGATCATCTCCTTCTTGGTGAACCGCACCGTCCGCGCATGGTCGAGCTGCTCGCGCAACTCCTCGATATCGATCTCTTCGGCCAGCTTGACCGATTTCGAGCGGTTGGTCAGCGAAAACGTCGCGTCCACGTCCCGGTACAGCCCCCAGATCATTTGCAGCATCAGGAGCTTGTAGAAATCCGTATCGAGCAGCGACCGGACGATCGGGTCGAGCTTGAACGTATGGTTGAAAACGCGCCGGGCGATATCTGTCTTGGACGTGCTCAAGCCAGCACCACTCCGGCGTCTTCCATTTTCCCGGTCATCGCCGCCATCGATCCGGCCAGATCGATCCCCCTGCATGCATCCATGATTACCCGCGCCTCAAAACCCTGCCGCCGCGCATCGAGTGCCGAATAGGCGACGCAGAAATCGGTCGCCAGCCCCACAAAGGTCAGATCGTCCAGCCCGCGCTCGCGCAGATAGCCCGTCAGCCCCGTCGGCGTCTCATGATCGTTCTCGAAAAACGCCGAATAGGAATCGATCGCCTTCCTGAACCCCTTGCGGATCACCAGCTCGGCGCGCGTCCAGTAAAGCTCGGGATGGAAATCGGCCCCCGGACTGCCCTGCACGCAATGGTCCGGCCAAAGCCGCTGCGGCCCATAGGGCATTTCGATGTCCTCGAACGGCGCCTTGCCGGCGTGCTGAGAGGCAAAGCTCGAATGATCGGCCGGGTGCCAATCCTGGGTGAGGATCACATGATCGAATTCCCCCATCAGCCGGTTGATCACCGGCACCACTTCGTCACCCCCGTCCACGGCCAACGCCCCGCCGGGACAGAAGTCGTTCTGCACGTCGATGACAATGAGCGCTTTTCCAGCCATGGCGGCCTCCTGATCCAGAGCAGCCGCATAGTGCAAGCCAGACCGCTCCCGTCAACTCCCCGCGCGCATTCCATGCTCTTTCGCCAGCATGTCCATGATGCTGCCCGCGGCTTGGGGCTCGACCCCCGCCGCCTTCAGCACTTCCATGGCAAAGCTGGCCGGAGCCGGCGCCGGCGCTGTGATGATGGATCCGTCACGCAGCGCCTGGGGCTGATCCACATAAAGCGCCGCACCGCCATAGCCGGCTGCCGCATCGAGATAGCCCGCTCCGTTCGAGGTGTGCCGCGCCCGGTCGAGAAGGCCCGCCCGTGCCAGCGCCAGCGTTCCTCCGCAAATCCCCGCGACCACGCAGCCATTCTCATGCGCCTGGCGCAGCCGGGCTGAAAGGTCCGGCGGAGTGTCGCCCTCGAATGTAGGGCCGCCACAGACCACCACAACGCCCTGCCCTGGCGCCTCGAAGCGATCCAGGGCCTCTGTCACGACCCCGCCCACCGATGTCACGGTGCCACCGTCGGCGCTGGTAAAGCGGATATCGGCATTGAAAAAAGCCCTGCCGACCCCCGTCAGTACGGCGATTTCCCAATCCGAATAGCCTTGCGTGAGAATGATGGTTATAGAATTCATTGGGGGCGTCCTTTCTGCAATCGTTCGATTGGGCCACCCTATAGAGCCGCACTGACACTCCATGTCAGCATCGCACCCGCTTGACGCTTGCGCGGCTATGGAGTTCCTTGCCGCTCATGACCGAACTGCGCCAATCCGAACTCCGCGTCGCCGCCGATCTCGCCCGCCACGGCCTGCCCGGCCAGGTAACCGTCCTCGACCAGCTCGCCACCACCGCCCAGATGGCCGCCGAAGCCCTCGGAGTCGAAGTGGGCCGGATCGTCAAATCCCTGCTCTTTGTCGGCGAGGAGACGGGCGAGCCCATCATGGTTCTCGTTTCGGGCGCCAACCGCGTGCACGAAAAGCGCACCGGCCGCCACATCGGGCAAAAGCTCGGCCGCGCCGATGCCGATCTGGTGCGCGAAGTCACAGGCTTCGCCATTGGCGGGGTGTCGCCTTTCGGCCACCTGCGTCCGATACCGCTCTATATGGATGAAGGTCTCTTCGCCTTCGAAACGGTGTGGGCCGCTGCCGGGAACGCACGCTCGGTCTTCGAAATTACCCCTTCCGATCTCGCCCGCACGACGGGCGCCGTCCGCATTTCAGTCACCTGATCCTTTCGGAGATATTGAATGGTCTATCTCGCCCTGATTGCCGGCCTTGTCCTCCTTGTGGCCGGCGGCGAAGGCTTCGTGCGCGGCTCGGTCGCGATCGCCGAGCGCCTGGGAATGTCCTCCCTGCTGATCGGGCTGACTCTCGTGGGCTTCGGCACCTCGCTTCCCGAACTCGTGACCTCCGTTCAGGCCGCTCTCGACGGCGCTCCGGGCATCGCCGTGGGCAATGTGGTGGGCTCAAACATCGCCAACATCCTCCTCATCCTGGGCATCACCGCGCTCATCTATCCCGTCCTCGTGGACAAGGGCGTGCTGCGCCGCGATGGCCTCGTGCTGGTCGTCTCCGCCCTGGCTGCCCTCGGCATCGTCCTTATCGGGGCCCTGGGCCGGATCGCCGGCCTCGTGCTGGTCGCGATGCTTATCGCCTATGTGGTCTATAGCTATTTTGCCGACCAGAAGGCCCAGGCCAGTCCCGACTTCGAGGCCGAGGTCGAGGCCACCGGCGGCACCCAGCCCATGCCCGTCTCGATCCTCTTCGTCATTGCCGGCCTTGGCCTCACCATTTTCGGCGCCCGCCTGCTCGTCTCCAGCGCCGTCGAAATCGCCACCGCCTTCGGCGTTTCCGAAACCATCATCGGCCTGACCGTCGTCGCCATCGGCACCTCGTTGCCCGAGCTGGTCACCTCCGTCATCGCCGCCGTTCGCCGCCATACCGATCTTGCGCTGGGCAACGTCCTGGGCTCGAACATTTTCAACATCTTCCTCATCCTCGGCACCACCGCGCTCATCCAGCCCATCCCCGTGCCGCCCGAGATCGTCCGCCTCGACATCTGGGTCATGCTCGCCGCCACCGCCCTGCTCCTCGTCTTCGCCTATAGCGGCCGCCAGATCGTCCGCTGGGAAGGCGCCGCCTTCCTCGTGGCGTACCTCGCCTATGTCGGCTGGCTGGCCGTAGGCGCATAACCGTCTACGCCACGCATCCGGGTCGCCACTCCGCCCGCCCCACCTTGTCATCCCGGCCTCGAGCCGGGATCCAGTACACTCAGCGTTCCAGGCTCGACCCGCAGCGCTCCCCCTCCCCTCGTCACCCTCGGGCTCGACCCGAGGGTCCATGCGGCTCCCCGATGCGCCGCTCATCCTGCGGCCATCGACCCCGGCCCAAACCAGAGCCTCGCCCGTTCACCCCGCAAACGGATCGACGAACCGCCAGTCCCCGAACCGGTTCCGGAACCACGTCGATTGCCGCTTGGCGTATTGCCGTGTTGCGGTGACCGCCTTCTCGACCGCCTCTTCCCGCGTCATTTCCCCCGCCAGCATGGCCGAAATCTCACCGACCCCGATCGCCTTCATCGCCGGCAATGACGGATCGAGCCCCAGCGCCAGCAGCGCCTCCACTTCCTCGACCGCCCCAGCCTCCATCATCGCCTCGAACCGCTCCCCGATCCGCCGTCGCAGCACTCCTCGTTCCGGCATCAAGACGATCTTTTCGAGCGCATACCCCTCGAGCAGCCCCGGTCCGTTCGCTTCCTGAAACGCACTCAACGGCTTCCCCGTCGCCATCTCCACCGAGAGCGCCCGCACCACCCGCTGCGGATCGGCCACCTTGATCCGTCGCGCCGTCTCGGGGTCCTTCTCGGCCAGCAGCGCCATCCGCCCGGCTTCATCCAGCCCTTGAATCATTTTCTCAGCTTCGGCGACAAATTCGGGAGCAACAGCGGGAACGTCAGCAAATCCCTTTATGAGCGCATCGAAGTAAAGCCCTGTGCCACCAACGAAAATCAGCTCCTGATTCTCTTTCTCAGCCGCTTGAATCTGTTGTTGAGCATCGCCCAGCCACGCTCCCGTGGAATAGCGCACCGACGGGTCGATATGCCCAAACATCTCATGCCGCGCCGCCGCCAGTTCTTCGACATTGGGCCGCGCCGTCAGCCGGTCGAGCACGCCATAGACCTGCATGGAATCGGTATTGACGATCCGGGCGCCGCTCGCCCTTGCCTTCTCGATGGCCAGCGCCGTCTTGCCGCTCGCGGTCGGACCCGCTATCAACACCGCGCGTTTTCCGTCAGTCCCAGCCATGGCTTAGCCCGATGTCCGTCCTCGTTCTGATCGCCAACCCCGCCGCGCCCGTCTTGTCCAATGCGCTGGTCGAGGCCGTGCAGCGTCAAACCCATGGCGAAATCAACTGGCTCGCGCAAGGCATAGCCTGCGAGATCGTCGCCCCCCGCGCCGGCAATCCGGTCGAGATGGCCCGCGAAATCCTCGAATCCCACCCCGTCGACGCCGCCCTCGTCCCCGCCGCCAACCGCAAAAAACAGCTCCTGGTCGCCGACATGGATTCCACCATGATCGAGCAGGAATGCATCGACGAGCTTGCCGATGCACTCAACCTCAAGCCCCAGGTCGCCGAGATCACCGAGCGCGCCATGCGCGGCGAACTCGATTTCGAGGCCGCCCTCGACACCCGCGTCGCGCTTTTGAAGGGCCTTGAGCGCAAGCTTGTCGAAGAGATCCGCCGCGAGCGCATCACCCTCGCCCCTGGCGGCCGCGCCCTGGTCCAGACCATGAAGGCCTATGGCGCCTATACCTCGCTGGTGTCCGGCGGCTTCACCCTCTTCGCCGAGCATTTCGCCAAGCGCATCGGTTTCGATGAATCGGTCGCCAACGTCCTCCTCTTCGATGAGGCCGGCACCCTCACCGGCACTGTCGAAAAGCCCATCGTCGACAAGACGGTGAAGCGCAACCGCCTGATGGCCCTGACCGCCGAAAAGCACCTCTCCCCCGCCCAGACCATGGCCGTGGGCGACGGCGCCAACGATCTCGACATGCTCCAGGCCGCCGGCCTCGGCGTCGCCATCCACGCCAAGCCCATCGTCGCCGAACAGGCCGCCGTCCGCATCGATCATGGCGATCTCACCGCCCTCCTCTACCTCCAGGGCTATTCGGACGACGAAATCGTGCGCTAGAAGCGTGTCCAGCAAAAGTGGAAACGGTTTTGCGGTTCGGACACGCGACAAAACAAGCACTTAGAGCATTGAAGCGATTCGGAGAAAAGCGGAAATGCGCTAGGGCGAGGCCGCCGCTCCTCTGCGGCTCCTTCCCTATCCTCACCTCGTCATTCCGGGACTTGTTCCGGATTCAGCAACAGCGCCGCCTCCCTTGGCCTTCTCCTGACACACCCTGTCATCCTCCCGCGCTAGGCTCCTCCCATCACGAGAGGAACCAACCATGACCATCAAGGGAAGCTGCCACTGCGGCGCCACCAAATTCGAGATCGACGTCACCCCGCAAACCGCCACGCGCTGCAATTGCACCTTCTGCACCAAGCGCGGCGCCCTCTGGGCCTATTGCGAGCCCGATCAGTTCCGCCTGCTCACGCCCATGCGCAACGGGCAGCAATATTCACCGACCACCCCTGAAAACAGGCACTATTTCTGCCCCACCTGCGGCTGCACCACCTTCTCGGACAATCCCGATTATTCCGATTTCGCCTCCGGCGATTGGGAAGCCGCCGAGGCCAATTTCGACCCCACCCGCCGCCGTATCTCGATCAATCTGTGGGTACTCGACGATTTCGACGTCGAAGCCCTTCCCATCGAACATCTCGATGGCCGCAATCAGTGGTGATCTACATCCGCACCAGAGCCAGCAGCACCAGCCCCACCCCGGCCATCACCAGCGCGCCCATGCGCAACTGGTTGGTGGGCATGGTCAGAACCTGCGCGATCATCCGCTTCATCTGTTCGGGAAACGCCGCGTAAAGCAGCCCTTCGAGAACGATCGCCAGCGCCAGCGCGGCAAAAAGGTCGGTCACTGAAAATCCTCCAAACAAAAAAGGCGCGCCCCGCAAGGCGCGCCTTCGTTTCTGCTCCGGCCTGTTACTGAGCCGGTGCCGGCGTCTCTGCCGCAGGTGCCTCTTCGGCCGGCACTTGCTCGAGCGAAGGCTCGTCGAGCACGTCGACCTCTTCGGCTGCCGGATCGGTCTCGGTCGCCGGCGCTTGGCCTTCGGGCAGCACTTCGGTTCCGAGGTTTTCCGTCTCGATCAACGTTTCGAGGTTCTGTACCTCGGTTTCGAGATCGGACGCCTCGTCTTCGCCCGAAACCAGCGCATCGGTGGCCAGCAGGTCGTCGATGTCGCCGGCGTCCACCGGCTCCTCGGCCGGCCCCTGCACCCCGATATCGATCGGCGTGGCCGTGGGCGCTGGGAATTCCGGCAACTCGCCCCCCGAACCGAAGAAGCGGAAGAAGGCCGAATCTGGCGAGAGCACCATGGTGGTGTTCCCGTCGCCCAGTGCGCCGCGATAGGCTTCCATGGAGCGGTAGAACTGGAAGAACGCCTCGTCCTGCGAGAAGGCCTCGGCGAACAGCCTGTTCTGCTCGGCGTCACCCTCGCCTCGGATGATTTCCGAGTCGCGGTTGGCCGCCGAAACGATTTCCACCGCCTGGCGGTCGGCGATCGCGCGTAGGATCTGCGCCTGCTCCTGGCCTCGGGCCCGGATCAGCGCAGCTTCCGCGTTACGTTCCGCCTGCATGCGCTCATAGGTCTGTTGGCTGACTTCGGGCGTGAGGTCGGTGACCAGGATGCGCACATCGGCCACCTCGATCCCCAGTTCCACCATGTCGGTGGCAACCAGGTCCCGCGCCTCGCGCATCATTTCGCTGCGCTGCTCGGAGAGCGCCGCATCGAATTCGCGCAGGCCATAGACCGCACGCAGCGCCGATTCCAGACGCGTGGCGATACGCTGCTCGGCAAGCTGGAGGCTGCCCAGCACCGATTGCCGGAACCGGATCGGATCGGAGATGCGGTAGGTGATGAAGGCGTCCACGATATAGAACTGGCCGCCCGAGACCTGGAGCCGGATGCGCTCCAGATCGTAGCGCAGCAGGCGCTTGTCGATATACTGCACGGTCTCGACGAAATCGGTCGGGATCTTGAAGTAAAGCCCCGGCTCCTGGATTTCGCGCGTGATCTCGCCGAAGCGCATGACGATCGCCTGTTCGCGTTCGTTGACCACGAAGATCGAGGAGAGCAGCACATAGCCGGCGATAACCAGCGCGACGATTGCGATAACGAGCCTGTTCATCACTGGTTACCTCCCGTGGTCTGGTTGGCCGACGGGTTGGCTCGCAACTCCGGCAATGGCAGGTAGGGGATCACCCCCGAGCCCTGCTCGCCCCCTTCGAGAAGCACCTTGTTGGTCCCCGCGAGCACGTCCTGCATGGTTTCGAGGAAGATGCGCTGACGGGTGACTTCGGGCGCATTGCGGTATTCGTTGTAGATGGCGACGAAACGCGCCGCCTGACCCTGGGCTTCGTTGACCACGCGATCGCGATAGGCCGCGGCCTCTTCGCGGATCGCGGCGGCCTGGCCGCGGGCACTACCCAGCAGCGTATTGGCATATTGCCGCGCTTCTTCCTGGAAGCGGTCCTCGTCCTGCAGCGCGCGCTGCACTTCGTCGAACGCATCGGCCACTTCGGCCGGGGGCGCCACGTTTTCGATCGAGATGTTGGAGATCGTCACGCCCACGCCATAGCTGTCGAGAATGCTCTGGGTGATCTGCTGCACTTCGAGCGCGATGCCCGTACGGTCGTCACGGAACACGTCCTGTGCCGTCCGGCGTCCCACCACTTCGCGCATGGCGCTTTCGGCAGCCTGGCGCACCATTTCGTCCGGATCGCGCACCTCGAACAGATAGAGGCGCGGATCGGAAATCCGCCACAGGATCGAAAAGCTCATATTGACGATGTTCTGGTCGCCCGAAAGCATGAGCCCGTCGTCGCGGCCACCACTGGTGCCACCGCCCGTGCTGATGCCCACCCGCGTCTGGTTTTCCGTCGTCGAGGCGCGTTCGACGCGCTCGAGCGGCCACCAGTGGAAGTGCAGGCCGGGATTGGAGAACTCGTCCTTGGGCTCGCCGAACAGCAATTCGACGCCCACTTCGTTGGGCGCGACTGTGTAGATCGCCTGGCTCGCCCAGAAGATCAGTCCCGCCGCGATGACGCCGATCGCGATCCACCGCCCGCCGCCGGGAATGTTCGCCCCGCCGCCGAATTGCTGGCGTCCGCGGGCGAGAATATCTTCGAGATTTGGGGTGTTGCCACCGCTGGGCCGGCGTGGCCCACCGCCACCTCCTCCGCCCGGCGCCTGGCCCCAAGGGCCACCGCTGCGGCTCCGGCGGCCGCCCCTATTTTCTTCCCACGGCATTTGATCCCTTTCGGTTGTCGTGAAAATGTTTTGTTCTATGCCGGTTTATATAGGGAAGCGCAGCGGTCGGATCAATCGAAACCGGGCACGGCATAGGCACACTGACACTATGGTGAAGACAGTGGCCAACCTGGGCGGGCGATTTGTCGAACCGTCCAAGTTCCTATTGCATATAGCGCCCGTGTCACCATATAGTGGACTACGTTTTCAGCCGTCATCGGCTATCTGATCACCGGCTTGGCCGGATTGCTTGGCTACCCTCGATTTTTGCGAACGTGCCGACCCCGCGCTGTTGCGGGGCGGAAATCCGCTCGTGCATTTCGCTTCGAGCCAACCAAACAGGTATTCCCATGATTAATGGCACCGTTAAGTTCTTCAATTCCACCAAAGGCTTCGGCTTCATTTCGCCGGCCGATGGCTCCAAGGACGCATTCGTCCACATCTCCGCTGTCGAACAGGCCGGCCTGTCCGGTCTCGCCGAAGGCCAGAAGGTCTCCTACGAGCTTCAGCAGGGCCGCGACGGTAAATCCTCCGCGACCAACCTTCAGCTCGCGTAATGGAACGGGCCGCCCGCGCGGCGGCCCTCTTCCTCACCAGGATACCACATGACAAGTACACTTCGTGATATCGCCGAAACCCGTTTCGCCGCCATCACCCGGCGCGAGGAAGCCGCGCTCTCCGGCGCTGCGGCGGAACTCGATTCGATACGGGAAAAGACCGCGCGCTTGAAGGCGCTCAGGCTTGCGAAAGAGGCACAGGCAACAGCCGACCGCATCGCCAAGTTCAAACAGCACCGCCGCGACACCGCCGGCTCATAAGGCCGCCCGGTACCGCCGCAGCGCGGAATACGCCTACGGCCTATTCGCGCCTTTCCGCGCCCGTACATGCAGAAATATCGGCGCGACCCGCGTATCGGCCACGATCGGTTCTGCCCGCGCCACCTCTTCCGATGCTCTCGGCTCCCCGAACGCCTCGATAACCAACCCCGCATTGACGATCATCGAAACCCAGCTCGTGAGCGTGCGGTGAAAGCGCGGCACCGAGAACGGCTCTAGCTTTTCGCGCTCCTCGCGCGGGATCGAGGAAAACAACCAGCGCTCGATCGTCCCGTCGGTTTCCTCGAAATAGTCCGCTACCTCCACCGCCACGGGTTCGCCCTCGTGGTTGCGGATATTCCTGCGCGTCGGCGGCACGAAGCACGGATGCAGGATGGAGAACTGCAAGAAGCCGCCAGGCTTGAGAACCTGGGCCACGCCGCAAAGAACCTTCTGCTGGTCGGCCATGTCCATCAGGGACATGAACGCGGTCACGAAGTCGAAACTCTGCGCGGCAAACGGCAGGCTCTCCCCATCGCCCAGCACATAATCGATCCCCAGCGGGTCCGCCCTCTCGGCTTCACGCGCATAGCCGATAAAGGTGGGCGCGATATCGAGCCCCGTCATTCGCGCTCCCAGCCGAGCCACCGCGCGCGTGTTGGTGCCTTCCCCACATCCCAGATCGAGCCCGTCGAGCCCCGCCACCGGCGGCAGCATCGCCAGAAAGGCCGGGGTGTTGAGAGCGTCGCGATATCGGTCATGGCCCGCGCGCGAATAGACCGTCCACGCCTCCGCATTGCTCTCCCAATGGCGCGCAACGTCTTTCGTATCCATCCTGTCCCCCGTGTCCGGAGCGCAGCCCAGGCCGCACTGAATCCCAGTGGGCCACCTCATCGTGCTACCCACTCCCTGTCACCCCGAAACGTGTTCCCGGGGTCCAGCAACGGCGCCACCACGATCGACACTGCTGGCGACGTCGCTGCCTCTCACCGTCTCTCGTAAATCCTCACAACGAACTTGGCGCTGTCCTTTTCGCCCGGCACCACCTCGGGCACGTCCCGCCCTTCCCACACGGTCGGATCGATTTCGGGAAAGAACGTATCCCCCTCCGGCTCCGCATCAACATGGGTGATATAAAGCCGGTCCGCCCGGTCCATGGCCGCGCGGTAGATTTGCGCGCCACCGTTGATGAACACCTCATCCACGCCGTCGCGCTCGGCGATCTCCTGCCCCCGCGCGATGGCGGCATCGAGATCGGCGAACACCTCCGCCCCTTCAGGTGCGTAATCCTTCTGCCGCGTCACGATGATATTGCTCCGTCCGGGCAACGGCTTGCCGATCGATTCGAACGTCTTGCGTCCCACGATCAGCGGTTTGCCCATCGTCGTGCGCTTGTAATAGGCAAAGTCCGAAGGCAGCCGCCAGGGCAGCTTGCCGTCGCTCCCGATGGCTCCGTTCCGCCCCACCGCCGCGATCATCGCGATCCTGACCATCACTTCTCCTCCGCCAGCGCTTCGAGTTCGGGCCCGCTCACCCGGCATACCGTCCATTCGTCATGCATCACCGCGCCCTGGGCCTTGTAGAATTTGATCGCCGGCTCGTTCCAGTTGAGCACCCACCAGCTCAGCCGCCCCAGCCCCTCGTTCCGGCACCGCCGCGCCAGATGCCGCAGCAGCGCCTTACCGATGCCGTTCCCGCGCACTCCCGGCTCCACATAGAGGTCTTCGAGCCAGATGCCGTGCCGCCCCTGAAAGGTCGAAAACGTATAGAACCACAGCGCAAACCCGACCGGCTTGCCCTCATGCTCGGCGATTTCGCAAAACACTTTCGGCTCGGGCCCGAACAGGTGCTTTTCGATATCGGCCTCGGTGGCGCTCACCTCGTCGTTGAGCTTTTCATATTCGGCCAGCTTGATGATGAATTCGAGTACCAG
Organism: Pelagibacterium sp. H642; assembly: GCF_031202855.1. Classification (GTDB taxonomy): domain Bacteria; phylum Pseudomonadota; class Alphaproteobacteria; order Rhizobiales; family Devosiaceae; genus Pelagibacterium. The sequence goes on along the minus strand of NZ_CP101829.1, from coordinate 2,867,811 downwards.
CCCGGCATCCCCCGGCTCGGCTCTGCGGATAATAAGTGACATGGGACCGCTTGCGTTGTTCACATGTCGCCAAGCCTGCTACGATTCCGCGGTCCAACACAAACGAACCTGGCTCCATGAACGCCGCCGAAACCAAGGAACGTCTGCGCGCCGACCTCCGCAAAGCGCTCAAGGAAAAGCGCGGCGAGGCCGCCGTTCTGCGCACCCTGATCGCCGCCCTGGACAATGCCGAGGCTCCGCCGCTCGAAAACCGGACCGGAAGCGATAGCGAAATCCTGCGCCTCGAGCTTTCCCCCGATCAGGTCCAGGCCATCCTGCTGGCGGAGTTTCAGGAACGCCAGCGCTCCGCCGCCCAATACCGGGAGCTCGGTCTTGCGGCCCGCGCCGATGCCGCCGGAGCCGAAGCGGAAATCGTCCGCCGCTATCTGGGATAGCCCGGCCGATCCGTCGCTTCCCGCAGCGCAGCCTTAGGTGCGGCACAACCGGACCTAACGAAACCTTGCGCGGCACCGTGCCAGGCAGCGAGTCCGCCGGGGCGTTACACCGCCACCGCCGCCTTGATATGCGGGTCCGGATCGTAGCCCACGATCTCGAAATCCTCGAACTCGAAATCGAAGATCGAATCGCGTTTCGTCCTGATCTCGAGCCGCGGCAGCGGCTTGGGCGTCCGCGCCAATTGCGTCTGCGCCTGCTCGAAATGGTTGTGGTAGATATGGGCGTCCCCGAAGGAGTGGACGAAGTCGCCCACCTCCAGCCCCGTCACCTCCGCCATCATATGCGTCAGCAGCGCATATGATGCGATGTTGAACGGCACGCCGAGAAAGATATCGGCCGAACGCTGGTAGAGCTGGCAGGAAAGCTTGCCCTCGGCCACATAGAACTGGAACAGGCAATGGCATGGCGGCAGCGCCATATTGTCCACTTCCGCCGGGTTCCAGGCCGAAACGATATGCCGCCGCGAATCCGGCTTGTTCCTGATCTGCTCGACCAGGTTGGAGATCTGGTCGATATGCCGCCCATCCGGCGCCGGCCAGCTTCGCCACTGGCTGCCATAGACCGGCCCCAGGTCGCCGTTCTCGTCGGCCCACTCGTCCCAGATCTTAACCCCATGCTCCTGCAGCCAGCGCACATTGGTGTCCCCGCGCAGGAACCAGAGCAGTTCATAGACGATCGATCTGATGTGCAGCTTCTTGGTCGTCACCAGCGGGAAGCCATCGGAGAGATCGAAGCGCATCTGGTAGCCGAAAACCGACCGCGTGCCGGTGCCGGTCCGGTCGGCCCGGTCGACTCCGTTTTCCATGACGTGACGCATCAGATCGAGATATTGCTTCATGACTCATTCAATACCGTGATTCTGCCCGTTCAATACGCGCAACATCGCATCAACTCACCGCTATTTGGACAATGTGTTGAGGCCCCTTTTCATCGGGGCGCGGGGTCCCTATATTGGGCGTGCCGGCAACGGCTATGGCGATAAACTGTCATCGTAATAAACCCATCGGACCCGGGGGCAGTACCCGGCGCCTCCACCAAATTCCTCCCTGATTTCAGGGGCTTGCGGGGGCGAAACAGGATCGACGAGGGCGTAAAAGGTGTGCTTTCGCTCGGCATTGTACCACCGTTATCGGGCTACAATTATAGTTGCCAACGACAACTATGCTGAGGCACGTCTCGCTGCGTAATGCAGCGCGATACCTCGAATTAAAGCCCTGATTCTGTAGCAGGAATCAGGCGGGGTCCGCAGGCACCTGGCAACAGAAGCCTGCATTTCCTTTCGCTTGAAATCTCTTGCAAATTCGGGCTGTTATGGCCCTTCGAGATTCTGCACCAAGGAGCTGCCCTTAATGGCACAGGACCACATCCGCTACGACATTCTGGCCCAGGAAGCCCTGCGCGGCGTCGTCCGGAAAGTCCTCTCCGAAGTCGCCCGCACCGGCCTTCCGGGCGATCATCACTTCTTTATTTCCTTTGTAACTCAAGCCCCTGGCGTGCGTTTGAGCCAGAAGCTCATCTCCCAGTACGACAAGGAAATGACCATCGTTCTCCAGAACCAGTTCTGGGATCTCAAGGTCACCGAAACCGGTTTCGAGGTTGGCCTGAGCTTTGACGGCATCAACGAAACTCTGTTCATCCCCTTCTCGGCCATCAAGGGTTTCTTCGATCCTTCAGTGCAGTTCGGCCTCCAGTTCGAGGTTGCCGAATCCCAGCCCGGCTCCCAACCCGCAGCCGTTGCGCAAGACGCCGAGGAGATCGATGAAACACCCGACGACGACGGCGAACCCACGCCCGAGGGTGGCGGGGAAAAGGTCGTCAGCCTCGACTCCTTCCGCAAGAAATAAGAGCGTTTTCAGTGCGTAAGCGCTCGCTCACCATTGCGGGCCACCGCACCTCGATAGCGCTTGAGCCCCAGTTCTGGGACGCGCTCGAGGCCATTGCCGCCGAACGTGACATCTCTCTTCCCACCCTGATCGCGGAAATCGACGAGCAGCGCGAGGACACGAACTTATCCTCGTCCATCAGAGTTGCTGTATTGATCTGGTATCAACAGCGCTCACGGCTCTGACATGTCGAAGGTGAAGGGTGGCTCGGGAAGAGTGAACGTTGGTGGAGGCGAGGAAACAGGTGGCGATGCGTCCTGATCCTCATTGACTTCGCCGGCGGCGGGACCGTTCAATTGCTGCTCGATCGCATCGAGTTCCTGCTGCTGAGCTTCCTGTTCAAGGCGCTCGGCCTCTTCCTGCTCCCGCTGCAGCAATATTTCGGCCTGCCGCCGCGCTTCTTCCTCCATCAGCCGCGCCTGCTCTTCGGCCGCTTCCTGCTGACGCGCTTCCTGCTCGGCCCGTAATGCCTCGAGTTCATCGAGTTCGGTTTCCAGCGCCCGCACCTGGATCGCATCGACCATCGGTCCCAGATCGAGCGCCCGTTCCGGCGCCAGCAATGTTCCGTCCACCTCGAGCCCGATCCGCCCGGTGGTTTCGGTGATCAGCCCATTGCCCGCCAGAGCCCGCGTCAGCGCTAGCGTCCAGCTCGCGTCGAGTTCCGCGGTGTCGAGCGCAAGACTTCCACCACCCACCAACCGGGCGCCATCGCCTTCGATGGCGATGTTGGAGATCTGCGCCGAGCCGCCGATAAGGCTTACCAATCCGCCGGCTTCATCAGCAATGAACGGGCCTGAATCCAGTGCCGTCGCCACCAGGGTTTCCAAAGCTTCCGGGGCGATTTCGACCAGATTGTCCACATCGGCCGCCGCATCGAATGCGGTTGGCGACAACCGCTCGATCCGCACGTCGTTCACCGAAAAGCTGCCCTCGCCGTTGAGCGAGCCTGCAAACGCGCGATAGCTGTCCCCGCTCCCCTGGAATTGCGTTCCCAGCGTCAGCGTCCCGCCCAGCGCATCGGACGGGCTTTGCGGCAGGATGGCGTCGAGCGCCACTCCGTTGAGCGTCAGCCGCCCGGCCAGGCTCTTGTCGGCTATGGCCGAGGCGCAGCAGGCCGTGGCATCCAGTTGCACCGTGCCTCCACCGAACTCCCCGAACAACCCCCGCAGCCCCACATCCTCCTCGCCCCAGGCATAATCGAAGGCCAGCGCTTCCACGAGACGTTGATCGTCAACCATCAGAACCGGCGCCGTCACCGCGATCCGCCCCCGGGTGGATCGCGGCGTGCCGCCGAGATCGATAGGTCCGTCCGGCCAGAGGCCGGGGGAAAGGTTGAGCACGCCCGCCGGCCCGGCCAGCATTGTGGCCAGCGTCTCCATATCGAGCGCATCGAAAGCGAGCGAGCCGTTGACCAGCGCCGAATCCCGCTGCGCCGAGAACGTCACCTCCCCGCCCACCGAGCGTTCGCCGGAAAATGCCGAGATGTTGGAAAGCCTTACGCTTTCCGGCCCGACGAAACCTATGTCGGCCTGCCCCTCCAGTCCCGGGAGCCACACACCCGCCGCGCCGGCCAGTTCGGCGAGCGCCACCCCATCGGCGAAAAGGAAAGAGGTCTGCCCCTCCCCCCGGATCGAGGCCAGATCGGAAAGCACCAGCGTCCCTGAAAAATCGATCCGCTCGCCGCCACCTTCGAGCGAAAGTTCAGCGTCCATATTGCCGCGCGGATTGCCTTCGAACCGCGCACTGGCGATCGCGCCATCAGTCCCCGCGATCAATGGCGCCAGCCCGATTTGGGCCAGCATGGCAGCCCCGCTGTCGGCAGCCGCATCGATCGTTATCCCGAGATTCTCCCGCCCCAGCCCGGTGATCCCGCCGGTCATGTCCAGGCCAATGGAAATTTCCGCTGCGCCCGCCGTGCCATCCAGTGTCATCGATTGCAGCCCATCCGATCCCGGCGGCTGTAAATCCAAATCCAGCCGCGCCGGCAGGCTGCCCAGAACCGCTTGCCGCAACGGATTGCCGGCCTCGGTCCCCAACACCCTGTCGAGCACCCGAGCGCCTGCGGCGATCTCGAGTTCGCCATTGGCCACGATCACCGGTGCGGCCAGAGAGCCCGAGAGGGAGCCAGCGCCAGCAAAACCCACGCCCCCAAAGGACTCTACATCCAGGCTTTCGATCGTCACGCCCTGATCCGACCAGGCCGAGCGCAACGAAAGCCCCTGCACCGCCTGCCCTGCGAGCTGTGCCGCTTCCAGCTCGACATCGAGCCGCCCATCGGGAAAGCTCAGCCCGAACGTGCCTGTCGGTTCGATCGGCGGCAGCAACGCCAAAAGTGCCGCGCTCTGCCGGGTATTCAGCGTCGAGAGATCGGCGGTGACAGCCAGCGAGGGCGATTCGCCGAACCGCATGCTGGTTGAAACCGTATGCGCGGTGTCCTCGATCACCAGAATTCCGTTTTCGAGCCGCAGCCGGTCATTGACCAATTGCACCTGCCCATTGAGCGAACCTGAAACACCGAACAGCGGATTGCCATCGCTCGGCCGCACCCACAGCAGCGACAGCGCGTCGAGCCGGGAGGAGGCCATCGCCAAGGTCCCCTCGAAGGCCGGCCAGCCAGCCGCCCGCCCCAACGAGCCGGTGAGCTTGAGCGTCGTATCCCCCGCTAGCCGCCCGGAAAACTCCTCCACCGCCCAGAGTTCGCCATCGCTCTCGGCATCCAATCTCACATCGCGCACCGACACGCCCCGCACCACCAGTTCATTGATGGACATGGCGATTCTGCCCGGTAGCGGCGGAATGACGGGCTCGGGCATGCCGCGCAGGAGCTGCACGATTTCGAAGGGTTGCGCCCCCTCTTCGGTCACGGCGTTGGTCTGAAGCGTGACGACACCGCCGGAAACCGTCGCATCGAAACTCGACTCGGCGCCCAGCGTTACCGTCGCCTCACCTGTGAGCCGCGTCGCCGTCTGGTTTTCATCGGGCAGAAGCGTGAACTCGTCGAGCCGGACCGCATTGCTGTCCGCGGTAATCGGGCTCTGCAACACCAGCGCGCCTACCACCGCATCGCCCTCGGCCTGCGCCGCCTGCCGATAGGTCAAGGCGCCGGTCAACTCCGGCATGCCGCCGGTTGCCAGCAATCCCTCGAGGGAAACCGAAAACCGCCCGTCGAGCGGACGCACGAAAGCGTTGAGCTGCAATTCGCCGGCCGCGTTGATAGCCGAGGTCCCCACCCGCAAGGCGTAAGGGGTTCCTTCGTGGGTCGCCTGCCCTTGCAGGGTAAAAGGGCCACGGATTGCCGTCATTTGCATGTCGCCGGCAAACCCCTGCGCCTGCCAGGATTGGCCGCTCCGCATGTCGGTGAGGCGCAGGGTGCCCTCGTCGAACCGCGCATGGGCAATCGAAACGTTGGAAACGCTCGGGTTCTCGGCCAGAACGATGGGCGTCTGAAGTTCGCCGTTTTCGTCGATAACCAGGTTGAGTTCGGGCTCGGTCAGCCGCAATTGGGTGACGGTGAACCGGTCGCGCAGGAAATCCATGAGCGAGAAATCGGCTTCGACCGAACTGGCCGCCCCCACCGGCGCGTCGGCGGGCCCCATCCGCGCATTTTCGAAGCGCAGGCGCGGCTGGGGCAGCAGCGTGAACTCCATATCCCCAGCGATCTCCACCTCCACCCCCAGCGCCTCGGCCGCCATCTGCTCCATGCGCGGCTTGTAGGCGTTCCAGTCGATGAACAACGGCACGATGAATGCCGCGCCCAGAATGAGGATCGCGATCAATCCGATGGCGATGTAGATACGGTTGGCCAAAGCCGGGGGAACCTCAAAGCTAAATCACGCGAACCTTAGGCATAACAATGGGTTTCGTCACCCGGCTTTAGCCCTTGTGAAGACGAGATTTTTGCATATTGGCCAAGAAAAAGGGCCGGGCGTTGGCCCGACCCTTCAACCGTTTTCGTATCGGTGCCGGGTTATTCGACGGTGCCGATCGACCAGAAATTAGTCTCGCCCGAGGAGTCGTCCACACCGTCATTGTCGGTGACGACCCAGCCTTCGCCGGACGCGTCGATGGCAAAGCCTTCGACCTTGTCGAGCACATAGCCGTTCAGCGCCTTGAGGTCAGGGATGAAGTCGCGGACCTCTTCCTTGGTGACCACCGGCAGTTCCGACCCGATCTCGGCGCCCACCATTTCGGCGAGCGGCACACGATAGAGCTTCTTGAGTTGGGCGTTGGCGGCGATCTGGTTGTCACGCTCGACGATATAGGCGTAGTCGCCGGCAATGGTGATTTCCGACAGACCGACCCAGGCACCTTCAGCCGGAGTTTCGAGCGGATAGTGCACAGCGCCCCATTCGCCGGTCGAAGGCTGGAAGGAAACCAGCTTCACCATGCCTTCGGGATCGTCGCCCCATTCGCGCTGGATGGCGATCCAGAGCACCATGTCGTCGCCTTCGCCCACTGCGGAAATGCCCTCGGCTGCCGAACGGGTTTCGTTCGCCAGCAGGGCTTCGGGGAACATCACTTCCTCGATGATCGCACCTTCGGCATCCACACGGTAGAGGGCGTGCTGGATACCGTCTTCGGTGTCGCCTTCCGAAGCCACCCAGAAGCCGCCTTCACCGTCCAGCGTGATGCCTTCGAGGTCGAGGCCTTCGGCAGCAGCGCCATCACGGGTGACCAGCCGGGCTTCAGTGATCATCGCAGGGCTCTGCGTCGCATCGATCGTGTAGATCGTGGGCATCATCGAAAGGTAGGAGTCGTTGACGGCATAGAGCTTGCCGGCTTCTTCGGCATCAGCAACCAGGCCCGACAGGGCCACCCAGCCGATCGGCGTGCCATCCTCGTTCATCGCCGACATGATCTGCGGATAGTCGGGCGTTTCGACATCCTGACGCTCGAAAATCATGACGTGAGCCGGAGCACCGCCATCGGCTGAAACGTCGGTCTCATTGGCCGTGACGTAGAGGTTGCGCTCGGGAATCGCCAGCGCCCCTTCCGGACCGATGCCCGAGGGGATCGACTGGATGTATTCGGGCTCGGCGCCGGTGTCGCGATAGATGGCGACCAGCGAGGCGCGTTCCTGGTTGACGAAGATCAGCGTCTCGTCGCCGAACACGCCAACTTCCATGCCTTCGGGCTCGATGCCCTTGTTGTCGGAGCGACCTTCCGGATAGTGGCCGAGCTGGGCGCTGATATATTCCATCGACGGTCCGCTCTCATAAAGCTCGGTGCCGTCCTTGGAAAAGATGGTGAAGCCGCGCGAGCCGCCTTCGTAGTCGCCTTCATTGGCGATCACGAAGCGGTCGTCGTCCAGCCACTGGATGGCATCGGGCTCGCGCAATGCGCCCTCGATGCTGTCGGTGAACGAAAGCCGGCCGTCGTCGTCGATGTCGATATTGGCAAGGTCGGTCGAACCGGCGGAGAAATGATTGATCACTTCGCCGCTTTCGCCGTCGATGATGACGATGTGGTTGTTTTCCTGCAGCGTCACGGCAAGTTCGTTGGCGCTGTTGAAGTCGGTGTATTCAGGCTCGGCGTCTTCACCGGCCACCTCGGCGAGACCAGCCAGTTCGGTCACGCGCAGGCTGCCGCAATCGGGGGTGCCTTCGGAGACGTCGAGGAACGTCACATTGCCGCTCGGAAGCTGCGGGATCACGCCGTCGTTGAGGTCTTCATCGCGCTGGTTTTCCATCGAGATGGCGATCAGTGAACCGTCGGCGTTCTTGGCGATTGCGTCGGGTTGGCCGCCCAAATCACATTCGGATTCGACCTCGAGCGTTTCGATGTCTACGACGGCCAGATAGCCGGTCGGAGCGGTGAAATCTTCGGTGGTATCGACACTCACCAGCGCCTTGTTGCCGATCACGGAAACCGAGGTCGGGCCGCCTTCGAGCTCAACGAAACCGCCCGGCTGCGGATTTGCCGGATCGGTGATGTCGATAAAGCCGACACCGCCGAGCAGCGCGTTGGAATAAACCAGCGTCATGCCGTCTTCGGTCGCGGTGATGATCTCCGCCGAATTTTCCTCAGCTTCGATATCGGGCGTGTTGAGCGCGACCGGGAAGCTGGCAATGCGGTTGAAATAGCTCTGGGCGCTTGCAGGAACGGCAGCGCTCGCCAGAAGTCCGGCCGCAATGGCGGTAAGCAGAACAGATTTGTTCATGGGGTCCCCCGTAAGGCGTGAGAATTCACGACAGGGCCCTATAGGACCGCTCGACAACACTTCTGTGACAGGGCGATTTGCGCCTGTGCATATACTTTTGCCCCTATCGCGCCTATATACTCGCCAGGAGAACAAAAAGAGATTCGTCAATAGCTGATGTCAGCCGTCCCGCCCCATCGTCCGCAAGGCCCGATCACGTCCCAGTTCGCCCCGCGCGAGCCGACTTATTTCGTGGGGCTGAACGCCGAGCAGCGCGAGGCGGTGGAAACGATCGAGGGCCCGCTGCTGGTTCTTGCCGGTGCCGGCACCGGCAAGACGCGCGTATTGACCACCCGCATCGCCCATATCCTGGCCTCCCGCAAGGCACGCGGCGGGCAGATCCTGGCCGTGACCTTCACCAACAAGGCCGCCCGCGAGATGAAGGAGCGCATCGGCAAGCTCGTCGGCGCCTCGGTCGAGGGCATGCCCTGGCTGGGCACATTTCACTCGATCGGCGCGCGCATCATCCGTCGCCATGCGGAACTTGTCGGGCTCAGGCCCGATTTCACCATTCTCGACACGGACGATCAGATCCGCCTCATCAAGCAGCTTCTCTCGGCTGAAAACATTGATGAGAAGCGCTGGCCCGCGCGCCAGTTCGCTTCCATGCTCGACACCTGGAAGAACCGCGGCCTGCTGCCAAAGGACATCTCCTCGGCGGAGGGGTATTTCGCCAACGGCAAGGGACAGAAGATCTATGCCGACTACCAGGCGCGGCTGAAAACCCTCAACGCCGCCGATTTCGGCGATCTGCTGCTCGAAGGCATCCGCCTGTTCAAGGAAAATCCCGAAGTCCTTGCCGAATATCACGACCGCTTCCGCTATATGCTGGTCGATGAATATCAGGACTCCAACACCGCCCAATACCTCTGGCTGCGCCTTCTGGCGCAAAGCCGGGACGGGAAGAATTCGGCCAATATCTGCGTGGTGGGCGACGACGACCAGTCGATCTATGGCTGGCGCGGCGCCGAGGTCGACAACATCCTGCGCTTCGAAAAGGATTTTCCCGGCGCCAAGATCATCAAGCTCGAACGTAATTACCGCTCGACCTCCAACATCCTGTCGGCCGCCAGCCACCTCATCGCCAACAATGAATCCCGTCTGGGCAAGACGCTGCAGACCGATGTGGGCGAGGAAGGCGAAAAGATCGCCGTCACCTCGGTCTGGGATTCTGAAGAAGAAGCCCGCCAGATCGGCGAGGAGATCGAGCAGTACCAGCGCCAGGGCGATCATCTGGACGATATGGCCATCCTCGTGCGCGCCTCCTTCCAGATGCGCGAATTCGAAGAGCGCTTCATCACATTGGGTCTCAACTATCGCGTCATCGGCGGCCCGCGCTTTTATGAGCGCAAGGAAATCCGCGATGCGCTGGCCTATCTGCGCATCGTCGCCCAGCCGGCCGACGATCTGGCTTTCGAGCGCATCATCAACGTGCCCAAGCGCGGGCTGGGCGATGCCACGCTGCAGATCGTCCACGATACCGCCCGCGCCGCCAATATTCCGCTTCTGGCCGCCATCCGTGACCTGATCGAAACCGAGGAACTCAAGCCCAAACAGCGCTCCACCCTGCGCGAGCTGGTGCGCCAGATCGACGATTGGGCCGATCGCCTGCGCTCGATCCCCCATCACGAGCTTGCCGAGCAGATCCTCGATGAATCCGGCTATACGGCGATGTGGCAGAATGACAAATCCGCCGACGCGCCGGGGCGGCTGGAAAACTTGAAGGAACTCATCCGCTCCATGGAAGAGTTCGAAAACCTCAACGGCTTTCTCGAGCACATCGCCCTGGTGATGGATCGCGATTCCGGCGAGGGCGGCGATGCGGTTTCGATCATGACCCTGCACTCGGCCAAAGGGCTGGAATTTAATACCGTTTTCCTCCCCGGCTGGGAGGAAGGGCTGTTTCCGCATCAGCGTTCGCTCGATGAATCCGGCCTCGCCGGGCTCGAGGAGGAACGCCGCCTCGCCTATGTCGGCATCACGCGCGCGCGAAAGCGCTGCCGCATATCGCTTGCTCAGAACCGCCGCATCCACGGCCTCTGGCAATCGGCCATCCCGTCGCGCTTTCTCGACGAGTTGCCGGCCCATGCCGTCGAGGTCACCGACACCGGCTCGTCCTATGGCGGCTACACCTATGGCGGCCGCGCCGCCACGCGCTTCGACCAGCGCGATCCCTTTGAAAGCGTCTACGAAACCCCCGGCTGGCAGCGCGCCCAACGCCAGCAATCCCAGCGCAAGGGCCCTGGTCCCTTGACCATCGAAGGCGACCTCGTCGCCCGCTCCTCAGGCCCTTCGGCCGCCTACTCGGTGGGCGAACGCGTCTTCCATCTCAAATTCGGCTACGGCACGGTGACGGCGACCGAGGGCAACAAGCTCTCGATCGACTTCGAAAAGGCAGGCCCCAAGAAGGTGCTGGACAGTTTCGTGAAGCGGGGATGACACCGCCGCCCCCTCTCCATTCTCTTTCCCGCCTTCCAATTCCTTTTCGATGTCCCATATGCTCTCCCGACATACAGTCCCGAGGAGAACTCCATGATCATCACCACCACCGCTGTCGTCGAAGGCCGTCCCGTCCGTGAATATCTCGGGCTGGTGGTCGGCGAGGTCATCATCGGCGCCAACATCTTCCGCGATCTGTTTGCCGGCATTCGCGACATCGTCGGCGGCCGCGCCGGGGCATATGAGAACGCCATGCGCGATGCCCGCAAGGAAGCCCTCGCCGAAATCGAGGAGGAAGCGCGCCGTCTTGGTGCCGATGCCGTGGTTGGTGTCGATCTCGATTATGAGGTCATCGGCGAACAGGGATCGATGCTGATGGTCTCGGTGTCGGGCACCGCAGTGAAGCTGGGTTAGCTTCGGGCGGTCGCGTCAAAATCGGGCCGTGGAATCCGGGTCGCGCCGCCCGGTTGGGTTTGAGACCACAACTCCATTCACAACGAATGGAGTGTTCCCCATGTCTCGCCTCAACAACAAGACCGCCATCATCACCGGCGCCACCTCTGGCATCGGCGAGGCAGCCGCGCTGCTCTTCGCCCGCGAAGGGGCATGCCTGGTCATCTCGGGTCGCCGGCAGGACAAGCTCGACGATCTCGTCAAGCGGATCGACAATCTCGGCGCCGGCGTCGTTGCGATCGCCGGCGACGTCCGCGACGAAAGCCACGCGCGCGATTGCGTCAGGGCTGCCGTCAACCAGTTTGGCGGCCTCGATATCGCCTTCAACAATGCCGGCGCGGCAACCGTCATGGCCCCGGCAGCCGAGATCGCTCCAGCCGATTGGCAGGCGACCCTCGATACCTGCCTCACCAGCGCCTATCTCGGCGCGCGCCACCAAATCCCCGCCCTGCTTGAACGCGGCGGCGGATCGCTGATCTTCACCTCGAGCTTTGTCGGAAACACCGTCGGCTTTCCCGGCATGGCTGCCTATGCCGCCGCCAAGGCGGGGCTCATCGGTCTCGTCCAGACGCTGGCGGTCGAATACGGCGCCAAAGGCATTCGCGCCAACGCGCTGCTCCCAGGCGGCATCGATACGCCGTCCAATGCCGCCAATCTCCCCGGCGCAGCGCCGGAAACTCGCGACTTCATCGAGAGCCTTCATGCTCTGAAGCGTCTGGGAACGGCGGAGGAGTTGGCCGAAGCCGCGCTTTTTCTCGCTTCCGACGCCTCGCGCTTCATGACCGGCAGCGCCATGCGGGTCGACGGCGGCGTCTCCATCAGCCGCACCTGAAGCTCGCCGTAGCCGGTGCTGGCCGGCTACGGAACCCTCCCGCCCACCGGAACATTATGCGAACAACCCATAGTGGAGTTCCAACATGTCCGACAGCAATCCCAAAGTTCCCAATGACGACCCCAATTCCAATCTGGAGAAGGATCCTTCCGATTGGGTGTCGGGCGACGAGCCCATGACCGGAGCCCAGGCCTCCTATCTCAAGACGCTTTCCGAAGAAGCCCATGAGCCCGAAGCCTATGCCGAAAACCTCACCAAGGCCGAAGCCTCGCGGCGCATCGACGCGCTCAAGCGCGAGCTCGAATTGTGACAGAACTAGTGCCTGATCTGCCACGCTTTTTGCCCACTTCACACTTAACCTGTGATCGCGCCGCAACCGGCTTTACAACGATAATTCCCGCCCCAGGCTTCATCTTCTTCCGGGCGGGAACCGGCGGGCCGGGCACACCGTTCTGAGGGCACAAGACTAGGAGTCCACCCATGTCCGACATTCATCCCGGCATCGCCACCGCAAACCCCGACGCCTTCCGTGTCAACGACCGAGAAGACTATCTCTCGGGCGATGGTCCCATGACGGCCTCTCAGGCCGCCGAACTGCTGTGCCTTGCCCAACGTGCCGAGGAGTTCGATGCCTATGATGACCACCTCACCAGCATCGAAGCGGCCAACCGCATCAAGCTCTTGAAGCGCAAGCTCGACGGCTAGCCACGGACAGGATCGGACGGATCGACGGCCCGTCGGGATCACCCGGCGGGCCGATTTCTTTGCCAGGGGCTACCACCCCGGCTCCTGCCGTGGCAAATACCCGCCATGACACGCCTCACCACCATTGGCTTTGATGCCGACGACACGCTTTGGCAGAACGAGCAATTCTTCCGCCTGACCGAGAGGCAGTTTGCCGACCTGCTTGCCGATTTCGCCGAGCCCGAACACCTCTCCGCGCGCCTGCTCGAGGCCGAAAAGCGAAATCTCGCCCATTACGGATTCGGCATCAAAGGCTTCACCCTCTCGATGATCGAAACCGCGCTCGAAGTGACGGACGGCAAGGTGCCCGGCGAGATCATCGGACGTATCGTTTCAGCGGGCCGCGAAATGCTGAGCCATCCCATCGAAACCCTGCCCCATGTCCACGACACGCTCGAGGCCCTCACCGGCACCCACCGCTTGGTGCTGATCACCAAGGGCGACCTTTTCGATCAGGAGCGCAAGCTGGCCCAATCGGGTCTCGGCGACTTCTTCGATGCCGTCGAGATCGTATCGGACAAATCGGCCGCCACCTACCAGCGCGCCTTCTCGCGCCATGGCGATGGACCGGCCCACGCCATGATGGTCGGCAATTCGCTGCGCTCGGATGTGCTCCCCGCCATCGAGGCGGGAAGTTGGGGCACATACGTCCCCCATGAACTCACCTGGAACTATGAGCACGCCGAAGAACCCGCCAGCGCACCACGCTTTGCAAAGATCGCATCCCTCGCCGAACTCGGCCCTCTCATCGAAACCGTCAAACGCTAGCGGCTCCGCCGGCGATCAAAGCCCGATCCCGGCCATCGGCTCGGTTTCAAATCGATTGTCGAACCCTGCGATCAGCGGCCTTGCCGCAGTGATTGCGTCGCGCACCGCCTGCAGGTCGAGCGAAGCCTTGTGACTTTCCGGACTATCCCAGACCTCGGTTATCCAGATTCCGTCCGGGTGCTGATTGCAACGCGCCACGATATAGCTGTGGCACCCAGGCATGTAGTCGCCCGCGCTTTGCTTGAGGATGGCGAGCAACTCCTCCCGCCGACCTTCCACGGCGATCATCCGTCCGATCAAGCCATACATCTCAACTCTCCCCTTTGCGAACAAATAAAGAACGATTTTGCCGCGCGAGTCCACCCCAAATCCGAGATTTGTTGACTTCCCAGCCTGCCGGGGCCACAACCCCCGGCGACTTCAAGAATGAGCACCCGATGCCCCAGGATCAGATTTCGACACCCCTCACCAAGGATCAGGCCTATGCCCTCGTCGATGCCGTGATGGAGCGCGACGACTTGGCGCTCACCGCCTCGGCCCATGAGAATGAGGAGACCGGGGAATGGATATTCGAAGCCACCTGCGACAGCCCCCCGGATATGGCGGCATTTCAGGCCCTGGCCAAATCCGTTCTGGGCGGCGATGTGGACTTTTCGGTCAACGCGATCGACGCCGACGCCGATTGGGTTTCCCGCTCGCTCGAAGGGCTGAAGCCGGTCACCGCGGGGGGCTTTTACGTCTATGGCAGCCATGACGCCGACACCCAACCGCGAGGCCTGATCCCCATCCATATCGATGCGGCGCAGGCCTTCGGCACCGGCCATCACGAAACGACAACCGGGTGCCTGGAGGCCATCCAGCGCGTTCTAAAGCGCAAGCAGCCGGTGCGGCCGATCGATGTGGGCACAGGAACCGGCATTCTCGCCATCGCCGTCGCCAAGCGGCGCAAGGTGCCGGTCATCGCATCCGATATCGACCCCGTCGCCGTGCGCATCACGCGCGACAACGCCAAGGCCAACGGGGTCGGCCACCTCATCGTCGAGGTCGATGCCGCCGGTCTCGATCACCCCACCATCCAGGGCAATGCGCCTTACGATTTGGTCGTCGCTAATATCCTGGCCGGGCCGCTCGTGACCCTCTCGCCCGACATCGGCCGCATCGCCGAACGGGGCGCCGCGATCATCCTGTCGGGCCTGCTCAACACCCAGGCCCAACGCGTCATCGCCGCCTACAACCGGCAGGGCATGGTGCTCAAGGACAGGATCGTGCGCAAGGACTGGACGACGCTGATCCTGGAAAAATCATAACAAAAAGCCCCTGCGGCCAGTGAGGCCGTGGGGGCTCATCGTCACGGTGCAGGGGCCTCAGCCCCAGGCGATTCGGTTAGTTGGCGCCTTTCTTGGACGTCCCGAAGTCACACCCGTAAATCCGCGAATAACGATCGACCTGGCGGGCCGCTTCACGGCTGCGCGCTTCGATCATGGCGTCTAGGGCCTTGCGGAAGAAGCTCTTGTCTTCAACCATGTCATCTCTCCTTGGTCCGACGGCAAATTTGGGTAACCTCACCGTCGAGCCAATAGATAGTCCCAATCGCTTCTGGTAGTTAGACCTCAAGAGGAAACCCAGCCATGCCGGAAGCGCATGGACGGTTAACGAGAAAGTCCCCCATGTCCACCTATGCCGCCATCCCCGACGCCAAGTTCCAGTCTTTCGAGGAAAGATCCGATCCGACGCAAGTGGCGCCGCGCCTTGCCGCGCTTCGCGCCCGATTGGGCGAGATGGAAATCGACGGGTTTCTCGTGCCCCGCACCGACGTTCATCAGGGCGAATATGTCCCCGATTGCGATGCGCGGCTCGCATACGTGACCGGCTTTACCGGCTCGGCTGGCCTGGCCCTGGTCACGGCCGATATCGCCGCGCTTTTTATCGACAGCCGCTATACGCTTCAGGCGCCGGCGCAGACCGATACCTCGCTGGTTTCGCTCCACGACACCACCACCGTCAATCCGGGAGAATGGATCGCCGAAAACCTCCCGGCCGGTAGCCGCATCGGCTTTGATCCCTGGCTGCACACCCCCGGCCGCCTGGCCTCCATCCGCGAGCCGCTCGAAAAGGCCGATATCGCACTCGTCCCGGTCTCCAACCCCGTCGACGCCATCTGGACCGACCGCCCTACCGCACCCCACGGCCCGCTGGAAGTGCTCGGCAACAATCGTACGGGCAAATCGGCAAGCGACAAGCTGGCGGACCTGCGGACGACCATGGCCAGGGAAGGCGCCGATGCGGTCGTGCTCACCCTGCCTGAATCGCTGTGCTGGCTGTTCAACGTGCGCGGCCGCGATATCCCCCACAATCCCTTCGTTCTCGGCTTTGCCGTCATTCCCGCGCAGGGAAATCCGACCCTGTTCCTGGCTGACAACAAGCTGACGGAAGAAAACCGAACGGCCCTGGCTGGCACCGCCGAGCTCGCTGACAAATCGGACTTCGAGTCCGCCTTGGCCGCTCTCGCCGGCGAGCGCAAGGCTATCTGGTTCGATCCCGAAACTGCCCCTGTCCAGGTTAAGACGATCCTTTCCCAGGGAGGCGCACGCCTCATCGAAAAGCGCGACCCCATTCTGGTGCCCAAGGCGAAAAAGAACGAGGCGGAGCTGGCGGGGATGCGCGAAGCCCAAAAGCTTGACGGCATTGCGCTGGCCAAGTTTCTCGCCTGGTTCGATGAAGCCGCTCCCCGCGGCGGGCTGACCGAAATCGATATCGTCAAAATGCTCGAGGCCTTCCGCCGCGAGGAGCCCACCGCGGTCGATGTCAGCTTCGAAACCATCTCAGGCTCCGGCCCCAATGGCGCCATCGTCCACTACCGCGTGTCGGAAAAATCTAACCGCAGCCTGGCGCCCGGCGAGCTGATGCTCGTCGATTCCGGCGCTCAATATCTCGCCGGCACCACCGACATCACGCGCACCATGGCCACCGGGCCGGTGAGCGAGCAGCAAAAGGACCACTTCACCCGCGTCCTCAAGGGAATGATCGCCATCTCCCGCGCCCGCTTCCCCAAGGGCACGACCGGCGCCCAGCTCGATATCCTCGCGCGTCAATTCCTCTGGCAGGTGGGGCTCACCTACAATCACGGCACCGGCCACGGCGTTGGCGCCTTCCTCTCCGTCCACGAGGGGCCGGCCGGCATTTCGCCGCGCTATACCGTGCCGTTCGAGCCCGGAATGGTGCTCTCGAACGAGCCGGGCTTCTACCTCGAAGGCCAGTACGGCATACGCATCGAGAACCTGATCGTGGTGCGCGAAAGCGAGATCGCCCCCGGCTATCTCGAATTCGAAACGCTGACCCTCACCCCCATCGATCGCCGGCTCATCGCCGTCGACATGCTCGAACCGGCGGAGCGCGACTGGCTCGACGCTTACCACGCCCGTGTCGCCCGGGAGATCGGGCCGCATCTCGATGCGCCGACGCGCGCATGGCTGGAACAAGTAACGGCGCCGCTCTGAGGTGTCACGTGTCCGAACCGCAAAACCGTTTCCACTTTTGCCGGACACGCCCTAGTTGAACCAGAGCGCGTAGTTCCAGATCGAACCGCCGAATACGCGATTGGCGGCGGCAAAGGCTTCGGCGTCGGCAATTTCGCCCTCCTGGAGGTAGGGCAAGGCATCAAAGCCGGTAAACAGCAGCACGAAATCGGTCCGCTCAGCGTTTTCGACCCAGGCGGAGAGATCGAAACCGAGCCCGGGGTAACGCCAATGAGGCAGGAGCAATTCCCCGCGCACGATCGCTTCGGTCACATCGAGCGTTTCCAGCCACGCCTCGACCATCGCCTTGTTGATCGCCATGTCGGCAATGAGCGGAGTTTGGTAGGGCGAAGGAACGAATTCGCGGTTGTCATCGGTTTCCGCAAGGATCAGGTCCCAATTGCGCCGCGAAAGATCCAGAACCCGCAGCGCGCGCTCCTGCACCGCCAATAGCCGCCCACGCTCTGTGATCGGCCAATTGATCGTATGGATCATAGCGATCGCATCGGCCAACAGCGCGTCGGTGTCGCGGTCCATGAACAGCGCACCCTCGCTTTGGCGACTCTCCATCGGCAGTCCCGCTCCAGGAAACAGCCGGTGCAGGGCGGTGTTGAAAAACGTTTCGAAATCATGGGCGAGCAGGAAATCGGACTGGCTGGCAAGCACCTGCGAATATCCAGCCAGCCAAACCGCGTCCGATCCATCGAACGCAAACACCGTCTCGGGCAATTCGGTATCCGGTGCCACGCCGGTGCCCATGTCGAGTTGCTGCCCCATGCCGGCAGCCATCGCCCAGAAAGCTCCCACGGACTCCGCCTCACTGGCCGCCCCATCGCCATCTATATCGATACGGATTTTCGAAACATCGATCTCGACGGCAAAATCCCCGGCCCCAGCCACCTCCAGCAGTGGCATGGCCGTGTCCATGTCGGCTGAAAAGGCTTCGAGGTAACCGCGCAGCACCGCATAGGTCAGCGGTTCGATTTCCCTCGTCTCCTGCTGCTCCTCTGCCGGCATTCCGAAAAACGGGCTGACGAGGATGCCACCCTGGGGGTTGAACCCATGGACATAAAGCGCCTGCGCCAGCTCCTCTACGCCCTCGAGCAGGGTGAAGACACCAAGGCCGAAGGCCGCCGTCGCATCGTCTTCGGCCAAGGCTTCCATTGCCGCCCGTCCAT
Organism: Pelagibacterium sp. H642; assembly: GCF_031202855.1. Taxonomy (GTDB): domain Bacteria; phylum Pseudomonadota; class Alphaproteobacteria; order Rhizobiales; family Devosiaceae; genus Pelagibacterium. Next base: position 2,849,305 of record NZ_CP101829.1, on the reverse strand, counting down.
CGGCCAGCCGCCCATCATAGAGGTGCTGGCGCAGCGTGTCGGCGGTCGTTTCCTGTCCCATCGTCGTGCCGGCGAGAGCCAACCAAAAAGCCAATAGTGTGGCGAGCCTTGAAAACATCATCCCTGCCCCGTGCGCGTGAACCACTCGTCTTCGGAAATCACTTCTACCCCTAGACTTTCGGCCTGCTTGAGCTTGCTGCCCGCTCCCGGCCCGGCCACCACCAGATCGGTCTTGGCCGAAACCGACCCGGAAACCTTTGCCCCCAACCGCTCAGCCATGGCCTTGGCCTCGGTGCGCGACATGCGTTCAAGACTGCCGGTAAACACCACGGTCTTGCCCGCAACCACGCTATCGGCCGAAATCGTCACCACATAATCTTTCGGCCTGACCTCATTGAGCAGCGCGTCGATGGCGCTTTCATTACGCTCATTGGCAAAAAACGCGCAGACGGATTGGACCACCGTATCGCCGATCCCATCGATCCCGATCAGTGATCCGCGCGCGTCTTCGTCACCATTGCCCGCCCTGTAAGCCGCCTCACGGAAAGTCTGGAAATTTCCGAACGCCTTGGCGAACAGCGCTGCAGTAGTTTCGCCCACATGGCGGATGCCGAGCGCGAAAATGAACCGGTCCAGCTCGGGCTCACGCCGCGCGTCGATGGCAGCCAAGAGCTTGTCCAGCCCGGCATAGTTGCGCTGTTCGGCGGCCCGCACATTCTTGCGCACCTTGCCCGTGGCGCGCTCGCGCTCGGCCGCATGCTGCTCGCGGCGTTTGAACAGGGCCGCCTGCACCGCATCGCGTTTTTGGTGCAGGGTGAAAATATCGGCCGGTGTCCGAATCAGCTCTTCGGAATAGAACAGATCGACATTTTCAGCCCCGAACCCGTCGATATCCATCGCATCGCGCGCCACGAAATGGCGCAGGTTTTCCACCTGCTGGGCCGGACAGATCAATTCGCCCGTACACCGCCGCCGCGCATCGAGCTTGCCGGTCTTGGGATTGGTCTCGCGCACCGCCTCGGAGTCGCAGATCGGGCAGCGCTCGGGAAAGACATAGGGCTGCGCGTCGGCCGGGCGCTTTTCGGGCACGATGGCGACGATCTGCGGAATGACGTCCCCCGCCCGCTGCACGATCACCGTATCGCCCTCGCGAATATCGTAGCCATCACGGATAGGCGCGCCGGTGCTATCGCGCCCGGCGATATAATCCTCGTTGTGCAGCGTGGCGTTTTCCACCACCACGCCCCCCACCGTCACCGGCTGCAGCCGCGCCACCGGTGTCAACGTGCCCGTCCGGCCCACCTGGATATCGATCTTGTGCAGGATGGTGGTCGCCTGCTCGGCAGGGAATTTGTGCGCGATCGCCCAGCGCGGCGCCCGAGCGACGAATCCCCAACGCTGCTGCAGGTCGAGCCGGTCCAGCTTATAGACCACCCCATCGATATCGTAGCCCAACGTCGCCCGCTGCGCTTCGATCGCCCGATAATGGCCAATCATCTCTTCAACGCTCGTCGTGCGGATCATCAGCGGGTTGATGGTAAATCCCCACTCGCCGAGCTTTTGAACCGCTTCATACTGCGTGTCGGCGATCGGTTCGCTCACCTCGCCCCAGCCATAGGCGAAGAATTTGAGGTTCCGCTTGGCCGTGACCGAGGGGTCCTTCTGCCGCAGCGAACCCGCCGCAGTATTGCGCGGATTGACATAATCCTGCCCGCCCTCGGCCGCCGAACGCTCCTTGAGCGCCGCGAAATCGGCATGGGTCATATAAACCTCGCCCCGCACCTCCAGCACGCGCGGCCATCCGTTGCCGGAAAGCTGCTTGGGCACCTGCGCGATGGTCCTCAAATTCTCGGTGATATCCTCGCCCTCGGTGCCATCGCCACGCGTCGCCCCGCGCACGAAAGTCCCGTCTTCATAACGCAGCGACGCCGACAGTCCGTCGATCTTGGGCTCGGCGGTGAAGGCGAGTTCGATATCCTTGTCACGCTCGAAGAATTTCCGCCCGCGCCGCACGAAATCGGCGACGTCCTCGTCATCGAACGCATTGCCCAGCGAAAGCATGGGCACGGCGTGCCGCACCTTGGCAAACCCCTCGACCGGAGCCGCGCCCACCCGGTCGGAGACTGAATCGGTCCGCCGCAGTTCGGGAAAACCCGCTTCGATCTCGGCGTAACGCCGCCGCGCCGCGTCATACTGAGCATCGGTGATCTCGGGCGCGTCTTCCTGATAGTAGGCCTTGTCCGCCTTTTCGATCAGCGCATGCAGCCTGTCGAGCTCGGCCTTGGCATCCTCCAAAGACAGCTCGTTCACCGGCACATCCACACTCATCGAAAACCCCTCACTCAAACCCCAACTTCGCGCATCAGCCGCTTGGCCGCCGCCCGCGCCTCGTCGGTAATCGTCGCCCCGGCCAGCATGCGCGCAACCTCTTCGCCACGCGTCTCGGAATCGAGCGGACTCACATGCGTACGCATGAACGCCCCCTCCTCAATCGCCTGTTTTTCGATCAAAAGATGCGTGGCTGCCCGCGCCGCCACCTGCGGCGCATGGGTCACCGTCAACACCTGCACCGATTGCGCCAGCCGCGCCAGACGCTTGCCGATCGCATCGGCCACCGCGCCGCCGACACCGGTATCGATTTCGTCGAAGATCAGCACCGGCACCGACCCCTTATCGGCCAGCACCACCTTCAATGCCAGCAGGAAGCGCGACAGCTCGCCTCCCGAGGCGACCTTCATCATCGGGCCGGGCGAAGTCCCTGGATTGGTCTGTACATGGAAGGCGATCTGATCGAACCCCTGCGCCGACACCCGCTCGGCATCGACTTGCCGGTCGACGATAAATCGTGCCGACCCCAGCTTGAGATCGGGAAGTTCCGCCTCGACAGCCTTGCTCAACGCCGATGCCGCCTTTTCCCGCGCCTTGCTCAAAACGCCGGCGGTCTTGCGATACTCGCCATCGGCGGCTTTGAGGTCCGCTTCGAGCACCGCCAACGTCTCGGCTCCCGATTCCAGCGCCTCGATATCGGCCGCATATTTGGCCAGCACCTCGGGCAGCGCGTCACACTCGACCTGATGCTTGCGCGCCGCCGCGCGCAGGGCGAACAGCCGCTCCTCGACCTGTTCGAGCTCACGCGGATCGAACGCCATCTCCCGCCGGATGGCATCGAGCGCCTCGCTTGCCGTATCGAGCGCCACCAGCGCCTGATCCACGGCCTCGGCCATGGGCGCGAAAAGCGCGGCTTCGGCCTCCGATTTCCGCGTCAGCCGCCGCAGCAGCATGGCAAGCACAGGGCCGGGAGCATTGGTGCCGTTGAGGATTTCATCGGCGTCGTTGACTTCGCCCGCCGCCTTTTCGAGCCCCATCAGCCATTGCCGGCGCTCCGAAAGGCTTTCCTCCTCCCCCGGCTCGGGTTTGAGCGCGGAAAGTTCCTCGATCACATGGCGCGCATATTCCTCGTCGCGCGCCGCCTGCTCGACCCGCGCCCGCTGCACGTCCACGGCCTTTTGCGCCGCGACCAATCTTGCGTGTGCATTGGAAACCGCAGCCAGTTCGGTCTCATATCCACCGAAACTGTCCAGCAGCGTCCGGTGCGTCGCCGCGTCGATCAGCGCACGGTCGTCATGCTGCCCGTGGATTTCTACCAGCAGGGCGCCCACCGATTTGAGCAGCCCGGCCGAAACCGGCTGATCGTTGATGAAGGCGCGCGTACGCCCGTCCGCGTGCTGAACCCGCCGGAGAATGATTTCGGCGTCATCGGCGATCTCGTTTTCGCGCAACAGCACCCGCGCCGGATGCTGTTCGGGCAGCGTCAGCACGGCAACCACCTGCCCGCTCTCGGTTCCCTCGCGCACCAGCGCCGCGTCGCCCCGCCCGCCCAGCGCCAGGGTGAGCGCATCGAGCAGGATGGATTTGCCCGCGCCGGTCTCGCCGGTGAGAACCGTAAGGCCGCTCTCAAAGGCGAGATCGAGCTGATCGATCAGAACAATATTGCGGACCGACAGCGTATTCAGCATCGCCCCAGCAGCTCCCATGATGGTTGCGGCGTCCGTTTTACTCCGCCCGCGCCTCACCGTGCAAACCGCTTGCGTCCGTTCAGCGCTGCGATCCACAGTTTAACCACTAGAACATTACAGGAACATCTCAATACCGGCAAGCCGATACGAAAACGCCCCGGCGATATGCCGGGGCGTCTCATGATCAGGGTGCGGCCGGTCAGTCCGACATCCAGTTCCCGGTCATCATCTGCGGCGAAAGCCCCTGGCTCTGCAACAGGGCAAAGCCGCGCTGATACCATTCCGAACTGGGATAATTGGTGCCCAGCACCGCAGCGGCGGTCTGTGCTTCGCCGACCAGCCCAATGGCGAGATAGGCTTCGATAAGGCGGTAAAGCGCCTCTTCGACATGCGTACTGGTCTCGTGCTCCTCGACCACCACCCGGAAACGATTGATCGCGGCCGTATGGCGGCCATTGCCGAGATAATAGCGGCCGACGCTCATCTCCTTGCCGGCCACCTGGTCGCGCGAAACCAGCAGCATTTGGCGCGATTCCTCGGCATATCGGGAATCGGGATAGGCAGACTGGAGCTGGGTGAACGTCTCGATGGCGTTCGCCGCAAGTTCCTGATCGCGCGTGATGTCGGTGATCTGCTGATAATACGCACTGCCCTTGAGGAACAGCACATAGGGCACTTCCGAGGATCTGGGGTAAAGTGCCAGGAACCGGTCCGCCGCCAACACCGCTTCTTCAAACCGTCCGGACCGGAAGTTCGCAAAGGTCAGCATGACCCTGGCCCGCTCATTGACGTCCGAGAACGGATTCTGCCGCTCCAGCGTCTCGAGATCTTCGATTGCCGCATTATAGCGGTCGTTTTCCATGTTCTCGAGCGCGCTCGCATAGAGCTGATCGGGCGGAACCAGCGGTTCCTCGTCCTGGCGCGAGAACATGCTCATGGGCGAACAGGCGGCGAGGACGCCCACCATGGCAATGGCAGCCGTCATCCGCAAAAGCACGGGCGTCTTGCTCTGTCTGGCTATGATATTCACGAAATACTCCGTTCTCTCATGGCCCGGCGAAAGCCGTGACCCGCACGTCCATGCTCCCCGCTAGCGAGGAATATGTCCAAAACTGTGACGGGGTTTATGGCCTATTCAGCCGATAGAGCGCAAGTAGGGCTCCACTGACAGCCTGTCGGGCAAATCGCCAAGCGCTTCCATTTCGAGCGGCAGCGTATCGGCTTCCATGATCTCGAAATTGGCTTCGCTGGCAAACAGCGACTTGAGCACCAGCGCGTTGAGGCCGTGCCCGCCCTTATAGGACCGGAACCGGCCGTAGATAGGCAGCCCGGCCAGTGCCAGATCGCCGACCGCGTCGAGCAGCTTGTGACGCACGAACTCGTCCTCGAATCGCAACCCATCGGGATTGACGATTTTTTCTTCCTCGATGGCGATCGAGTTCTCGAGGCTCGAGCCCAACGCATATCCCGCCTGACGCAACACCTTGGCCTGCGCGACGAAACCGAAGGTGCGGGCCGGCGCCACCTGGATGGCGAATTTGCGCGGCGACCAATCGAAGATCATCCGCTGGCGACCGATCACCTTGGAGTTGAAGTCGATCTCCACATCGAACGCCCGCCCATTGTAAGGCTCCAGCATGGCGAATGCATCGTTGTCGCGCACCGTCACCGAGCGCAGGATGCGGATGAATTTCTTGCGCTGGGCCTGGACCGAAATCCCCGCATCGAGCACCGCATCGACGAACGGTTCGGCGCTGCCGTCGATGATCGGGCACTCCTCGCCGGTCACCACGATCTCGGCATTGTCGATGCCCAGCCCGTTGAGCGCGGAAAGCACGTGCTCGACCGTGGCGACGCTGATCGATTGACCGAGATCGATCACGGTGCACAGCGACGTACGGCTGACCCGCGCATGATCGATTCTGGCGCTGCCCAGAACTGTTCCATCTTCCGCGATTCGCGTCAGCGTATACCCGCTGTCGGCGGAAGCTGGCTTGATCGTAAGGCGTGAAGGCTGGCCGTTGTGAACGCCGATTCCGGCGAACTCAGCCGGACGGGTCAGCGTGCACTGGCGCACGGTCGGGTTTTTCATCGGTACTCCGGGCCCTTCTGGTTGGTCGGCGGCCCAATCGCCTTACTAACGAAGATCGGCCTGACGTAAAAGTAACGTCAGGCCGATTCAAGCTTTAACACCAGATTTTGGATCAACCGTGGCGTTTGAGAAACGCCGGAATTTCAAGCTGCTCCTTTTGCGGAGCCCGCGCCGGGGCCCGGCCATGTGCGTCGAGATGTCCCGCGGCACCCTCGGCCTGGGGACGCGGAGCGGCCGGACGGGGGCTGGCTGCCTCGATGGCGCTGCGCGCCGCGGCATCGTCAAACTGGGGCTGCACGCGTTCCGGTTCGGCCTGAGGCTCGGCTTCACCGCCGAGATTCAGCCCCACATTGGACGCAAGCCGGCGGAACAGGGCCCGGGCATTGCGCGGCTCCTCGCTGCGCGGCTGCTCCATCTGCGCGCGGGCGACCGGCGGCAGATCGTCCGGACGGACAACACGGCGCTGGAGCTGAGGCCGCTCGGCACCCGAAGGCACATAGGGCCGGGGCATCGCGGCTTCCGGAGCACGCTGGGTCTCTTCCACCGGCTGACGCACGGGCGCTGCCGGCGTATAGGGCTCGATCGTGACGCCGCTGTCTTCGACCGGCTGCTGAGCGGCAGGAGCCGGATTGCCGGTCTTGATCGCCTGGGCCACGGCGGCTTCGAACTGATCGTCGCTCATGTCCGCAGCGGCCGGAGCAGGCTGCTCGGCGCGGGGCGCCTGGGCCGGAGCGGCAGCTTGGGGCTGAGGCTGGCCTTCGGCGGGACGGCGGGCCTGAAGCGGCTGACGCGCTGCATTGGGCTTAACCGGATCAAGGGCCTGCACCATCAGTGCATCGGTGCCCGTAGCGACCACCGAAACGCGAACCTTGCCCTGAAGCGACTCGTCGAACGTTGCGCCCAGGATGATGTTGGCGTCGGAGTCGACCTCCTCGCGGATGCGCGAAGCGGCTTCGTCGACTTCGTAAAGCGTCATGTCCTTGCCGCCAGTGATCGAGATCAACAGGCCGCGCGCGCCCTGCATCGAGACATCGTCGAGCAGCGGATTGGCGATCGCCGCCTCGGCGGCGTGACGGGCACGATCTTCACCCTCGGCCTCGCCGGTCCCCATCATCGCCTTGCCCATGCCGCGCATCACGGCGCGCACGTCGGCGAAGTCGAGGTTGATGAGGCCTTCCTTGACCATCAGATCGGTGATGCAGGCAACGCCCGAGAACAACACCTCGTCGGCCATCGCGAATGCGTCGGCAAAGGTGGTCTTTTCGTTGGCCACACGGAAAAGGTTCTGGTTGGGAATGACGATCAGCGTATCGACATGACGATGCAGCTCATCGATACCCTCGTCAGCCAGTTTCATGCGGCGATTGCCTTCGAACTGGAAGGGCTTGGTCACCACGCCGACCGTCAGGATGCCCTGCTCGCGAGCCGCGCGCGCCACGACGGGCGCCGCGCCGGTCCCCGTGCCACCGCCCATACCGGCAGTGATGAACACCATGTGCGAACCGGAGAGATGGTCGTTAAGCTCGTCAAAGCTTTCTTCCGCGGCGGCACGTCCCACTTCGGGGTGCGATCCGGCGCCGAGCCCTTCGGTCACCCCGACCCCGAGCTGGATCACGCGCTGCGCGCGGGAGAGCGCCAGCGCCTGCGCGTCGGTATTGGCCACAACGAATTCGACGCCTTCCAGCCCCGAATTAATCATGTTGTTAACCGCGTTGCCGCCTGCACCACCGACGCCAAAGACGGTGATTCTCGGCTTAAGTTCTTGGATTCCCGGAATCTGAAGGTTGATTGTCATCTCTGGCCCCATAGTGGCTGTATGGGCAAGATGTAGCGCTCAATTCGTTAACCGGACCCTAACAACTCTACCGATTTCGTTAACCACGCTGCAAAATGCGAGGCTTGACAGCCACAAAGTCACCGCACGTTAAGCATGATTTGCCCGCAACGATTTATATGCCGCTTGACATTCGTGCGCCCTACTATATAACCAAATAAGAATATAACTTTTCGGTTCTTTAGGAGGAACGACAATGTCCAGGATTACCCCGAGCCTGTGGTTCGACGACAATCTCGAGGAAGCGATGGAATTTTACGCTTCCGTATTCCCCGACACCAAGATTCACGGCACCGCCCGCTATCCCGAAGGTGGCATGGGTGAGCCCGGCAAGGTGATGACCGGCGATTTCGAACTCCTCGGCCAGCGCTTCAACGCCATCAATGGCGGTCCGCACTTCAAGTTCTCCGAGGCCATATCCTTCATCATCAATTGCGAGGACCAGGCCGAGGTCGACTATTATTGGGACAAGCTCACCCAGGGCGGAGGCGCCGAAAGCCAGTGCGGCTGGGTCAAGGACAAGTTCGGCGTCTCCTGGCAAATCGTGCCCAAGGCGCTCTATCGGACGGTCACCGGCAGCGATCCCGCCGGCGCCCAGCGCGCCACAAAGGCCATGCTCGGCATGAAAAAGCTGATCGTCGCCGATCTGGAAAAGGCCTATCGCGGCGAATAGCCCGAAGGGCTGCGGGAGCTTCCCGCAGCCACTCGCCTTATTCGATCACCGCGCAGGCGATCCTGTCGCCCGCATCACCCGAGGGCTGGCTCTGATAGTCGTCCCCACCCCCGTGGATCATCAGCGCGCGTCCCATTATCCCCGCTTCGCCCTCATCGAGGGTCACGAGCGAATTGAACACATGCGCGTTGAGGGTTCCCTCGGCGTTCACATACTGGTTCGGCATATCCCCGGCATGCGGACCGGTTTCGGTGAGATACCCATGCTCGACATCGGCGGGATTAAAGTGCTCGCCGGCCGATTCATGATCGGTTTCGTGATCGCACGTGCCCGTCTCGTGCACGTGAAAGGCGACCCATTGATCGGCCGGCAGGCCTGTGGCCTCCACTTCGATCAGCACGCCCTTGGGCGTCCCGGTCAGGTTCGCCGTTCCAACCTCCTGCCCTTCTGCATCAATGAAAGTGGCGGTGGCGGTCTGCTCCTGCGCAAACGCAGGAGACGCCAGGAGCGCACAGCTTGCCACTGCCGCAACCGTAAGGAGCTTCATGAATCCGGTCCTCCGAAATGTTGGTGTCAATTCACGCGGCCATGCCGGCCACTGCCCCAACCACATCGGACCAATGATCCCAACTCCGGGCGGTTCCCCTCGATTGCCTAGGTTGCAACACGTCAGCGGCAGGGATCGCCTCAAGTCCCTGCCACCCCGTACGCCATGCAGAGGAAGAACCTGACCTACACGAAGCCCGACTTGAGCCAGCTTCCCACCCTGGCGAGATAGCCGTCCGATCCGGTGATCTTGCGGGTCGGGCGCGGTTGCACATATTCGGCTCCGCACACCTGCGGATAGACCAGCATGCCCGCCACCGTCGCAAAAGCCGGCCCCTTGGCGCGATCGGGCAACCCGGAAACGCCCAGCGGACGCCCGTTGCGCACGTTGCGCGCCAGCATGCGCCGCGCCAATTCAGGCAAACCGGTGAGGTCCGATCCGCCGCCGGTGAGGACGAACCGCCGGCCCGAAATGTCCATCATTCCCGTCGCCTGCATCCTGTCGCGGATCGCCTCGAGGATTTCCTCGACGCGCGGCCGGATCACCTGTGTCAGCATCTCGCGCGATATCGAATTGGGCGATTCATGGGAGTTGGCGCCGATCGGCATCACCGTGATCACGTCAGTCTCGTCGGTCTGCCCCGGCAGGCAAGAGCCGTAGAGCGTCTTGAGCCGTTCGGCATCGGCCACGCTCACCGAAAGCTGCCGCGCGATATCGAGCGTAATGTGATGCCCGCCGATCGCCAGGGCGTCGGCGTAAACCAGATGCCCGTCGGCAAACACCGATACCGTCGTCGTCGCGCCGCCCATGTCGATACAGGCGACCCCAAGATCGGCCTCGTCGTCCACCAGCGTCGCCAGCCCCGACGCATAGGGCGTCGCCATCAGCGCTTCGACTTCGAGATGACATTTGTTGAGCGCCAGTTCGATGTTGCGCATGGCCAGCGTTTCGGCGGAAATCACCGCAACATCGACGCCCAGCGTCTCACCCACCATGCCGCGCGGATCGCGAACGCCCTTCTGCCCGTCCAGCGCATAGCCGATCGGCAGCGCGTGGATGATCGAGCGCTCCTCGCGCACGCTGCGCTCGTTGACCGCGATCAGCACGCGCGAAATATCGGCGGGCTCCACCTCATGGCCGTCCAGCGACACGCTCGCCGAAAACGTCTCCGAGCCCAGCCGTCCGGCGGTGACGTTCACCACCACCGATTGCACGGTGATCCCCGCCGCACGCTCAGCCATGCCAACCACGGAACGGATCGCCTGCTCGGCCTTGTCGAGATCGGTCACCACCCCGCTCTTGACCCCCGCCGAGGGCCCGTAGCCAAAGCCGATAATTTCGGCCACATGGGTGCGCCCCCGCAGGGCCCTACCCTCGGGCCTTGGCACCAGCCGGGCGATTACACAGCAGATCTTGGTCGAACCGATGTCGAGCACCGTCACAAGCGAGGACCGCCCGGGCTGCACCGGCTTCAAACGCGCTGTCATCGCAGAGGTCATCATTGGCTGTCATCTTCTTCTTCGCGAACCGTCGGCCGCACGGCCACATATTGCGCCACGCGCATGTCGATCAGGTCGAGATCGCGCTGCAGCACCTGGTGCTCCAATTGATAGTCGTTGAGCCGGCTCAGCGCATCGACCACCCCGGTTTCGGGAAGCTGCACGCGCAGGCCGGAATAAAAGATCAGGTCCCAACGCCGGTCGGCCACCCGGTTGAGCGCCGCCAGGTCGAACGTCAGGTCGGGGTAACGGTTGACGAGGTTGATCATCGCCATCGCATCGTCCCCGGCGCCCTCGCCGATCACCAGCGGCAGATCGCCGTTTTCGACGCTTGCCGGCGCGATGGGCGAACCCGAACCGTCGATCAGCATCGTCGCGCCGTCGATCCGCCAGCGGGCCATCGGCTCTTTCTCGGTGATCGAGACTACCAGTGAATTCGGATAGACCTTGCGGATCGTCGCTTCGTCCACCGAGGGAATTTCCTCCACCCGCAGCCGCGCCGCGGCGATATCGAACCCAAGGCTGGACGACCCCGCCTCGATACCCAGCGCATGCGCCACATCGGCCTCGCGGGTGAGCGAGAGCCCGTTGATCTCTATGCTGGCGATGGAGAATCCGACATCGGCCATCTGGCCGTTCATCAGGGTGCCGACCAGCCCAAGCCCTTCCCCCAGATCCTCGCGCAGCACATAGCCCCCGATAGCCAGGGTTGCTGCAACCAGCAGCGTGATGAGGCGCAGCGCCAGGCGCTTGTGGAGCACCCACCAATTGCCCAGCGTGACCAGCATGCCGCCGCGCCTGCGCACAGGCACCAGCATACCGCGCCCCTGCCCCGGAACCAGCGCCCGGTCGCGCGTTACGGGAGAAAGGTTGGAAACCACCCGCAGGGCGGGACGCTCGATGCGCGGCGCCGGCGGCGCGACGGTGGAAGCAGGCGCGGCCGTAAACGACTCTTTGCGCCTCACCTGTTGCAACTTGCGTCCTCCACCATCCAGCTCACCAGCTCTTCGAACGAATGGCCGGCATGGGCCGCCAACTCGGGCACCAGCGAGGTCTTGGTCATCCCCGGCTGGGTATTGATCTCCAGGCACACGAGTTCGCCGTCGTCGCCCCCGCGCGGGTCGTAGCGGAAGTCGCTCCGCGACACGCCTCGGCAGCCCAAAGCAGCATGCGCCATGAGCGACATTTTCTGAACTTTTTCGTAAATTTTCGGTGAAACCTGCGCCGGCAGCACGTGATTTGACCCGCCCGCAGCGTACTTTGCCTCATAGTTGTAGAATGCCAGGTCGGTAACGACCTCGATCACCCCCAGCGCCACATCCCCCATAACGGCGCATGTGAGTTCGCGCCCGGGGATGAACCGCTCCACCATCAGTTCTTCGTCCCCGTCCCAATCGGTGCGCAGGATCTCCTGAGGCGGATGCTCCTGACCTTCCTTGACGATGAAGACGTTGACGCTCGACCCGTCATTATAGGGCTTCACCACATAGGGAGGCGCCATCACATGGCTGCGGGCGATCTCGTCGCGCGTGGCGATCACATGGTCGGTGACATTGACCCCCGCCGCCTTGAACATCACCTTGGCCTGATGCTTGTCCATGGCGAGCGAAGAGGCCAGAACCCCCGAATGGGTATAGGGAATCCCCAGAATCTCCAGCAGTCCCTGGATCGTCCCATCCTCCCCGAACCGCCCATGCAGCGCATTGAACACCACATCGGGCTTGAGCCGGCCGAGGACGTCGGCAATGTCCCGGCCCATATCGATCTCGGTAACCTCATAGCCCGCCTTGCGCAGCGCCTCGGCGCACTGCTCTCCCGAGGCAAGCGACACCTCGCGCTCATGCGACCACCCGCCCTTGAGCACTGCTACATGTTTGGCCATCACTCACCGCCTTTAGTTGTCCTATTCGCCTGCGTCGTTCGCCCCCCTCTCCCCTTGAGGGAGAGGGGCCGGGGGTGAGGGGTGCGCAGCGCTTCCGCATCCGCCCTGCCCGCTATTTCACGCCCCATCTCGGAGCCACTTTCCCCCTCTCCCCTCGTGAGGGGAGAGGGCTGGGGTGAGGGGTGCGCTGAGTCAGCGACACACACCCTCGCCGGCTACTGCACCCCGGCGAAAACCTCGCCGTCCAGAAACTCGCGCACGTCGCGCCCGGCCTCGAAATGCCCCATCCGCCGGATTTCCCAGTTGAGCTCGATCCCGTGCTTTTCCCGCACCTTGGCGCGCACTGTCTCCCCCAGCGTCTCGATGTCATGCGCGCTCGCCGCATCGAGATTGATGAGAAAGTTCGTATGCATCTCCGACACTTGCGCATCCCCGATGCGCAGTCCCCGGCACCCGGCCTCATCGACAAGCTTCCACGCCGACAGCCCATCGGGGTTCTTGAACGTCGATCCCCCCGTGCGCGTATTGGTCGGCTGGGTGGATTCCCGCCGATCGGTGATCTCGCGCATCTTGGCAAGGATCTCCTCGCTATCCCCCGGCGCCCCCTCGAACACCGCCGAGGTGAAGATCACCCCTTCGGGCCCGTTCGAGTGGCGATAGCTGTAATCCATATCCGCATTGGACAGCTCGACGATCTCGCCCTGCCGCGTCACCCCGCGCAGGCTCACCACCCGTTCGCGCGTCTCGGTGCCGTAACACCCGGCATTCATATAGAGCGCGCCACCAACGGCTCCCGGAATGCCGCGGAAGAACTGCAACCCATCGACCCCGGCCTTGGCCGCCGCCGTCGCGATCTTGACGTCCGGCAGCCCCGCGCCCGCGCGAATGCGATTGCCCTCCAGCACCTCAACCCCGCCGAACGCCTTGGCCGGCAGCTTGACCACGACCCCGTCGATCCCGCCGTCGCGGATCAGAAGGTTCGATCCCAGCCCGATCACCGTCACCTTGATGTCGGCAGGCAGGTTCTTGAGGAACAGCGCAAGATCGGCCTCATCGGCCGGCTCGAAATAAAGCTGCGCCGGCCCGCCCACGCGGAACCAGCTCACCTTGGCGAGCGGATGGTTGGCAATCAGCGTGCCCCGCACTTGCCCGATCCATCCGGCAAGCTGCGGCAAAAGATCGGGAAAACTCATGCGCTGGCCCGTGCCTTGCCCGCAAGTTCCGCTTCGAGTTCACCGGGCAGCGCCGCCGCCCAGAGCGTGATGTTCCCCGCCCCCAGGCACACCACATAGTCGCCTTCGCTCGCCCGTTCCGCGATCAACCCTGCCAGCTCTTGGGGTCCCGCAATCGCCCGCGCATCGCGATGCCCGCGCGCCCTGATGCGATCCACCAGCTCGGTATGCGACACGCCCTCGATCGGGCTTTCCCCCGCCGCATAGACCGGCGCCACCAGCACGGTGTCGGCCTCGTTGAAGCAGGCCGAGAAATCGTCGAACAGGTCGTGAAGCCGCGAATAGCGGTGCGGCTGCACCACCGCGATCACGTCCCGCTTGGCCGATTGCCGCGCCGCCCGCAGCACCGAGGATATTTCCACCGGGTGATGCCCGTAATCGTCGATCACCGTAATCCCCGCGACCTCCCCAGTCTTAGTGAACCGCCGCTTGACCCCGCCAAACCCCTTGAGCCCGGCCCTGATCTGCTCGTCGCTGATCTTGAGCTCCTGCGCCACGGCAATCGCCGCCGTCGCGTTGAGCACGTTGTGCATGCCCGGCATGGGCAGCTCCAACCCGGCGATCTTGCGCGTCTTGCCGCTGATCCTGTCGCGGATCACCACCGAGAACCGGCTGGTGCCGTTGTCGTTGGAAACCTCGATCAGCCGCACGTCCGCCTGCGGGTTGCGCCCATAGGTGATCATCCGCCGGTCCTCGATCTCGCCCACCAGCGCCTGCACTGTGGGATGGTCGAGGCACATCACGGCAAAGCCGTAGAACGGCACGTTCTCGACGAAATTGCGGAACGCTTTCTTGACCCCGTCGAAGTCGTGGTAGTGGTCGAGATGCTCGGGATCGATATTGGTGACCACCGCCACATCAGCCGGCAGCTTCACGAACGTGCCGTCGCTCTCGTCGGCCTCGACCACCATCCAGTCGCCCTGCCCCAGCCGAGCATTGGTGCCATAGGCGTTGATGATCCCGCCATTGATCACCGTGGGGTCGAACTGTCCCGCATCGAGCAGCGCCGCCACCATCGAGGTCGTCGTCGTCTTCCCATGCGTGCCGCCGATGGCGATGGCGTTCTTGAAGCGCATGATCTCGGCCAGCATCTCGGCCCGCCGCACGATCGGCAGCCCCTTGGCGCGGGCCTCCTTGAGTTCGGGATTGTCCTTCTTGATGGCCGAGGAGACGACCACCACAGCCGCGTCGCCGATGTTCTCGGCCTTCTGCCCGATCATCACCTCGATGCCCATCGCCTGCAGCCGCTGCACATTGGCGTTGGTCGCCTGGTCCGATCCCCGCACCGTATAGCGCTGGGTGTGCAGCACCTCGGCGATGCCGCTCATCCCGATCCCCCCGATGCCGATGAAGTGCACGGGCCCGATGTCGCGTGGCATCTTTGTGTTCATGATTGTCCTTTGGCGGTTTGCTCGACGAGATTGGCCAGCCGTTCGACGGCGTCGGCCACGCCCACCGATTGCGCGGCTTGAGCCGCAGCGGCGAGACGATCCGGAGCGTTCAGAAGATCGTGAAGCTGGGTTGCAAGAGATTGCGGTGAAAGCGTGGCCTGGTCGGCAACCCAGGCGCCGCCCGCCCGCTCCATCACCAGCGCATTGGCGCGCTGGTCCTGATCGAGCGATCCGGGCAGCGGCACGAGGATGGACGGGCGTCCCAGAACCCCCAATTCGGCGACCGTCGAAGCCCCGGCCCGCCCGATCACCAGATGGCTGGCCGCGATGCGCTCCGGCAGATCGGCAAAAAACGTGGCCATTTCCACATTCACCCGCGCCGCGCGATAGGCTTCGGCCACCCGGTCGAGGTCCTCGGCCCGGCATTGCTGGGTGACGTTGAGCCTGCGGCGCAACCGCTCGTCCATCTGCGCGATCGCCGCCGGCACAATATCGGAAAAGGCCCGCGCCCCCTGGCTGCCGCCGAAAACCAGGATATTGATCGACCGCTCGCCATCGAGCGCCGGATAAGGCGTCCCGGCAACCCCGCGAACCCTGTCGCGCACCGGATTGCCGACGAGCACTTTGGTGAGCTTGAACCGATCGGCATGCGCCGTCTCGGCAAAGCTCATCGCCAGCACCTTGGCAAACCGCGCCAGCGCCCGGTTCGCGCGCCCCAGCACCGCGTTCTGCTCGTGCAGAATGCCCGGAATGCCCATCGTCGCCGCCGCCACGAAGGGCGGGAAGCACGGATATCCCCCAAACCCCACCACCGCGTCCGGCCTGATCTGGCGCAGCACCTTCCGCGCCTTGCCGATCCCGCCAAGGATCACGAAACCGGCTTTGACGAACTTGACCGGATGCCGGATCGACGGCGTCGCAGCGGGCACCACATGCACGCCGCTTGCGGGAAACTCCGCGCCGTAATGGGTCACGCGTTCGTCAGTGACCAGGTGGATGTCGTGGCCCCGCCGGCCCAGTTCCTGGGCCAGCGCCATGGCGGGAAAGAGGTGCCCCCCCGTTCCGCCGGCCATCAATGCGAAAGTGCTCATATTACCCGTTCTTCAGCGCGCTGCGGATCGGCAGGCCGGTGGCGAATGTTTCCTCCGGCTTGCGTCGGGTCAGCGCCAGCAATAGCCCCATGCCCAGCCCGATGGCAATCATCGAGGTGCCGCCATAGGAGATGAACGGCAGCGTCATCCCCTTGGGCGGAATGAGGTTGAGATTGACCGTCAGGTTGATCGCCGCCTGCACCCCGAACTGGATGGCCAGCGCGCTGGCCGCCAGGCGGTTGAAAAGGTTCTGCTGGCTCAGCGCCAGATTGAGCGCCCGGATCACGATAAACCCGATAAGGCACACCAGCATCAGGCAAAAGAGAATGCCGAACTCGCTCGCACCGGCGGCGAACACGAAGTCCGCGTGAGCGTCCGGCAGGTAGCGCTTGGCGATGCCCTCGCCCGGCCCCATCCCGAACCAACCGCCTTCGAGCAGGGATTCAAGCGCCCGCTGCGCCTGATAGCTATCGCCGGTTTCGGGGCTGATGAACGAGTCGATGCGGCGCGCCACATGCGGGAAAAACGTATAGGCCACCACCATCAACCCGACGGCCGCGACGCCAAGAACGCCGATCACCAGCCAGGACATGCCTGAAAGAAACAGCAATCCGCCATAGACCACCGAAACCAGGATCGTCTGCCCGAGGTCGGGTTGCAGCAGCAGCAGGCAGATCACCAGTCCGGTCGAAGCCATGGCCAGAAGATGTCCGGGCACATCCTTGCGCTTCATCTGTTCGGAGATGAACCAACCCGACATGATCGCCAGTGCGGGCTTGACGAATTCGATGGGCTGCAGCGATTGCCCCATGAACGACACCCAACGCCGCGCGCCCTTGACCTCCACGCCGTAGCGCAGCGTCATCGCCAGCAGCAGCACGCCGCCAATCAGGGTGACCAGCGCCACGACCCGCACCCATCGGGCGTTGATCATCGAGGCGGCGATCATCACCGCCAGCGCCGGAATGCAGAACAGCACATGACGCTGTGTGAAGTGCCACGGCCCCAGCCCGATGCGTTCGGCCACCGGCGGGCTCGCCGCAAAGCTCAGCAGCACCCCGAATCCCATCAGCGCCACCAGCGCAAAAAGCAATTCGCGGTCCACGGTCCACCACCATTCGGCGATGGGCGTCTTTCGTTCACGGGAGAACCAGGCTGAAATGGCAGTCAAGGCACGGCTCCGATACGCGGCCAACACATCACTAGCGAACGTCCGGACCGCCCCCGCCCATCCGAAACACTCGTTGCAGAATGCGAGAATTACCACCCCAGTGGTTACCATTTCGCAACCATGGCTTGGCCTGAACGCCAACACCCGCTATACCGGTCGCGCTCGAACCAAGGAGATTTATGCGCAGAGGCTGATATCCCGACCGCTAAACGCGGTGTGTTCACAGCGTCCCTCCCTGGGGCGCCGTCTCTGTATGCATTCTCTTTGTGGAAAATCATGAAAAACATCGACGTAACGATCCGCGCCTATCAAGCGGCGGATCTCGAAGCGCTTTCGGCCATCTGGTTCGAAGCGTCCATGCTGGCTCACCCCTTTATCGGCGAAGCCCGCCTGCGCGAGCAGCGTGTCTTGATCGAAACGGTCTATCTCCCCAAGGCCGAAAACTGGGTCGCCTGCACCGACGATCGACCAGCCGGCTTCATCAGTCTGCTCGACAATTTCATCGGCGGCCTCTTCGTCTCCCCCAACCGCCAGGGCCTCGGCATCGGCCGCGCCCTGGTCGCGCACGCCAAGGCGCTCAAGGGCGAACTGGAGCTGGAAGTCTACCTCGACAACCCCCAAGCCTGCGCCTTCTACCACGCGCTCGGCTTCGAAGAAGTTTCCCGCCGCACCCACGACGATCAAGGCCTGCCATTCGGCAACGCCCATCTGATCCTCAGAGCGTGAAACGAACAGGGCGTCTCCCAGGACGCCCTGTTTCCAGGCTCCCCAACCTCCCGCCGATCGCCCCCGCAGCTATCGGGCCACACCCACAAGCGGAGTTGGGTGCCCACCAAAACTGCTCGTGCCTCCGCTCTCCCTCGCTCCATTCCCCACCCGTGTCACCCCGGGCTTGACCCGGGCCAGGTATCCGCGCCGCTCTCAAATCTTCCCCGTAACCTCTCCCTCTCCCTTTCTCTCGCCGCCCCCCACCGTTGTGGTTCCTCCCGTACCCTCTCCCCCTCGTCGTCTTCGTCCCCGGACTTGATCCGGGTATCGACCCGGAGACCCGCAGGGTTTCCAAGCACTCATCAGAAGTGCGTCCCCCAACCTCCCCCACACAGCAGGCAGCGTTGCGGATTGTCGGGTCAAGCCCGACAATGACGAGAGAACAGGTGGGTGCCCCAAACGTCTGTCGTTTCGACCACCTCTTCACCGCCGTGTCGCCCCGGGCTTGACCCGGGGCCAGGTATGCGCGCCGCTCCCGGCTCTTTCTCCCGCACCCCTCTCGTCTTCTTCGTCCCTGAATCAAGTCCGAGAACGAAGACGATGGAGAGGCTGGAGACAAGGAACGACGAGATTCTTGCCGTAACGCTCCCCCAATCGCCCTTCTCCCCTTGAGGGAGAAGGTGGATCGCCCAAAGGGCGAGACGGATGAGGGGTGCGCTGAGCCTCAACAATCACCGCCGGTGGCCGCTGACAGGCCGAGCCCCCTCATCCGACCGCTTCGCGGCCACCTTCTCCCACCAGGGGAGAAGGGTAATGGGGGTAAACACCAACCCGGTGCTTGTCATCCCCAGCGCTCCCCAAGAGCCCCCTTCTCCCCTGGTGGGAGACTTCGAACCGTCCTTTGGCCAATCGTGCCGGTGGCACGATTGGAGGTGAGAAGGCCATGAGAGCGGAGCCTGCCCCTCGCGAAGGCGGGGGCTCGAATGGCCGGGGATGAGGGGGGCGCTGAGCTTCCACAGACACCCGTGCAAAAAACTTATCCCCGCCCCCTGCGTTTCCCCCATACTCCCCCTCACGACCCCGCGCATATGGACGCAAGCGCTACGAACGTTTGGGCGGGATCGGTTCGGGTTCCTCACGGGTCGCCGTGGGGAAGGCCCAAAGCGGACAGATGGCCGGATGTGGATAAAAGGTGTGAGCGGACCACCAATCCAATCACTCCCACGTCGTACCAGGGAAACCCGGAGGGGCAGCGGGAAATCATCGGCAACGGTGGCTTTCCCAACAATCCCCAGCCCGAGAAGCCGCCATAAGCCCAAAATCCCGAGCGCATGGGGCGATGATCGCTTCATACTAACAAATTCAGCACGAGGCGTTCATCGCCCCATGCCGTCTATTGAAATCGCGATGACCCGAAGGCTCAGCCGGAGGGCGATTCGACATGCCTGCAAAGCTGCCGAGATTTCACGCGCCTGCTTTACCGCAGCTTGAGCGACGAAAGCCCGATCAGCGCCAGCACCATGGCAATGATCCAGAAGCGGATGACGATCTGGCTCTCGGTCCACCCTAGATGCTCGAAATGGTGGTGAATGGGCGCCATCTTGAACACGCGCTTGCCGGTGAGCCGATAGGACGTCACCTGCACGATCACCGACACCGCCTCGAGCACGAACAAGCCGCCCACGATGGCCATAACGATCTCGTGCTTGGTCGCCACCGCGATGGTCCCCAACGCACCGCCGAGCGACAGCGAGCCGGTATCGCCCATGATGATCTGGGCTGGCGGCGCATTGAACCACAGGAAACCGAGCCCCGCCCCGATCAGCGCCCCGCAGACGATGGAAAGCTCCCCCGTCCCCGGCACGAAATTCAAGAACAGATAGTCGGAATAGACCTGGTTACCCACCAAATATGCGATGAGCCCGAAGGCGGCCGCCGCGATCATCACCGGAACGATAGCCAGCCCATCGAGCCCGTCGGTGAGGTTCACCGCATTGCCCGCGCCCACGATCACGAACGCGCCGAAGATAAAGAAGAACAGCCCCAGATTGAGCGCCAAATCCTTGACGAACGGCAGCAGCAGCGCGTGCTCATAGCCATTTGGGGCCTGGCTGGCGATCATCATGCAGGCGACAATGGCGATAACGGATTCTATCGCCAACCGCGGCTTGCCACCGAAACCCTTGTGGTTCTGGTGCTTGACCTTGAGGTAATCGTCGTAGAACCCGACCAGCCCGAAGCCGGTGGTCACCAGCAGCACGGCCCACACATAAAGGTTGGAAAGGTCCGCCCAGAGCAGGATCGAAACCAGCGCCCCCGAAAGGATCATCAGCCCGCCCATTGTGGGCTTGCCCTTCTTGGTCAGAAGGTGGCTTTGCGGCCCGTCCTCTCGGATCGGCTGGCCCCTGCCCTGCCGGATGCGCAACGAATTGACCATGCCCGGCCCGAACAGGAACACGAAAAACAGCGCGGTGATGATCGCGCCGCCGGTCCGGAAAGAGAGGTAACGGAAGACGTTGAAGACCGGAACCGCATCTGCGAACTGCTGCAGGAAATAGAGCATGGAGCTTGGTCTGTGCCTCTGGAGCGTTTCCAGCACCCGGAAACGGAAGTAAAAACGCGCGCCTTTTTGGCGCAACCAACAAAACTACGGCGTACCGAACGTATCGCGTATGCGGGCCACCAGCGTGCCCAGCCGCACCCCGTTCGATCCCTTGAGCATAACTGAGTCGCCCGGCGCAAGCGTTTGCAAAACATCCTGCGTGATCTCGTCCACAGCCTGTGTCCGCTTGGCCACAAGCCCCGCCGGCAAGGCCGCGTCCAGCGCACCCATATGCCGGCCGACGAGAAACACGAGATCAGGCCTGGCCGAAACGACCGCCGGAGCGAGCTCGGCATGGTAGTCCTCGGCCGCCGCACCCAGCTCACGCATGTCCCCAAGCACCAGCACTCTGCGGCCTGCCGTCGGCATATCCGCGAACACCTCGAGCGCCGCGCGCATCGAGGTGGGGTTGGCGTTATAACTCTCATCGATGAGCCTGAGGGGATTGGCCCGATCACCGAGAAGCGACGCCACCCCACGGCCTTCCGGCGCTCCGTGCCGGGCCAAAGCTGCAACCGATGTTTCCACATCGGCCCCAAGCGCCCGCGCCACCAGCAGCGCCGCCACGGCATTGGCCAGCATGTGCCGCCCCGCCGTAGCGGTTGCAATCTCCAGCGACAGCCCATCGCCGCTCACTCTCGCGGCCCCGCCGTCCGGCGTGGGATGGTAATCGGAGATCGTCACATCCGCCGCCTCGAAACCGTAGGTCAGCGGCGCCAGACCTGCCGTCCCGGCGGCATCGATCAGCCTCTCGACATGCTCGTGATCGCGCCCGAGAATCGCCGCCCCGCCCGGCTCGACGCCGGAGAAAATCTCCGCCTTGGCGTCGGCAATGGCCTCCACCGAGGGAAAGAATTCCAGATGCGCCGGCGCGACGGTGGTGATCACCGCCACATGCGGCCGCACGAGGCGAGACAGCGGCGTGATTTCCCCGGCATGGTTCATGCCGATCTCGAAAACGCCGAATTGGGCATCCGCCGGCATGCGCGCCAGCATCAACGGCACGCCCCAGTGATTGTTGAAGCTCTTGATCGAGGCGTGCGTCTTCCCGCTCGCCTCCAGCGCCACCCGGATCGCCTCCTTGGTCGAGGTCTTCCCCACGCTCCCGGTCACCGCCACGATGCGCGCCTTCGACCGGCTGCGCGAAAACCGCGCGAGTTCATTGAGCCCTTCGAGCGCGTCCTCGACGACAATCAGCGGCAGTCCGGCCAGCGCCTCTGCCTTCTCGCGGCTGACCA
This sequence comes from Pelagibacterium sp. H642, assembly GCF_031202855.1. GTDB lineage: Bacteria > Pseudomonadota > Alphaproteobacteria > Rhizobiales > Devosiaceae > Pelagibacterium. Next base: position 2,827,329 of record NZ_CP101829.1, on the reverse strand, counting down.
GCGCGGCCACGGCCCCGGCTTCTATCGCCTTGCCAACGAAATCGTGCCCGTCGAAATTTTCGCCCTTGATGGCAACGAAAAGCGCTCCCGGCGCAATCTCGCGGGAATCGATCGAGATCGAAGATACCGCACCGGCAGCGACACCCTCGGTACTGCCACCCGTCGCCGCGACGATCTCGGAGATCGAATAGAGCGCGTCCATCAGCCCCTACTCGCCAAGGGCCGAGCGGACGACTTCATGATCCGAGAAATGGTGCTTGGTCTTGCCGATGATCTGATAATCCTCGTGCCCCTTGCCGGCCACCAGGACCGTATCGTTAGGCCCCATTTCGGCGATTGCGTGACCGATGGCCTCCGCCCGGTCGCCAATCTCGAGCGCCCCGGGCGCCGCGGCCAGGATTTCGGCGCGAATGGCGGCGGCATCTTCGGTACGCGGGTTGTCGTCGGTGACGATCGCCAGATCAGCCAGATCGACGGCAATCTTGCCCATTTCGGGCCGCTTGCCCCGGTCGCGATCCCCGCCGCAACCAAAGACTACGATCAACCTTCCCTTGGTGAAGGGTCGAAGGGTTTCCAGCACCACCTTGAGCGCTTCGGGCTTGTGCGAATAGTCGATAAAGACGTTGCCGCCATCGCGGCTCCCGACAAATTCCAGCCGTCCCTTGGCGCCCTGCAGATGCCCCAGCGCCTCGATCGCGACGTCGTTGGGCACCCCGCTCGCCATCGCCAGTCCGGCAGCGACCACCGCGTTGGAAACCTGGAAGCGCCCAACCAGCGGCAGCAGCACCTCGAAATCCTCGCCCACCAGCTTGCCCTTGATCCGCTGCCCGCGCCCCTCGGGCGTGACCTCGGTGACGTCGATATGCGCCCCGCCCTCGCCAACCGTGAAAACGGTTGCACCCCGATCCAGCGCCGTGAACATGAAGGTGGTGCCTTCTTCGGTTTCGCAATTGACGACAGCGGTTGTCGTCTCGTCGATCAGTTCCCGAAACAGCCTCAGCTTGGCATCGCGATAGCTGTCGATATCATGGTGATAATCGAGATGGTCGCGATAGAGGTTGGTGAAAGCCACGGCCTGGAACTTCACCCCGTCGAGGCGCCGCTGGTCGATGCCATGGCTCGATGCTTCTATGGCCACATGGTCGATGCCCTGCGCCTTGAGATCGGCAAGCGTGCGATGCAGCGTCAGCGCATCGGGCGTCGTCAGCTCGCCAGGCACCAGCGTGTCGCCGACCGTCAGGCCCAGCGTTCCCAGGCTCGCCCCGCGCATACCGGCATAGGCCCAGATCTGTCGCACGAAAGAGACCACCGAGGTCTTGCCGTTGGTGCCGGTTACGCCAACGCAATGGACAGGTTGCGGCCCGCTCACAAACGCGGCGGCATGGGCGTAGGCAGCGCGGACATCGGGAACAATCACCACCGGAATGCCCGGATCGGCCTGCGGCGGCGTATCGGTCACGATTGCCGCGGCCCCACGCCCCACGACCTCATGCGCATACTCGACGCCGTGCCCCCGCGTGCCGGGAAGCGCGAAGAATGCCTCTCCCTTTCCCACCAGACGGCTATCGGCGTTAAGCCCCGTTATGGCGATCCCGGCCGCGCCTTTGGCACTTTGCGCGCCACCGAGAACGTCGACAAGCGAATACGGCAAGGTCAAATATCCCATGTTTCCGGCATTGGCCGATCAGAGTCCGGTGCTCGACACCGGCGATTGCTGCAATCCGGCCCTCAATTCGACGGGAACCAGTTGCGTGTCAATCATTGGATCGAGATTTGGCTGAATTCCGAGCATAGGAGCGATCCGCGTCACGATCCGGCCGGACATCTCGCCAGCGTTCCAGCCAGCCGTACGGCCCGACTGCTCATTCTCCGGCCTCGGCTCGTCCACCAGAACGATCATTGCATATTGCGGATTGTCGAGCGGGAAAGCAGAAACGAAGAAGGCCAGGCTCTTTTCGCTCGAATATCGTCCATCGACGACCTTTTCTGCGGTGCCCGTCTTGCCGCCCCAGCGATAGCCCTCAGCGATGGCATTGCCGCGGCTGCCCGAACCCGACAACGCATTGAGACGCATCAGATAACGGATATAAAGGCTCGTCTGCTCCGAAATCACCTGAGGCGCATCGGCCATGGCCTCGGCTTCCGTGCGCGGGAACAGGGTCGGCTCGACAAGCTTGCCGCCATTTACGAACGCGCTGATCGCGCGCAGCGTCTGCAAGGGGGTCACGCTCAGCCCGTGGCCGAACGAGGCGGTTGCAGCGCCCACTTCCGAGAAATTAGCTGGAACCGCCGACTGGGTCACTTCGGGTAACTCGATCGGCGGCGCCCCGTCAAAACCCATCCGCTCGATGAAAGCGCGGAAATTGTCCTTGCCCATCGCCTGCATCATCTTGATGGTGCCGATATTGGACGAGTACTGGTAAACTTCGGGAACCGAGAGGATGCGGTACTTGCCGTGGAAATCCTCGATGGTGTAGCGCCCGAAACGCACACCGAAGCGCGCATCGATCTGGTCGGTAATCCGCACCGCGCCGCTGTCGAGCGTTGCCGCCATTGTGACGGTCTTGAAGGTCGAACCCGGCTCGAACTTGGCGGCGGTGATCCGGTTGAAATGGCCTTCCTGCAGCATGGTGGCAGGCGCGTTGGGATCGAAATCGGGGAGCGACGCCATGGCGACGATCTCGCCGGTATTGACGTTCATGATCGCGCCAGCCGCCGCAATTGCCTGATAGCGCTCGAGCGCATCGACAAGCTCGTCGTGGAGGATGTGCTGCACACGCAGATCGATCGAAAGATTGACCGGCGTCAGCGCGCTGTCACGCGCCAGCCCCAAATTCTGCAGCAGCGCAAGGTTGTCGTCGTCGAGATGCTTTTCAATGCCCGCGATCCCGACATTGTCGATGTTCACTGCGCCCATCACATGCGAGGCCACCGTCCCGCCGGGGTAGAAGCGCTTGCTTTCCTCGAGAAAATCAAGTCCGGGAATGCCCAGCCGCATGATCCGGTCCTGCTGGGCGGGCGTCAGTTCACGCGCGATCCATACAAAGCCGCGATCCCCAGTCAGCCGGTTGCGAAGCCAGGCGGGATCGAGATCGGGCAAGACGGTCAGAATGGCATCGGCGGCCTCGTCCACGTCGATGATGCGCCGTGGCTCGGCAAACAGCGAGGGCACGCGGATGTCGACGGCCATTTCCAGCCCGTTGCGATCCAGGATCGAGGGGCGCGAAGCCATGATCGCATCGCGCGTCTGGCCTTCGATGCTGGTATCGACTTCGACATTGCCCAGCCAGATCAGGCGGCCGAACATCACCGAGAACACCAGCAGCACGAACACCATGGCCCAGCGGATGCGCGCACCGGTGAGATTGCCGCGAGCCTTTCGCGCGCCGTCGAGGGAAATCGTATCGTGGTCGGGGGTTATGGCGCTCATAGCAGCCCCTCCAGGAGCGAACCGATCGGATCCTCGCCCTCCTCGATCGTCTCGAACAGCGCGTCGAGCGCTTCGGTATCGAGCCGCTGCTGCGGGCGCATGGGCAGGTCGGAAAAGCTGCCGAATTGCTCGACTTCGGCCACCTGCAGATTGAGCACGTCGTTGTGACGGTCGATGATGGGCTGGATATGCGTCGGCTGATTGAGATAGGCCCAATCGGCCTTGAGGATCGAAAGATCGGCCTGCTGCTTGGCGATAGCCGCCTCGATCCGCCCGATCTCCTCAGCCGTCAGTTCCGCCATGTGCTTTTGCGAGTAGACGGCGACCACCGCGATCACCGCGACGATGCCAAGGATGATATTGAGGCGATGCAGAAATCGGCTCATGCCGCACCTCGCCTGAAACCTGGAACCCCGAGCCCTGCCGTCTGCACTGCGCGGGCCGGTGCTGCGGTCCGAACTGCGCTGCGCAGTGTTGCCGAGCGCGACCGGGCATTGCGCTCGAGTTCGACCGCTCCGGCCTTGATCGCCTTGCGCACCGGCGCCCACCGGGTTTCGACGGGCTCAACCTGCGGCAGGTGCCGCGATTGCGGCGCGGCGGTCTTGCTCTGGTCAAAGAAGCGCTTGACGATCCGGTCCTCCAGCGAATGGAAGGTCACTACCGCCAGCCGCCCACCTTCGGGCAGGATGCGTTCGGCGGCATAGAGCGCTTCGACCAACTCGTCGAACTCGCCATTGACGGCGATGCGCAGCGCCTGGAACGTCCGGGTGGCCGGATGCGGTGCGCCCGGCTTGCGGCCAACCGCCTTTTCGATGATCTGGGCCAACGCCAGCGTATCGTTGATCGGCTCACTGGCCCGCGCCGCAACGATTGCCTTGGCGATCCGGCGCGAAGCGCGCTCCTCGCCGAAAGCGAAAATGAGATTGGCCAGATCGGTTTCGCTCAGGGTGTTGACCAGATCCGCGGCGCTTTCCCCTTCCCGGCTCATGCGCATATCGAGCGGTCCCGAGCGCATGAACGAAAATCCGCGCTCGGCCTGATCGAGCTGCATGGAGCTGACCCCGATATCGAGAACGATCCCATCGATGCCGGCCTCGCCGGCCAGCGTATCGAGCTCGGAAAACGCTCCGGCGACGAAACTGAACCGGTCGGGAAATTCGGCCTTCAGCGCCGCGACGAACGGCGCCACGGTCGGATCGCGATCAATCCCGACAACGGTTACGCCCGCGTTCAACAACGCCCGCGAATACCCCCCGGCGCCGAACGTGCCATCGACGATGCGCGCACTTTCGAGCGGCGCCAACGCCTCGAGCACCTCGCTCAGCAGCACCGATTGGTGGGAAGATTGCGGCTCGGCCATCTGGTTCAGATACTCGCGCCCGGCGCGTGTCGGCCGGAACTCAACAACTCGAAATCAAAGCGGAATTGCTCCACTTTGATCCACATTGCATCCCAGTCTTTAAGATTCTGTTTCCCAAACCGTCCCGGCGGGAGAAGAGACACCAGTTGACCTGTAAGCCGGGTTCTGTAGGGCCCACCCGAAGGCGGACGCGGCGACCATTCATCTGCGAGCCCTGTTGCCAGGACCCTCATGCAACCAACCCGGACGACAGGCCGTGAAAACGCGGCTGGAGCCGAAGCTCCCATCGTCCCTATTCGGTCTTGCTCCCGGTGGGGTTTACCGTGCGGCTCCTGTTGCCAGGCGCCCGGTGCGCTCTTACCGCACCCTTTCACCCTTACCCTGGCCGAGGCCGGGGCGGTTTGCTTTCTGTGGCACTTTCCCTGGGGTCGCCCCCGCCGGGCGTTACCCGGCACCGTGTTCTCATGGAGCCCGGACTTTCCTCCAAGCCATGCTTGGCGGCCGCCCGGTCAACTGGTGACGCGCTGATGTAGGGTGCGCCCTACCCCCGGGTCAAGTCGCTTCGGACGAGGCCAAAGCCGGCCGCGTGCCGCGCGCCCGTGTCACGTCGCGGTAGGCAGTGTTGATCGATGCCATCTTGGCGGACGCCAGCCCCATGAGTTCCTCGGGCACGCCCTTGGCGATCATCCTGTCGGGATGGTGCTCGGCGACCAGCCGCCGATAGGTCCTGCGCAGTTCTTCATCGGTGGCGTCCGGTGCCAGCCCGAGCACCGCATAAGGGTCGCGGCGCCCCGTCGGCAGCAGTACATGCTGGGATGCGATCTGCTCGAACCGGACGGGATCGAACCCGAAGATTTCGCTGATCGCCTCCAGATACGCCAATTCGTCCCCGTGGACGATCCCGTCGGACGTTGCGATCTCGAACAGAGCGTCGAGCACGTGCTCGAGCGTCGCAGGGCTGTCGCTGAACAGCTTGCGCACCTTGCGCGCGTAACTATCGAACCCCGCCACGTCCTGCTGCGCCAACGCAAAGAAGCGGTCGACATGCTTGTCGGCGCCTTCGGGAATTTCCACGAGCTTATGGAACGTAATGACCTCGCGCCGGCTCACCACACCATCGGCCACCGCCATTTTGGCGGAAAGCGCGATGATCGACATGGTGAACGCCGTCTCGCGACCGCGCGGCAGCCAATTGTCGGGATCGAGGATATTGGCGATGCCGCCCGCCAGCCCGTTCCCTTGCGAGAACGAACCCAGGAACGACGCGATTTGCTGCCAGATCGACATGAGATGAATTCCGTGCGAACCCTCTGCCAATGGCGGCCGATCGTGAGCAACAATCGGGCACAAGCAAGGCCGAAGCAGACTCATGCGTCAATGCGCGCGCCAAGGGGACGCGTCTTATGTCACGAAATCGAGCTGGCCGAAAGACCCGGACCCGGATCTACTCGTAGATGAAGCCGAACGGATTGGCCGGCTGCTGCCGCTGCACCGAAACCCGGCTGTTCGAGCGGCCGTTCATGCCTTGGACCTGTTCTTCATAGACCCAGATCACTTCGCCATTGGGTCCGACAACGCCCACCAACTCGTCCTCGCGCGGATCGTAATTTCCCGCGAACTCTGACACGCCGGGCATGGGCTCAAGCCCCTGAGGCTCCTGCCGAACGACGGTATCGCGCCCGCCGTCTTCAAACGCCGCGTCGGCGATGGCGTCGTAGTCGAGCGCTGGCTCGGCCGTCGGCAGGTCGGCGGGTCGCGGCCGTGGAAGCGGCGGCTCGACTGCCGCAACCTGAGTTTCTTCAGCATCGGCATCGGCTGCCGGCGTCGTCGTTTCCATAGGTTGATCGGCCGGCTCCTGGGCACTCTCCTCCTGCGCGACTTCGGTTTCCTCGTCGGGAGCTCCGAGCGGACGCCCATTGACGGTCACCACCGGCCCCGCCGTTTCGGTTTGTCCCCTGTCGCGCTCGGCCTGCGGCACGGCGGGAAAGCCGGCGCTTTCCACCACGCGATTGGGCGCTGCTGCCGTGCGCTCGACCGCGTCCACGGCTTCGGTTTCCACCGCGTCCGAAGCATCCTCGTTTTGCGTCGCAGGCGGGGTGGCATCGGAAATCTCGACCACACCGGCCTCAGGAGTTTCATTGCCCTGCTGCACGGCGGCACCGCCCACGGCGGCAACCAGCAGAACGAGCATCGCGCCCGATGCAATGGGTCTAGAGAGTGTCATGTCTCGCATTCCGTTCGGCCACGTCTTTCAAGACGGCCAATGTGCCCCCGCACAGCGACGTTTTGGTCTCCGAAAATGGCAGCAGTTTGGTGAACGGGAAGTGAATGCCGCTGCCGCGCGACAGCCACAGCCTTGCAAAATGCAAGACATGACGATCTCCTAAGGACGGATACCCAACAGCCGCGCCAGCGCAAGCACCAGGTTCGAGCGGTTGAGCGTATAGAAATGAAACTCGGTCACCCCGGAGTCGAGCAGCTCCGTAACCTGTTCGGCCGCGACTGCCGCAGCCACCAGGGCGTGGGTTTCCGGATCCTCCTCGAGCCCTTCGAACCGGTCGGCCAGCCATTGCGGGATCGATGCGCCACACCGCGCGGCAAAGCCCGAAATCTGCTTGAAGCTGTGGATCGGCTGGATGCCCGGCACGATCGGCGCGGTGATCCCCGCCTTGCGCGCACGCTCCACGAAGCGCCAGTAATCGCCGTTCTCAAAGAACATCTGCGTGATCGCCCGATCCGCCCCCGCATCGAGCTTGCGCTTGAGATTGTCGATATCGGCATCCCAATCGGGACTTTGCGGGTGCTTTTCCGGATAAGCCGCAACCGAAATGTCGAAGTCGCCGATCTTGCGGATACCCGCCACCAACTCCGCCGCATTGCGATACCCTTCCGGATGCGGGGTAAACGGCTGGCCCACTCCCTCCGGCGGATCGCCGCGCAAAGCCACGATGCGATTGATCCCCGCTTGAGCGTATCCGCGCACCACCGCGTCCACATCCTCGCGCGATGCGCCGACACAAGTCAGGTGAGCGGCGGCTGGAACGCCGGTTTCGTTGGTGATGCGAGACACCATGCGCAGCGTGCGCTCGCGGGTCGAACCGCCCGCCCCATAGGTCACCGAAACGAAGCGGGGCTTCAGCGGCGCAAGCCGCGAAAGGCTGTCCCAGAAGCGTTCTTCCATCGCATCGGTCTTGGGGGGGAAGAACTCGAAGCTCACCTCGATATCGGGACGTCCATCCTCCGGCTGACGGCTCAGCCGGGCTTCGCCTGTCGCAGCAACCACGATCAGACTCCTTTTTCGTTTTGATTTTTGTTTGGTTCGAGCACCCAGAGGCACACGGTCAGGCCGTCTTCGCGCGTCGGTGGAAAGGAGCGGCATGAAACGACAGCCAGATCGGAGGCCTGTGCCCAGAGCGCCATCTGCTCGTTGGACATGCCGAGCCGGCGATGCGCCTGCTCGGTCCGCAGGAATTCGAGATCGTGCGGCGCGAAATCGACGATCAGCATGCGGCCGCTCGGGCGCAAACACGCTCCGGCGAAAGCCACGCCGGTGCCGGGATCGTCGAAATAGTGCAGCACCTGATGCAGCACCACCAGATCGGCAGCGCCGCGATAATCACCCAGATCGGCGATATCGCCGAGCCGCACCTGCGCATGGTCGATGCCCGCCGCATCGAGCTTGGCCCGCGCCACCGCAAGCATCTCGCGGCTGGAGTCGAGACCGATCCCGTGTTGGTAGCGATTGGCAAGTAGCTCCAGCATGCGCCCGGTTCCCGTGCCCAGATCGAGCAGAAAGCCCGATTTGGCAGCCCCCGTCGCTTCGACAATCGCCGCTTCGACCGCTGCGTCCGAAACATGCAGGCTCCGCAGCCGATCCCAACTCTGGGCGATCGTGGCGAAATACGCTGCGGCGCGCTCGCGCTGGACCTCCCGCAGACTGGCAAGCTTTTCCCGGTCGCGCCGCAGTTCTGCCGCGTCCGGGTCCACGTGTTCGATCACCCACTGCGCCAACGCGCCACTGGCACGGTCGCGGTTGAGACGATAATAGGCCCATGCGCCTTCCGCGTGCCGCGTCACGATTCCGGCATCGGCCAGAAGCTTGAGATGGCGCGAAATGCGCGGCTGGCTCTGCCCGAGGATTTCCGTGAAATCCTTTACGCTCAACTCACCCTGTGTGAGCAGGGCAAGCAGGCGCAGCCGGGTGATTTCACCGGCCGCCTTGAGCAGCAAGACGATGTCTTGCGGTTGCCGCACTGATTTCCCTCGCCATTCCACGTTGATCGCGAGACATAAAGATATCTTTATATCATCGATGTCAAGGCAAGGCGACGATCGGGCTTGAAAAGCGCTCGGGCGCGTGCAGATATGACAGTAACTTTACATTAATTTTTTAGCCATTTCACCGGGGGGCGCGAAATGACTGAAATTGGAGTCATCGGCGCGAATTCCGTCGTCTCCACGCAAGACAGAAACTCCGTCATCTTCACGGCGATCTCGGATCCGCACCGGCGGGCCATCGTCGAGCGATTAGCCCGAAACGGGCCGATGACGGTCGGCGAACTCAGCACGCCATTCGCCATCAGCGCTCCGGCAATTTCACGCCACCTCAAGGTGCTCGAAGCTGCGGGTGTCGTCCGCCGCACCGTCGATCGGCAATGGCGGGTCTGCCAACTCGAGCTCGCCGGCTTGCGCCAGGTCCGCTCCTGGCTCGAAACGGTTCTGACAGCGAACGATTGAGCCAGGCAGCACGCGCAGATTCGGAACCGCTCAGTTTTAAGCTACGGCGTCTTCGCTCCGCCGACGAAAGGCGTGCGAGCGCCACAGCTCGAAAATACCGGCCGCTTCGTCCTCGCTCAGCGCCTCATAACGCTTGCGAACATTGAGGATATCGGCGCGGCTGGGCATGTCCCGCCAGGGCAGCACGCTCACCACGGATTCGAACAGGTCGGCATCGAGGCCAATGGCCTTCGCCGCGACGGTGAAAGCCACATAGTCCTGCATCGCCAGCCATTTGACTACGATTTCGGGCCGCACTTCGAGCAGCATGGTGAGCCCCGCCGCCGTATGGTGTCCATAGCCGAACCGGGTGAACCGATGCAGGGCCTTGAGGTCGAAGCGGCGACGGTCGGCGAGCGCCTTCACCTGGTTCCAGGCAAGCTTCCATTCCTGGGCCGAAAAACCGGCCTGGTTCTTGATGCGGTTGTAGACCACCGCCTGAACCCGCGAGACCATCGCAGGGCTTTCGGCGCGCGACAGCAGCCCCAGCCCTTCCAGGGCCCTCGCGCCGACGACCGATATCTCGGCACGCACTTCGGCCCAATCGATATCGGTGCGCCCGCGCAGCATTTGCGCAAACGCCTGGTTTTCCAGCGCGCGTTCGGCGATCTTTTCGACAGCCTTATGGCTCAGTTTCGCCTGATCGTTTCCCAACAGACGCGTGAGCGAGGGCTCAGCCCCGAACGCAGCGATCGCTTCGCCAACACGACCTGCCAGCCCCTTTCGGCCCGCGATGGCCACGCGATGCGCTTCGGTCCGGTGCTCGGCGATCTCGATCAGGTCGTCATCGGAAAGAACGGTGGAGAATTCGAGCAGAGGGCGAGCGACTTCGATGACGTCATTGGCGAGCTTGAGCACCACCGATCCGGGCGCCCGCTCCAGCGGCGCCAAAAGCTCGGCGACATGAGCCCGCGCTTCGGTTTCCACAATATCGGCGAGCTGGCAGAGAACTTCGTCATACTGGGCGACCTGCTCGTCGTCGCACCTGTCCGACACATAAGAGAAAAGTTGCGCCAGGTTGCGGATCAGATGATCGCGCTCGGCTGCATCGGCTTCTCCGTTCAGCACCCTGAAATTCGCGAACGCTCTCAGGCTCTCTCTTGCCTCGGTCATCTTGGTCTCCCCGGCTTTGTGCCGCATGTTTCAACACCCTGCCAGAGCTCTCTTTTCGGCCACCTGAATGGCACCGCAAGCTTTTGAATAAAAAGCCACCTAAACCGAGCGCTCAAGAAAAAGGCCCGGTTCGTGTGAACCGGGCCTCTTAAGCTCTTTGGATGCCGAACTATTCGGCAGCCGAGATCGCGTCGGGACGCTCCTGCTGGCCGGCAGCGACCGCAGCGCGGACACCGGCGCCGTATTCGGGGTGTACCTGATCGAACAGCTTGCACTGGCGCTCGATGATTTCGGCCGGCACCCCGCCCATCGCCGCGGCGATATTGGCGAACAGACGCTTCTTCTGGCCCTCGTCAAAGAGGTTGAACAGCGCGCGCGGCTGGCCGAAATCGTCATTACCTTCGCGGTGGTTGTACCGGTCGGCGTCGCCCGAGATCTTGAGCGGCGGCTCCTGCACATCCTTGTTTTCCACCGGCCCGCCAAAGCTGTTGGGCTCGTAATAGGCGTCGGTATTGCCGGTCTTGATGCCACCGTAGAAGTTCATCTGACCGTCGCGGTGATAGTGGTGCACCGGGCACTTGGGGGCGTTGACCGGCAGGGCCTCGTAATGGGTGCCCAGGCGGTAGCGGTGCGCGTCGGCATAGGAGAACACGCGCGCCTGCAGCATCTTGTCGGGCGAATGGCCGATGCCCGGTACGATGTTGGACGGCGACATGGCAACCTGCTCGATCTCGGCGAAATAGTTCTCCGGATTGCGGTTGAGTTCGAGCACCCCGATCTCGATCGGCGGATACTCCCCATGCGGCCACACCTTGGTGAGGTCGAACGGATTGTAGGACGTCTTTTCCGCATCGGCCTCGGGCATGATCTGCACCTGTACCGTCCAGCGCGGGAATTCACCGGCTTCGATCGCCCCGAACAGCTCTTCCTGGTAGCTCTCGCGGGTTTTGCCGATGACCTGCTCTGCTTCCTCGTTGGTGTAGAACTTGTGGCCCTGCTGGGTCTTGAAGTGGAACTTCACCCAGAACCGCTCGCCCTCATTGTTCCAGAACGAATAGGTGTGCGAGCCGTAGCCGTTCATGAACATCGGCGCGACCGGGAGGCCGCGGTCGCTCATTAGGATGGTAACCTGGTGCAGGCTTTCGGGCGAAAGCGACCAGAAATCCCACATCGCGGTGGCCGAACGCAGGTTCGTCTTGGGGTGACGCTTCTGGGTGTGGATGAAGTCGGGGAACTTCAGCGGATCACGCACGAAGAACACGGGCGTATTGTTGCCGACCAGGTCCCAATTGCCTTCTTCGGTATAGAACTTGATGGCGAAGCCGCGCACGTCGCGTTCGGCGTCGGCCGCGCCCAGTTCACCGGCAACGGTCGAGAACCGCAGGATCAGCGGGGTTTCCGAGCCCGGCTGCAGCGCCTTGGCGCGGGTGTACTTGGAAATGTCGCCAGTGATCTTGAGCGTGCCATAAGCACCCCATCCCTTGGCGTGCACCACGCGCTCGGGGATACGCTCGCGGTTCTGATGCGCCAGCTTCTCGATGAGCTGATAGTCCTGCATCAGCACCGGGCCGCGCGGACCGGCCGTGATCGAGTTCTGGTTATCCGGAATGGGCGCGCCCGCGCTGGTCGTCATCGTCGGTTTGTCGGACATGAGGCTCCCCTAGTTTGTACCGATTCTAAAGAGATGAGACTTCGTACCCCCACCATCGCAATTATGCAAATTGATAAAACTGACACATGTGATAAGTTAAGCTAATCATGCATATCACTCTGCGTCAGCTCCAATATGCCCAGGCCATCGCCGAAGAGGGCCATTTCGGCCGTGCCGCCCAGCGCTGCCACGTCACCCAGCCCGCTCTCTCCCAGCAGATCCGCCTGCTCGAAGAGCGTTGCAGCGCTCCGCTGTTCGACCGGCGCGGCAAGACTGTGGCGCTCACCCCGTTCGGCCGGGAGTTCCTCGCTCACGCCGCCCGCGTCCTTAACGCCGCCGCCGATCTCGAAACCTTCGCCGACATGTCGGCGGGCCACCCGGCCCGGCCCCTGCGCTTCGGTCTGATCCCCACAGTTGCCCCATACCTTCTCCCCGACATCCTGCCGGCATTGACCGACCAACTCGATGATATCCAGTTTTCGGTGAGCGAGGGTAAGACCGACCGGCTTTTATCCGCACTTGCCGATGGCGATATCGACCTGGCCCTGATCGGCACCGAACCCGATCGCGGCAATCTCACCTCGGTGCCGCTGTTTGCCGATCCCTTCGTGCTCGCCACCCAGCGTGGATCGGCCTTGCCCGACCCTGTGAACCTCTCCAACCTGTCGCGCGACAAATTCCTCCTCCTCGAAGAAGGCCATTGTCTGCGCGACCAGATGGTGGACGCCTGCGCCCTCAAGCCGGACCTTTCGGGCCGCACCTTCGCGGCGACCTCGCTCACCACCATCCTCGAGTTGGTGGCCAACGGCTATGGCGTCACGCTCCTCCCGGCCATCAGCCTCAGGCGGGAGGAGCACAACCGGCGCATCGAGTTCCACACCCTCGGCGCCCCCGGCGCCGCCCGTATCCTGCGCCTCGCCTGGCGAGCCAACTCGCCCTATGAAGCGCTGTTCCGCGCCATCGCCGATATCGTCTCCAAGGTCGGCGAGGCGAGCCTGAGGACCGAATTAGGCCGGCCGCACGCCGCGCCCCTTCCAGGATCCATACGAGAAAACGGCAAGCGACACCCAGATCAGCCCGAAACTGACCAGCCGTAACGGGGTCAGTTCCTCACCGAACAGGAAAACGGCGGTCAGAAACTGGAGCGAGGGCGCGATGTATTGAAACATCCCGATGGTCGAGAGCCGCAATTGCCGGGCCGCGAAGGCAAAGAGCACCAGCGGCACCGCGGTGAGCGGCCCCGTCAGGATCAAAAGCACCGTCATTGCTGGATCGGCATAAAAATCGGGCGCCGGCCCGGTCAGCAGATAGACGATATAGATCGCGCTGACCGGAACGAGCACCAGTGTCTCGATCGCCAGCCCCGCCGCCGACCCCACGCCCACGGTCTTCCGCACATAGCCGTAAAAGGCGAACGTCAGAGCCAGCGCAAGCGCCACCCAGGGAATGGCGCCGAGCCCCACCGCCTGTATGGCGATGGCTATAATCGCGATGCCGATGGCCACCGCCTGTGTCCGGCTCAACTTTTCCGACAGCAGCACCATGCCGATGGCGACGCTGACCAGCGGATTGATGAAATAGCCAAAGCTCACTTCAAGCACGAGGTTGTTGCCGACGGCGGAAATGAAAATCAGCCAGTTGGCGGCGATCAGCACCGCCGAGATGCACAAGGCGAAAATGGTGCGCCGATCACGCAGCGCCGTCCGCACCTCCCCGAACTGCCGGCGCGCCCAGAGGATCAGCGCCACGAAAATCAGCGAACACAGGATGCGGTTGGCCACTACACCGACCGGGTCGATATCCTCGAGCAGCTTGAAGAACAGCGGCAGCACACCCCAGAGCGTATAGGTGGCCAGAGCCGCGATCACGCCCAGGCGGACATTGTCGTCCGGACCCGTGGGGCGGGGAGACCGCACGCCCTTGGCTGCGGGAGCGCCTTCGATCGATGTCATGGGGAGGCCTTTGAGAAGAGTCGCAAATTCAAACTTTAGCGCCGGGCGCCCGCGCCCGCCAGCCACAGTTTGTGATCGAACCGATCAGCTCTCGTGGTCGTCCTGTCCGGTCAGCATGGCGAGGAATTCGAGCAGCAGCGGGTTGAAAAGGTCCGGCCGCTCGAGGCTGGGCAGGTGCGCGGTCCCCTCGATCACCACGGCGAATGCGTTCTCCATCTCCTCGGAGAGATCGTCATGGCGGTTGACGATATGCGGAAAATCGCGATCACCCGCCACCAGCAGCGTCGGCGCCCCGATCTCGCCCACCGCATGCACCGCCGATTGCGGCTTGTCCTCGCGGGTCAATTGCGGCTTGCGCAGGATATTGCCGTTCATGGTCTGAAACAGCGCGCGGATCTCTCCCGACACGCGCCCGCTCTCGGACAGCGGCCCGTCAAGCCAGGCATGGGCGTCCACCGCATTGATGGCGTCCAAATCCCCGCTCTCTTCGACGGCCTCCATCGCGTTGGCGATGGTCATGATTTCAGGCGGCAGGCGCGGCACCCGCGCACCGCTGATCGAGGTGCCCACCAGCACCAGCCCCGCCACGCGCTCGGGATTGGCCAGCGCGAAATCGATGGCCAGCGCCCCGCCGCTGGAAGCTCCAACGAACACCGCCGCATGCACGTCGAGCGCTTCGAGCACCGCTTCGAGGTCTTCGAGATGGGAGAACCCTTCATCGGGCGAGCTCGTATCCCCGAAGCCGCGCCGGTCATAGGCAATGCCCCAGAACCCCGCCGCCGCCACCGCTTCGATCTGATTTTCCCACATGCGCCGATCGCATACGCCGGCGTGCAGGAACACCACGGGAATCCCCTCCCCGGCCTCCAGCCCGGTGAATACGGTGTCATCGATTTGGAGGGAAAAGGGTTCGGTCATCAGGCGATCCTACTCCAAAAGAATGGGCCGGGGATATCCCCCGGCCCATTCATGCAGCGATTCGAAAGCGTTATCGCGTCAGCGGCTTGTAGCTCACCCGCTTGGGGTTGACCGCGTCGGGCCCCAGCCGCCGCACCTTGTCGGCCTCGTAATCCTGGAAGTTCCCTTCGAACCATTCCACATGGCTGTCGCCCTCGAAGGCGAGGATGTGCGTCGCCAGGCGGTCGAGGAACATGCGGTCGTGCGAGATGATCACCGCACAGCCCGCGAACTCCTCCAGCGCCTCTTCGAGCGCGGCGAGGGTTTCGGTGTCGAGGTCGTTGGTCGGTTCGTCGAGCAGCAGCACGTTGGCGCCAGATTTGAGCATCTTGGCCAGATGCACCCGGTTGCGCTGCCCGCCCGAAAGCGTGCCCACCGGCTGCTGCTGATCGCCGCCCTTGAAGTTGAACGAGGAGGTATAGGCCCGCGAATTGACCTCGCGCTTGCCCAGCTTGATGATGTCGTTGCCGTCCGAGATTTCCTCCCAGACGCTCTTTTTAGGGTCGAGGCTGTCGCGGCTCTGGTCCACATAGCCCAATTGCACGGTTTCGCCCACCGTGATCGAGCCGCTGTCGGGCTGCTCCTGCCCGGTGAGCATCTTGAACAGGGTGGACTTGCCCGCGCCGTTCGGCCCGATCACGCCCACGATGCCGCCCGGCGGCAGCTTGAACGAAAGATCATCGATCAACAGCCGGTCACCGAACCCCTTGGAGAGATTTTCGACGTCGATGACATTCTGGCCCAGACGTTCGCCGGGCGGAATGATGATCTGCGCCGTCGAGGATTGCGTGCGCGCCTCGTTGATCTTGACCAGCTCGTCATAGGCCCGGATACGCGCCTTGGATTTGGTCTGCCGCGCCTGGGGCGACTGGCCCAGCCATTCCTTTTCGCGCTCCAGCACCTTGGAGCGCGCCGCGTCTTCGGCCTTTTCCTGCTTCAAACGCTTGGCCTTGGCATCGAGATAGGCGGTGTAATTGCCTTCGTACGGAATGCCCCGGCCGCGGTCGAGTTCAAGAATCCAGCCCGTGACATTGTCGAGGAAATAGCGGTCGTGGGTGATGATCAGCACCGCGCCGGGATATTCGCGCAGGTGCTTTTCGAGCCATGCCGTGGTTTCGGCGTCCAAATGGTTGGTCGGTTCGTCGAGCAGCAGAAGGTCGGGCTGGCTGAGCAGAAGCTGGCACAGCGCCACGCGGCGCTTTTCACCGCCCGAAAGATTGGTGACGTTCTCCCCGGCCGGCGGACAGCGCAGCGCGTCCATGGCCATCTCGACCTTGGAATCGAGATCCCAGAGATTTTCGGCGTCGATCTGGTCCTGAAGCTTTGAGGCTTCGTCGGCAGTCTCGTCCGAATAGTTCATCATCAATTCGTTATAGCGGTCGAGGATCGCCTGCTTCTCCTTGACCCCGATCATGACATTGCCCTTGACGTCGAGCATCTCGTCGAGCTGGGGCTCCTGGGGCAGATAGCCGACCGTCGCGCCGTCAGCGGCCCAGGCTTCTCCGGTGAACTCGGTATCGATCCCGGCCATGATTTTCAAAAGCGTCGACTTACCGGCGCCGTTCGGCCCCAGGATGCCGATCTTGGCATCGGGGTAGAACGAGAGGTTCATGTTGTCGATGACCTTCTTGCCGCCCGAATAGGCCTTCGACATGCCGTGCATATGGTAGATGAATTGACGCGCCATAAAGCGAGAGCCTCTTGCAATTCTCTTGGGAAATCTTGGCGCCGTATGTAGGCCAAGCCGCGACGAGGCGCAATGGGAGGCTGGCGTCCAACAGGGCGAGCAAAAGTGACCGACGACCACCGGCCTCGGTTGATGATGATAGACGGCATGGTGCGATGAGCGCTCCGCACTGTATTTGTTAGTATGAAGCGATCATCGCCCCATGCGTCCGGGATTTTGGGCTTATGGCGGCTTCTCGGGCTGGGGGTTGTTGAGGCTTTCGTTGCCGATTGCCTCGCTGCCCCTCCGGGTTTCCCCGGTGCGACGTGGGAGTGATTGGATTGGTGGTCCGCTCACACCTGTTACCCACATCCGGCCATCTGTCCGCTTTGGGCCTTCCCCACGGCGACCCGCGAGGAACCCGAACCGATCCCGCCCAAACGTTCGTAGCGCTTGCGTCCATATGCGCGGGGTCGTGAGGGGGAGTATGGGGCAAGCGCAGAGGGCGGGGATAAGTTTTTTGCGCCGGTGTCTGTGGAAGCTCAGCGCCCCCACCGTCTTCCAGACGTCTCATATCGATGCAAGACTTGGATGTTTGCAGTCATCGTCCTCTGAGGTGCCGCCATTTCTGTTCAGTCCCGCACGCCGCTTTCGCTCTCGGAATTTTTCGCGCCCGGTGACCGTCCACTTCGCCCGGGGCAACGCGCCGAACTGCGCACCATCGACATCGATGGCGGCAATGAAACCACCGTGCTCATCTCCGACCAGGTGATCGAGGCACCCAATTGGACGCCGGACGGGCAATGGCTGATCTTCAACGCCGGCGGCGAACTCTGGCGGATGCCCGCCGATGGCAGCGCGGAGCCCGATCCCATCGATACCGGCTCCATCCGCCGGCTCAACAACGATCACGTGCTCTCGCCCGACGGCCAGACCATCTATATGAGCAACAATGACGGCCATCTCTACGCCGTGCCGATCACCGGCGGACAGCCCCGCAAGGTTTCCAACACCCACTCGGTCTATTTCCGGCACTATCTCCACGGCATTTCGCCGGACGGCGAAACGCTTTGCTATGTGGCGGTCGAAGGCGACGAACCCCGCCGCGCCAACATCTTCACCATTCCCGCCGACGGTGGTCCCGACACACGCCTCTCGGACATCTCCGAGCCCAATGACGGACCCGAATTCTCGCCCGATGGGAAATGGATCTATTTCAATTCCGAACGCGCCGTGACCGAGCCCGGCCATGCCCAGATTTTCCGCATGCGGCCCGACGGAACCGGCATCGAGCAGTTGACTCACGACGAACGCGTCAACTGGTTCCCGCACCCTTCCCCTGATGGCGAATGGATCGTCTATCTCAGCTACCCTCAGGGAACCCTGGGCCATCCGGCCGACAGGCACGTCATCTTGCGCCGCATGCGTCCCGATGGCCGCGAGATGGCCGACGTGGCCGCATTTTTCGGCGGCCAGGGAACCATCAACGTCAATTCCTGGGCCCCCGACAGCCGCCGCTTCGCCTTCGTCGCCTATCCCGTGAGCTAATGCTCGATCCACACCGGGACGGATTTGAAGGCCGGAGTTTTGGAACGCGGATCGATCTCGGTGCCAACCAGCACATTGGCCTCTGGATAATAAGCCAGCGCCGAACCGCGCGGAATGTCGAAGGCGATGGCTTTGAGCCCGGTCATCTTCCCGCGCGCCGAGGCGAGATTCACCGCATCGCCTTCGGCAACGCCAAGCGCCGCCATATCCTCGGCGTTGAGCAGCACCGACCAGCGTGGCGCGCTCTTGCGGTAGGAATCGGCGTCCTCGTAGACGATGGTGTTGAACTGGCCCTCCGAGCGGATGGTGGCCAGGGTCAGTGACGTTCTTCCATCCGGCGCGCGGATGGGCTCGGGCAGCTTGACGGTGACGAAGCTGGCCTTCCCTTCCGCCCCGCCGAAACTGGGTTCGTGCAGCATCCGGTTTCTGATGTGGAACTCACGCTTGGCCACATCGATATCGGCCAGTGCCTCCATGCCCGGCACGATCTCGGCGATCGCCTCCCGCACCTTCGAATGGGTCTTGAACGCCCGGAAATCGAGCTGGCCGGGCGGCAGGATGCGTTCGGCGAGATCGCACAGGATGACGCTTTCGGGGCGCACATTGGCGAGCCTGTCGATGCCGCCATCCGAGAGCCGGACGAAATTGAACATCGATTCCTGCGTGGTGGGCTCCCATTCCTCGTCACGCGCCGTGACCGGCAGGATGAGGCTTTCGCTCTCATCATGCCCGTGGATATGCCCGAGATTGAGCGTGGTGGTGAGAAACAGCTTGAACCCGATCCGATCGAGCGCCTCCCCGGCCCAGTTGGTATCCGGCGAAGCGCCATAGAGATTGCCGCCCATGATCACCGCCGCGTCCATCTCGCCGCGATGCGCGGCGGCAAGGCAAGCCATGGTGTCGAGGCCCTTGGTCCGGCTCAGCGTCATCCCGAACGCGCGCTCCATGGCGGCGAACACTTCCTCGGCGACCACGGGCTTGACCCCGATCGTGCCGATGCCCTGCACGTTGGAGTGCCCGCGCAGCGGCAGCAGGCCGGCAAACCTCTTGCCCACCATACCCCGCAGCAAGGCGAGATTGGCGATCATCTCGACATTCTCGACGCCGTGGACGTGGTGCGTCATGCCCATGCCCCAGGCGAAAACGGCGTTTTCAGCCTCGCCATAGCGATCGGCGATCTCTTCGATGCGGGCGCGGGAGATGCCGGTCTTTTCTTCGATGCTTTCCCAGCTTTGCGCCAGCACCGACGCCTTGAAGGCCTCAAAGCCACGCGTATGAGCGGCGGCGAAATGTTCGTCGGCATGGCCCTTTTCGATCACCGCGCGGGCGATGCCGGTCATCAGCGCGATGTCGGAGCCGATGCGCGGCTGGAGATAGTCCGATGCGATCTCGTCGCCGCCCTTGAGCATCGAGGATGGCGATTTCGGCACCGCGAACTTGACCAGCCCCGGTTCCCTTGCCGGATTGATGACGATCACCTGCCCGCCCCTGTCGCGGCAGGCCTTGAGCATGTGGATGAAGCGCGGATGGTTCGAGGAGGGGTTGGCGCCGATGACGAAGGTCAGATCGGCGCCCTTGAGATCGGCCAACTCGACCGTCGCCGTTCCCTTGCCGATCGTGGTCGCCAGCCCTTCGCTGGTCGCCTGATGGCAATAATACGAGCAGTTGTTGACGTTGTTGGTGCCGAAGGCGCGCGCGAGGAGCTGGAAGATGAAGCCCGCTTCGTTGGACGAGCGGCCCGAGGAATAAAAGAAGGTGCGATCGGGCGTCGTCGCCAGAAGGCGGGCGGCGGCATGGTCCAGCGCCCAGTCCCAGGAAACGACGGAATAGCGATCCGCGCCGGCCGGTTTGTAGACCGGATCGCCCAGCCGCCCCAGATGCTCCATCTCCCGGCCGGTCAGTTCCTTGAGATCGGCAAGCGGATGCTCGAAGATGGCGTGAGGAATGGCCGGCTGGATATCGGTCGATTGCGCCTGTACGGATTTGTTGCAAACAGAGGGGAATTCGCCCAGCTCATTGGTCATCCCGCCCGCCTGCCCGCCCATGCCATAGGCGCAGGCCTTGCAGGTGTTCCTGGCCGTCAGCGCCTTGGCGGCCTTGCCCACGCCCATGCGGGCCACGGTCTGCAGCGTATAGAGGACCTTCTTGGGACCTCCCCCGACGGTCTGGTGCTGATGCGGCATCGAATTCTCCTCGCCCCCTTATGCACCCGCCGCCTGGCGGCGCGCAACCGAACGCGATGTATCCGCCGCGTGGAAAAAGACGATACACAGAAGAAGCCTCGTGCCCGTTGCAAAGCGATTCGACATGACCACCGCCACCCGCACCTCGCCATTCCACCTCCTCCTCGCCTTCGGCAGCGGCGGCCTGCTGACGCTGATGGTGGATTTCAACGGACTGGTCGGCCTCCATGGCGGGGCGCTCTATTCCTCATGGGTTGCCCATGGCACCGGAACCGTGGCGGCGATCGTCTTCCTGGCCCTGCTGCGCTTTGCGCCGCAGGTGGACACCGGGACCGGCAAGCTCCGCGCGCCGCTCTGGGCCTATCTCGGGGGCGTATCGGGTGCCGTGACCGTGATGCTGACCTCTACGACGGTCAATTCGCCGCTCGCCCTTTCGGGCACCTTGGCGCTCGGGCTGGCCGGTCAGGTCGTCTTTTCGCTGGCCGCAGATCGCTGGGGATTGTTCGGGCTACCCAAGCGCATACCGCGTCTCAAGGATTTTGCCGCCCTTGCGCTGATCTTTGCCGGGTCGGTGATCATCATTTTCGGCCAGGGGTGAGACGATGACCAACGCCATTCTTTTCGCCCTGCTTGCCGGCATTCTGGTTTCGCTTTCCCGCCAGCTCAATGGCCGGCTGGCGCTTTCGACAAGCGCGCTGATCGCCTCGTTCTGGAACCATGCCGTCGGCTTTGCCGTGCTGACGATCCTGGGTCTCATCATCGGCGGACTTTGGCCGCAAGGCGCTCTCGATGCGCCATGGTATGCCTATCTCGGGGGCATGATCGGGGTCGTTTTCGTCGCGTCGGGAAGTTGGCTGATCGCCCGCATCGGGGCCGTCAACACGGCAATGCTGGTGATCGGCGGGCAGATGGTTTTTGGCGTGCTGCTCGATCTCGTCCGCGGCGCCGGCGGCAATCTCGTCATGAGCTTTATCGGCGTCGCGATGATCATCGCCGGCATGGCGCTGACGCAGAAGCGCGATTGAGGGGGGCCGGCGGTTTGAACCCGCCGGCCGCCGGCTTTTAGTCCACATAGACGTTGAGCGTCTGCCCAGTCTGGACGATGCCGAGGATGTCGGTCGCAGAGTAGGACGATTGGGCCAGTGCCGATTGCAGCGCCGGGATCGACGGCGCGACCTGGGCAAGAAGCCCTGAACCAAGCTGGCCGTCGAGACCCGGGCAAAGCGAGATGGGGATGAACTGAACATTTCCGGCGCTCGCCCAGTTGGAGACGGCCCGCGTGGAATAGTTGATCGAGGCGAGTTGACCGAACAGCTCGGTGTTGCTGCCCACGCAGGAAACACCTGCCGTGCCCGCTCCACCGCCTCCTCCGCCGTTGCCGCCGCCTATGGCACCGCCGCCATTGCCGCCGCCACCGCCATTGCCTCCGCCGTTGCCGCCACCGCCATTGCCGTTTCCGTTTCCGTCGCCATCACCGTCACCGTCGCCGTCGCCGTCTCCATCGCCGTTACCGCCGCCGCCTCCGCCCAAACCAACGTCAACGTCGGCGTCCACCAGGCTGTCGCCGCCGACGGTGGCATCGACGTCAGCGTCGAGCCCTCCATCGCCACCGACATTGGCGTCGACATCGGCATCAACGAGCCGTCCTCCGCCGCCGACATTGGCATCGGCGTCAAGGTCCACACCGTCATCGCCAAGCACGTTGACGTCGGTATCGAGATCAAGACCATCGCTGGTATCGAGATCCACCTCGGCATCGACAATGCCGAGATCGAGATCGAGTTGGGCCCATGCGGGCGTGACCGAAAGAGCTGCCGCGACGAAGGCCGCGATCGATATGCCAGTAAATTTGTACATCGTTACCTCCTGCATTGTACAAATCGCTCCTTCAGCGAACTGAAGGCGCGTAGGAGCCCGGGTGCATACACCCGATGCTCATGCTGGAGGCGGCCGCCAACCATAGTCAAAATGGACTAACTATGTCGGCGGTTTCCTGTGATTATTCCCATTGGTAAACAAACTCGTACAGAAAATGTCAGGACTTTCCGTTCGTGTGGGCGAGCACCACGACGCTGCGCGGCGGCAATGTCAGGCTTTGCTTGTCGATAACGACTTCCGCATCGATGGACGAGACGAGCACGAGCTCGAAATCAAGGCTTTCTTCGGCTGGAAGCTTCACTTCGACATCTTCACGAAGCCGGTTGAACCAGACGAGAAGCACTTCGCCCTCTTCGTGCAGGAACATGCCCAAAACCGAGAAATCGGGGCGATTCCAGTCCTCTTGCGCCATTTCGGCGCCATCGGGACGCAACCACATGACGTCCTTGAAGCCATTCTTTTCTTCGCCGGTCAGGAAACGGTCGCTGCGCAGCGCGGGATGGTTGCGGCGAATTTCGCTCAATGCCGCCACGAAGTTGACAAGGTCTCCGTCTGCATTTTCCCAATCGAGCCAGGTGATCTCGTTATCCTGGGCATAAGCATTGTTGTTGCCGCCCTGGGTGCGGCCGAACTCGTCGCCTGCCGTTAACATAAGTGAACCGTGCGACACGAACAGCGTTGCCAAAAGGGCGCGCACGTCATTGCGGCGGGCGGTGATGACCGCCTGATCCTCGGTTGGGCCTTCGGCTCCATTGTTCCAGGAATAATTGGCGTTATGGCCGTCGCGGTTGTCTTCGCCATTGGCCTCGTTGTGCTTGTTCTCGTACGACACGAGGTCGGCGAGGGTAAAGCCGTCATGCGCCGCCAGGAAATTGACGCCGGCGGAGGGCTTGCGCCCGTCATGATTGAATTGATCGGCCGATCCGGCGAGCTTGCCCGCCAAGGCCCCGATCATACCATCTTCGCCCCTCCAGAATTTGCGAACTTCGTCGCGATAGCGATCGTTCCACTCAAGAAACGGCTCGCCGAAACTGCCAACGTGATATCCGCCCGGCCCGGGATCCCACGGTTCGGCGATCAAAAGGCAATCCTTGAGGATGTCATCGGTCCTCATGCGCTCGAGCAGTTCGGCGTCAGAAGAAAAGCCGTCGCGTGAACGGCCCAGGACCGTGGCAAGATCGAAGCGGAAACCGGCCACCCCGAACTCTGTGACCCAATATCTGAGGCTATCGATGACCAGGTTCTGAACGGCAGGGTGGTCGCATTGCAGCGTGTTGCCCGTCCCCGAGTCGTTGACCAGATGCAATTCGCCGTCAGCTTCCACATGGCGATAATATGTGCGGGCATCCAGCCCCTTCATGGAGATCACCGGGCCCTGGGAATCGCCTTCGCCGGTGTGGTTGTAGACCACATCGAGGACGACGCGGATGCCGGCTTCACGATAGGTCTCGATCATGTGGCGCAGCGATTGGGGCCCGCGCGGGATGATGCGCGGGTCGGTCGCGAAATAGGTGATCGGATTGTAGCCCCAGACATTGGTGAGGCCGAGCGGCGGCAGATGCCCGTCATCCATCCAGCCGGCAATGGGCATGAGTTCGACCACATCGACGCCGATATGTTTGAGGTGATCGATGACGAACCCCGTGGTCATGCCCGCGACCGTGCCGCGAAGCGGCCCCTGCACCGAAGGGTGACGCATGGTGAAGGGGCGGACATTGAGTTCATAGATCAGATGCGGCCGGTCGGTATCCTGCTTCCATTCGGGTGCGCGAACGATATCCTGCACCATGGCCTTGGGCACCAGCGGCGCCGTATCGACGCTCTCGGCGCGCGGCAGCCGCAGCTTGGGGCTGCGCACGAAGGTGCGATCGATGCGGCGGGCATAGGGATCGACCAGCAGCTTGTTGGGGTCGAAATAATACCCCTGGGCGGGGTCGTAACGTCCATCGGCCCGCAGGCCGTAGCTGGCGTTGGCGGCAAGTCCATCGACATGGGTGGACCAGACATTGCCCTCGCCCCGGCTCAACTCGATCCTGTCGGTCTCCTCGTCCTGGTCGTCGAAAAGGCAGACCCAGATCTTTTCGGCTGTTTCGGAATAGACACCGAAACTCACACCGGTATCGGTCACCGTTGCTCCAAGGGCAGCCGGCGAGGCAGGCGAGGTTTTTTGGGACATTTGCCGATAATCCGTCAGGTGATGACTGTGGGCGCATCGCGGCCGGTGCGGGACTTGATCTCGGCGACAGCATCGGCCAGGGCAATCAGGTCGGCAAGCGCTTCCTGGGTATCCCTGTCATGCGTTCCGTCGGCAGGTTCGTACCGTTCGATATAGACGCGTAAAGTCGCGCCAACCGTTCCGGTTCCCGAAAGCCGGAAGACGATGCGCGATCCGTCGGCAAAGCCGATGCGAATTCCCTGACCCGTGGCGGTCGAGCCGTCCACCGGATCGTTATAGGCAAAGTCATCGGCGAGGATCACCTCGCGGCCACCCAGCCCATTCGCCTCGATCTGCGGCAGCTTGGCGCGCAGATCGGTCATCAGCGCCTTGGCGGCATCGGCATCGACTTCCTCATAGTCATGGCGCGAATAGTAATTGCGCCCATAGGTGGCCCAATGGGCGCGCACGATCTCGTCTACGCTCTGCTTGCGCACGGCCAGGATGTTGAGCCAGAGCAGCACCGCCCAGAGACCGTCCTTTTCGCGCACATGGTCCGAGCCGGTGCCGGCGCTTTCCTCGCCGCAAATAGTGACGCGCCCGGCATCGAGCAGATTGCCGAAGAACTTCCAGCCCGTTGGCGTTTCATGCATTTCGATGCCGAGGCGCTGAGCCACACGATCGGCTGCGGCGCTGGTGGGCATGGAACGGGCGATGCCCGCCAGGCCGCGAGAATATCCCGGCGCCAGATGGGCGTTTGCCGCCAGAATGGCCAGCGAATCCGAAGGCGTTACGAACCGGTTGCGTCCGATGATGAGGTTACGGTCCCCGTCCCCGTCCGATGCCGCCCCGAAATCGGGAGCATCGGGGCCCATCAGCAGATCGTGAAGGTCCTTGGCATGGACCAGGTTGGGGTCGGGATGCCCACCGCCGAAATCGGGCAGCGGGGTGGCATTGATGACGGTGCCTTCGGGCGCGCCCAACCGGCCCTCGATGATCGCCTTGGCATAGGGGCCGGTCACCGCATGCATGGCATCGAAACGCATGGAAAAGCCGGAGCGGAACATCTGCGCAATGGCATCGAAATCGAACAGCGTCTCCATCAGCGCCGCATAATCTGCGACCGGGTCGATCACCTCGACTTCCATGTCCGCGACATCCAGAGTGCCAAGGCGGGAGAGGTCGATATCGGGAGTATCGACGGATTTGTACTCAGTGATTTCAAGCGAACGCGCAAAGACTGCGTCAGTGATCTTTTCGGGCGCCGGGCCACCGTTCGAGGCATTGTATTTGATGCCGAAATCGCCATCCGGCCCGCCGGGATTGTGGCTGGCCGAGAGCACGATGCCGCCAAAGGCCTTGTAGTGGCGGATGATATGGGATGCGCCGGGCGTGGACAGGATGCCGCCCTGCCCCACGATCACTTTGCCCAGGCCATTGGCGGCGGCCATGCGGATGGCGATCTGGATCACGGTATCGTTGAAGTAGCGCCCGTCGCCACCGATCACCAGCGTCTGCCCTTCCTTGCCCGGCAGGCTGTCGAACAGCGACTGGATGAAATTTTCCACGTAATTGGGCTGCTGGAAATGCGTGACACGCTTGCGCAGCCCCGAGGTGCCGGGCTTCTGGTCCGAAAACGGCGTGGTGGCGATGGTTTTGATGGTCACTGCATTATCCCAATATCTTTTGATAAAGTCCGGCATATTTGCTGGCGCTGTTGGCCCAGGAAACGTCGGTCTTCATACCCTTGCGCTGCATGCGTGCCCATATGTCGGGACGCTGATATAGCGATACGGCACGAGAGATCGCCTCCCCCAGGTTCGGCCCGTCGACCGGCGAAAACTGCAACCCCGTGGCGACGCCCGCCTCGACGGCGGCCTCGTTGGCATCGATCACGGTATCGGCAAGCCCGCCGACGCGGGAAACCAGCGGAATGGCGCCATAGCGCAATCCATAAAGCTGGGTCAGCCCGCACGGCTCGAACCGCGAGGGCACCAGAATAACGTCGGCACCGCCCTGAACGAGATGGGAAAGCGATTCATCATAGCCACGAACGAAGCCGATCCGCCCCGGATGGCGCGCCGCGGCAACGGCCACGGCATCTTCGAGATGGCCATCGCCAGAGCCGAGAATGGCAAGCTTGCCGCCCAGCTCGATGATCCAGTCGGCGTTTTCGGCAACCAGATCGATGCCCTTCTGCCAGGTGAGCCGGGACACGAGCCCGAAGATCGGCCCCTGATCGGCCTCGAGACCGAACCGTTCGACCAGGGCCTGGCGATTGAGTTCGCGCTTGCGCGTATTGGCCGCGGCATAGTTGGCGGCAAGTTCGGGGTCGGTCTGCGGGTTCCAGGCCGATATATCGATGCCGTTGAGAATTCCGTAAAGATCGTGGCTGCGTTCGTTGAGCAGCCCGTCCAACCCCATGCCGAATTCGGGCGAGCGGATTTCCCGCGCATAGGTGGGGCTGACTGTGGTGATGGCATGGGCGCAGCGCAAACCACCCTTCAGAAACCCCACCCCGCCGTAATATTCGACGCCCGTCATCGCGAAGGCTTCGTCGGGCAGCCTGAGATGGGGAAATATCTCTGCGCCGAACTGCCCCTGGAAGGCGATGTTGTGGATGGTGAGCACCACCCTGGTGCGCGTGTCCCGGCCAAAGGCGACATAGGCAGCCGCCATCGCCGCCTGCCAGTCGTGGGCGTGAATGATGGCCGGGCGATATCCTTCCACCAACCCCTTGGCAAGCTCGGCCGCAACCCAGGACAGGGCCGCAAAGCGCTGCCAATTGTCGGGCCAATCGAGCCCGGACTGATCGACATAGATGCCGCCGGATCGATCATAAAGATGGGGGGCATCGAGGACGATAAGATCGAGGCCCGCCACGCGCGCCGCGATAAGGGCCGCCGGTCCACCGAAAAGATCGTCGAAATTGGCCACGGTGCGCCCGCGCTTGATCGAGCCGATAATTTGCGGATAGCCGGGAACCAGCGTGCGCATGGCGATGTCGTGCTCGGCCAGTGCAGCCGGCAGGGCCCCGGCCACATCGGCCAGCCCACCGGTCTTGACCAGGGGGTAGATTTCCGAGGCGACGGAAAGGATGTCCATCATTTGGAGGCGAGATATCGGTTGATCATGGGCTGGGTGATGAGGGTGACGCCATTGGCCGTCCGGTTGAACCATCTGGCGTCGAATTCGGGATCTTCGCCCACGACCAGTCCTTCGGGAATCTCCACACGGGCATCGACCACGACCTTGTTGAGCCTGACGCCGCGCCCGATCGTGCAGTGCGGCAGGATCACCGCTTCGTGCAGCTCGGAATAGGAGTTAACCCGCGCGCCGGTCGAAAGCAGCGTGCGGCGGAGCTGGGCGCCCGAGACGATGCAATCGCCCGAAACCAGCGACGAGATGGCCTGCCCGCGCCGGCCCTCGATATCGTGGACGAACTTGGCCGGCGGGGTGATCTCGGCATGGGTCCAGATCGGCCATTCACGGTCGTAAAGGTCGAGTTGGGGCGTGATGTCGGTAAGGTCGACATTGGCCTCCCAATAGGCATCGATGGTGCCGACATCCCTCCAATAGGAGACTTCCTCATGCTCGGAGCGCACGCAGGAGCGCGGGAAGCGGTGCGCCCAGGCAGTGCCGTTCGTAACGATATAGGGGATGATGTCCTTGCCGAAATCCCGGCTCGAGCCTTCGGTGGCCGCGTCGCGGCGCAACTGGTCCATGAGGAACTTGGTTTCAAAGACATAGATGCCCATCGAAGCGAGCGAAATCCCCGGCTTGTCCGGGATCGAAGGCGGTTCCTTGGGCTTTTCCATGAATTCGACGATGCGGTCGCGCCCGTCCACATGCATCACGCCGAAGGCCGACGCCTCGCTCGAGGGCACTTCCAGGCACCCGACCGTCACGTCCGCGCCGGTATCCACGTGCTGGCGCAGCATGATCTCGTAGTCCATCTTGTAGACATGGTCGCCGGCAAGGACGACGATATATTTGGCGCCCTGATCCTCGATGATGTCCATGTTCTGATAAACCGCATCGGCGGTGCCGGCATACCACATGTCTTCCTTGACGCGCTGGCTCGCCGGCAAGATGTCGAAGCTTTCGTTACGCTCGGTGCGCAGGAAGTTCCAGCCGCGCTGCAGGTGGCGGATCAGGCTGTGGGCCTGATATTGGGTGGCCACCGACAGCCGGCGGATGCCGGAATTGATGGCGTTCGAGAGCGCAAAATCTATGATGCGCGACTTGCCGCCGAAATAGACCGCCGGCTTGGCGCGCCGGTCCGTCAATTCCATGAGGCGCGTTCCCCGACCACCGGCCAGGACATAGGCCATGGCGTCACGCGCGAGCGGTGCCGGGTTCTTACGGTCGACCATGTTCCTCTCCTTTGTACCCGTCCGGTTGGTCTTCCGGTCGGTGATTTATTGTTTTCGATCGCCTTATCCCGGCTCGAATTGCAGGATCAGGGTCGAGAGCGGCGGCAGAACGATCTCCGCGGTGGCGGGATAACCGAATTCATTGCCCGTCGTTGCGTTTACAACACCCTGATTGCCGATATTTGAACCTGCATACCAGCTCGCATCGGTGTTGATGCGCTCGATCCAGCGGCCGGCGGCCGGCATGGGCAGACGATAGTTTTCACGCGGCACGGGGGTGAGATTGGTGATGACCACGACCGGCTCGGCGTCGGGCGCCTTGCGTACCCAGGCCAGTATGGAATTGGCCTGATCGCTCGCGATGATCCATTCGAACCCCTCCGGCTCGCAATCGCGTGCGTGGAGCGCGGGAAGCTCGCGGTATACGGCATTGAGATCGGCCACCAGACGCCTGATCCCCTCATGCGCCGGAGCGTCGAGAAGCCACCAATCGAGCGCATGAGCCTCGTTCCACTCCTCGCGCTGGGCGAATTCCTGGCCCATGAACAGCAGCTTCTTGCCCGGATAGCCCCACATGAACGCGTAATAGGCTCGCAAGTTTGCAAATTTCTGCCAGTCGTCCCCCGGCATCTTCGAGAGCAGCGAGCGCTTGCCGTGCACCACCTCGTCATGACTGAGCGGCAGGACGAAATTCTCCGAGAAGGCGTAGAGCAGCCCGAAGGTGAGGTCGTTGTGATGGAAGCGCCGGTGGATGGGGTCGCGGCGCATGTAGCGCAGCGTGTCGTTCATGAAGCCCATGTTCCACTTGAACCCGAAGCCGAGGCCCTTGGCATATGTCGGAGCGGTCACCCCGCTCCAGCTCGTCGATTCCTCCGCCATTGTGAAGGTTCCCGGATGCTGGCCGTAGGTTTCGGCGTTGACCCGCTGGAGGAAAGCGATCGCCTCGATATTCTCGTTGCCGCCATGCTGGTTGGGCACCCACTGGCCCGGCTGGCGGGAATAATCGAGGTAGAGCATCGACGCCACCGCATCGACCCGCAGGCCATCGATGTGGAACTTTTCCAGCCAATAGAGCGCGTTATTGGTGAGAAAGCTCGAAACTTCCTTGCGACCGAAATTGTAGATCGCCGTGTTCCAGTCCGGGTGATAGCCCTGGCGCGGATCGTCATGTTCATAGAGCGCGGTGCCGTCGAACTTGGCGAGCCCGTGTTCGTCGGTGGGGAAATGGGCCGGAACCCAATCCATGATGACCCCCAGCCCCACCGCATGCGCCGCATCGACGAAGCGGGCAAACCCGGCCGGGTCGCCGAAACGGGCGGTGGGCGCATAAAGTCCGGTCGGCTGATAGCCCCAGCTCGGATCGTAGGGGTGCTCGGTAACGGGCAGAAGCTCGAGATGGGTAAAGCCCATGTCGGCCGCATAGGGCACGAGCTGCTCGGCGAGTTGATCGTAGCTCAGAAACCCGCCATCGGGCCGCTTGCGCCACGAGCCCAGATGCACTTCATAGACGCTCATGGGCTCGCGCCGGTAATCGCGCGATTTGCGCGCTTCCATATAGTCAGCGTCGGTCCAGGTGAACGGCGTAGGATCGGCAACGACCGATGCCGTCTTGGGGCGCAGCTCCGATTGCTGGGCGTAAGGGTCGGCCTTGAGCGGCAGCAGATTTCCGTCCCTGCCGATGATCTCGTATTTGTACTGCGCGCCGGGCTGGGCCGCCGGGATGAAGATTTCCCAAATACCGGTTTCCATCCGCCGGCGCATGGGGTGGCGTCGTCCGTCCCATTCGTTGAACGAGCCGGTGACCGACACTCGCCGCGCGTTGGGAGCCCAAACGGCGAAATGCGTGCCCTGGACGCCTTCGAATTCCATGAAATGGGCGCCCAGCTTGTCGAACAGACGCAGGTGCGAGCCTTCCCCGATATAGTAATCGTCCATCGGCCCGAGCACCGGACCAAAGGAATAGGGATCGATCACCTCCCATTCACCGCCGGCATTGGCGGCACGGTAGACAAGCGGCTGGCGCCGGTCGATATCGACCACGCCCTCGAAAAAGCCCGCCGCGTCACGGTTTTCGAGCGTACCGGCGGCCTTGCCGCTCAGCGTGCGCGCCTCCAGCGTCTCGGCATAGGGGATAAAGGTCCGGGCGACCCACGCTCCTTCGACCTCGTGCAGACCCAGTATCCCGAAAGGGTCATCGTGCTGACCACCAACAATTCGGGCGATCTGCTGCGGGTCGGTGTGCCAACCGGACGTCTTCTTTGCCAAATTAACTTCTCCCCCGTTGATGCTGGCGCATCTGTTGTAATGAAACCCGCCAGAGCCGCCGGTGTTCCGCGCATGTCGCCATCATGCGATCACGTATGCGAGGCTCCCCAGATCTGGTCGGCATATTCGCGGATCGTGCGATCCGAGGAAAACCACGCCATGCGCGCCGTGTTCCTGATCGCCATGGCGTTCCACACCCGCCGATCGCTCCAATAGCCGTCGACCTGGCGCTGGGCAGCACAGTAGGCATCGAAATCGCGCGCCACCATGAACCAGTCGTGATCGTAGAGCCCGTCCATGAGATGACGATACCGCCCGCGATCGTCGGGCGAAAACACGCCCGACCCGATCGCCTCGATCACTTCGCGCAGCGCCTGGCTGGCTTCGATCAGCTCGCGCGGCGAGCGGTTCTGGCTGCGGATGTCGTTGACCTCGTCGGCGGTGAGCCCGAAGATCACGATGTTCTCCGGCCCCAGCCGTTCCCGCATTTCCACATTCGCTCCATCCATCGTGCCGATGGTGATGGCGCCGTTGAGCGCGAACTTCATGTTGCCGGTGCCCGACGCTTCCATGCCGGCCGTCGAAATCTGCTCGGAAAGATCGGCGGCTGGAATGATCGTCTCGGCCAGCGACACGTTGTAATTGGGCAGGAAAACGACCTTCAAAAGCCCCCGCACCGCCGGGTCGTTATTGATGACCTTGGCGACATCGTTGATGAGCTTGATGATCAGCTTGGCGTTCCAATAGCTCGGCGCCGCCTTGCCGGCGAAAACCTTGACCCGCGGCACCCAGCGCCGTTCGGGATGGGCGCGGATCTGGTTGTACTGCGCGACCGCCTCCATGACGTTGAGAAGCTGGCGCTTGTACTCATGGATGCGCTTGATCTGAATGTCGAACAGGGCATCGGGCGACACCGTAATGCCCATCCGCTCCTTGATCAGCGACGCGAGCCGCTCCTTGTTCTTGCGCTTGACCACGGCAAACTGGTCCTGGAACGACTTGTCTTCCGCATGCGCATCGAGCTTGATCACCTGCTCGATGTCATCGCGGAAATCGCCCCCGATTCGGTCCGCGATCAATCGCGTGAGGCCAGGGTTGCACTGCATCAGCCAGCGGCGCGGCGTCACCCCATTGGTCTTGTTGTTGATCCGCTCGGGATAGAGTTTGTGGAGATCGGCAAAAACGGTCTGCTTCATGAGCTCGGTATGAAGCGCCGAAACGCCATTGATCGAATGCGAGCCCACAAAGGCGAGCTGACCCATGCGCAGGCGCCGGCCACCATTCTCGTCGATCAGCGAGATCGCGGCGATGCGGCTGTCTTCGAGGCCCTTTTCACGCGCCTCCTCCAGCACCATGGCATTGATGGCGTAGGCGATCTGCATCTGGCGCGGCAGAAGGCGTTCGAGCAGCGCCACCGGCCAGGTTTCCAGGGCTTCGGGCAACAGCGTGTGATTGGTGTAGGCGAAAGTCCGCCGGGTGAGATTCCACGCCTGATCCCACCCCAGCCCCTGCACATCCATCAGGATGCGCATCATCTCGGCGATCGAAATTGCCGGATGGGTATCGTTGAGCTGGATGGCCACCTTGTCGGGAAGCGAACCCAGGTCGCCATATTGCTGAAGATGGCGCCGGACGATGTCCTGCAGCGAGGCCGAGGAGAAGAAAAACTCCTGACGCAGGCGCAGCTCCTGGCCGGCCGGGTTGGAATCGGCGGGATAGAGCACACGGGTGATGGCTCCCGCCTTGGCGCTTTCTTCCAATGCGCCGATATGGTCGCCCGAATTGAACCGGTCGAGCAGGATCGGATCGATAGGCTGCGCACTCCAGAGGCGCAGCGTATTGACCCGCGCCCCGCGCCAGCCCACCACCGGCGTATCGAAAGCGACGGCGTTGAGATGCTCGGCGGGATGCCAGACCTGCCGCACGCTGCCATCGGGCTGCTGCACCGGTTCCACATATCCGCCGAAACCGATCTCATAGGAGCTTTCGCGGCGTTCGAACTCCCAGGGATTGCCATGGGCGAGCCAGTTTTCCGGCAGTTCGACCTGCCAGCCGTCGCTCATTTCCTGGCGGAACAGCCCGTGGACATAGCGAATGCCATAGCCATGGGCGGGCACATTGAGCGTCGACATCGATTCCAGGAAACAGGCCGCGAGGCGCCCCAGTCCGCCATTGCCCAACGCCGCATCGGGCTCGCGCTCGATCAGCTCGTCGATATCCACGTTGAACGAGGAGAGCGCTTCGCGCACCGCGTCCATCATCCCCAGATTGGAGATGGCATCGCGCATCAGCCGCCCGATCAGGAATTCGAGGCTGAGGTAGTACACCCGCTTTTTCGAGGTGCGCCAGGTGTCGCGGCTGGATTCCATCCACTGATCGATGATCCGGTCCCGCACCGTGAGAATGGTGGCGGTGAGCCAATCGGTATTGCGCGCGACGATCGGGTCCTTGCCGACCGAATAGGTCAGCTTCTCCAGAATTTCGTTGCGCAGGGTTTCCGGATCAGTGGCACGAGGCTGAGGCGTGGGAGCGTCGTAAACGATCGGTTTTTGCGGCATGTCGCAACCCATGGTTCATGTCTGTTCCTCCCCTCAGAGAAGCGGAGTGTTGCACGAGCGTCGGCCGCTTTCCAGCCTTTACGAGGAATGGGAAGCATGCACCTCCAGTATGAAGAAACAAAAAAATGCAAAGGCGGGGAACCTCGCGCTCGCCACCACGTTTTATATGCAGCCGATGGAGGCGCCCCTACCTTCATCGTGCCAAGCCCTGACCCTAAAGAGGATTGCTGCCCGGCGATCCTCTTTTTTTGTGGCGCGCCGGAACCAAAGTACGCCCCCCGCATTTAACGGCCATGCGAAGCGTTTCCCCCAAGCGTTTCGCTACCGAAAGGTCGGATGCCCACGGCATTCCGGCCTTTCCTTATTTCCGGGGTGTCCTCAGGTAATGTGAGCGCCGTCTATGCGCAGCGTGTAATCGACGCCGCGCTGGCTGACAGCCAGTTCGCCCGTACCGTCGACGGCCAGCGGAACGACGCTTTCGAGAAACTTGCGCGTCAACGGCTCGACCTGTTCGGCCGCATGGCTGTTGCCCACCCGTTCGTTCCAGGTGACCACGAGATTGCGTCCGCCATCGCTGCGAGGGTGAAGGCTGAAGCCCACCTGTATGGACCCGCTCTCAGGAGACAATTGCCCATTGCGCACCGCGTTGGCGGCAAGTTCGTGGATGGCGAGACCGAGATAGAGCGCGGCATTGGGAGACACGACGAGATCGTCTCCGCTCAGTTCCACGGGCAAGGCATTGTCGCGGTGAAACAGCGCGATCTGGCGCGAAATCAGATCGCTCAAAAGGGCCCCCTGCCAATCACGGTCGGTGACCAGATCCTGCGCCCGGGCGATGGCCTGCAGCCGGCCGGAAAAGGCGGTGACAAAAGCGGGAATGGAGGCCGAGCTGCGAGCCGTCTGCGAGGCCAGCGAAAGCACGATGGCAAGAAGATTGCGCGAACGGTGGCTTACCTCGCGCAGCAGGTTCTTGAGTTGAACTTCGCGCCGCTTCTGGGCGCTGATATCGATGATGGTGGAATAGACCCCCATCGCCGATCCGCTGGAATCGATGTCGGGATCGACCCAGATATCGAACCAGCGCACTTCACCGGCAATATTGACCGGCAGTTCGAAGCGCTGCGGGTCCCGCGTTTCAATGACATGCAGTTTGGTTGCGCGCAGCCGTTCGGCGGCAAGGCGAGGCAGGAAATCGGCGTCGGAATGGCCCAGGACATCAACGGCTTCAATGCCGCGCGGCAGGTTTTCCACCCACTCATAGAGCAGGTCCCGGTTCTGGTAGCTCAGGGAAACGGGCGTGCGGCTCAGCGCGCGCATGGCGAAGGCAAAGCGGCGGGAGCCTTCAAGATTGCCCCCGCCCGACTTTCCGTTTTCCTGGCCCTTCATAGGTGACGCATGATTATCTGTGTGTTCCACGAGCCCCGCTCGAACTGCGCAATTGCGGTTCCATAGCCTCAATGCAAGGGACCCTATTCAGCGTGCCCTCCGCGCGAGGCCCATGACCAAACCAATAACCATTGCGATGAGAAAAACAAAGAATAGAATCTGCGCGATGGACGACGCCGCCCCTGCTATTCCGCCGAATCCGAGGATTCCGGCAATAATGGCGATGACCAGAAATGCAAGTGCCCATCCCAGCATGGCGCGAACTCCCATAAGTACTTGATCGAAAGGGAGAACGGCCCCGGAGCGGCGGCGGTTCCGATACGTTATCGATTTATGCCGCCTGCTCCATCTGCTCGGAGAAGAACAACACCTGGCTGACCAGGGCCTTGACCATGTCGGGCTGGAAAGGCTTGGTGACGAGGAAGGCAGGTTCCGGGCGTTCGCCCGTGAGAAGCCGCTCGGGGAAGGCCGTGATGAAGATCACCGGAACGCTGGCGGAACGCAGCATGTCGTTGACCGCATCGATACCCGAGCTGCCATCGGCAAGCTGGATATCTGCAAGCACCAGGCCGGGACGGCGCTGGTTGAAGAGTTCGATGGCTTCCTTGTGCGTCCGCGCCACCCCGGTCACCGTATGGCCGAGCGATTCAACCATCTGCTCGATGTCCATAGCGATCAGCGGCTCGTCTTCGATGATGAGCACGCTGGTGGCGACCTGCTGGGCCATCTCCACCGAAGCGGTTTCGATCAGTTCGGCGAATTCGGCTTCGCCTACCCCAAGGATTTCCGCGCCTTCCTCGTTGGAAAAGCGTTCGACAGCGACGAGAAGGAAGGCCTGGCGCGGCAACGGAGCGATGGCCCGAAGGCTGCGGCGCGCCTGTTCTTCCCAGGCATCGGCTGCCGGAGGCAACTCGCTGAGGTTAATATCGACGGAACGCCAGAGCTGGGAAAAGACTTTGTAAAGAGCGACTTTGGAGTCGAGATTGGTCGGAAAAATGGATCGATCCGCAACGAGCGCTTCGAGCGTGGCTGAAACATAGGCATCGCCGCTGGATTGGCTACCGGTCAATGAGCGCGCAAAACGTCTCAGATAAGGAATGTGCGGCGCAATCAACTCAGCAAGATTCATAGGTAGGCTCCCTCGCATAGTCACCTGACAGAACGCGCAGGCAACGACAATCGCCGGTTAACGGCACCTTACGCAAAAAGTTCCCCGCCCATTGGAACTTTTTTTGCTGCCTGACGTTTCCGGGGCCAATAACTTCTGACGCTTTGTGGGGTAAAACGTGACGCAACTCAGCAGTAAAGATATGGCCAGGGATCAGGAAGACGACGCGCCCGAAACGTCCAAGCCCAGCCTCAGTGCGGATTCCCAGGCCTTCATCGGCCTGAAGCTGCGTGAGCTCTACGACGACGTCGTCGCCGAGCCCGTGCCGGATCGTCTTCTGGAGTTGCTTGGCAAGCTCGGAGAAGACGAAGACAAATCGAAGTCGAAATAAGGAGCGGAAAAATGGCTGAATACGATTTCCGCGCCGAACTTCTCGCTGTCATCCCCAATCTGCGTGCCTTCGCCATGTCTCTGGTCGGCGCGGCCGACAAGGCTGACGACCTGGTTCAGGAAACGCTGGTCCGCGCCTGGGACAAGCGCTCGTCCTTCACCCCGGGCACCAACCTCAAAGGTTGGCTCTTCACCATTCTGCGCAATGAATTCTATAGCCAGATGCGAAAGCGCAAGCGTGAGGTTGCCGATCCCGAAGGGGCAATGGCCGAACGGCTTTCGAGCCATCCCGAGCAGGTCGGCAAGCTGGACATGGAAGACTTCAAGAAGGCGGTCAACCAACTCCCCGAAGATCAGCGCGAAGCTCTGATCCTGGTCGGCGCGTCCGGCTTTTCCTACGAGGAAGCCGCCGAAATCTGTGATTGCGCGGTGGGCACCATCAAGAGCCGCGTGAGCCGCGCCCGCACCCAGCTCGCCACGATCCTCAAGCTCGAGGGCGATGGTGAATTCGGTCCCGACGCGGTGGCGGTGGGCGTTATGAACCTCACCTCCTCCAGCGCCGCCTGACCGCATCTGATATAGAAGAAATCGAAAGGTTCCGGGGCTATGGCTCCGGAACTTCTTTTTTTGCTTTACGTTAGGGTACGGGTTCAACGCAAACATGGGAGGCCATTCAATGGCCCGCGCCGCATCATCCACTGCCCGTACCACCTCCGAAACCGAAAAGCTCTCCGACCAGATCAAGGATGCTCGCGATCCGGCCAAGGATCTCGACGCCGAAATCGCTGCTCTCCGCGAGGACGTGGCGGCGATAACCGCGACGCTGGGTGATATCGTCAAATACCGGACCAACGAGGCCAAGTCGGAAGCCCGCCGCATTCGCCGTCGCGTCGAACAGCAGGGCGAAGAAGCGATCGAAACCGTGCAGGACAGCTTTGAGTCTGCCGAAAGCGAACTCAAGTCGATCATCCGCGAAAAGCCGATTTCCTCGGTGCTGGTCGCTGCCGGCATCGGATACGTCCTTTCGAAGATCCTTTAGGAGCAGCGCCATGGCGCTGACCGCACCTTTTGCCGCGGCGGCAAACCGGGCGAGCACCGCTGTTCGTTCGGTGGGACAGTCCGTGGTTCTTTATGCCGCAATCGCCCTGGTCGGCCTGACGGGGGCGGGCTTTCTCGTGGCGGCCCTCTATATCTGGCTGGCCGAAGTGACCAGCACCTTGGCGGCAGCCCTGCTGATGGGCGCCGGGTTCCTCGCCATTGCCGGCATCGCGCTGGCGATCGCCATCGGCCGGGGCCGCAAGAAAAAGCGCGAGAACCAGCGAGCGGCGGCCAACACGGCCCTGCTCGCCTCATCGGTCTCGCTTGCGACCACGGCCATCCGCATCGTGTCGCGCGTCCGTGGACCGCTCCTTCTTCCAGCCATCGCGGCCCTGGCGGCAGGCTGGTATCTCAGCACGACAGGTCACGACGACGAAGACGAGTGAGAAAAAGCCATCTCGTTACACAGATATGGGGCCGGTCCCAAAGGATCGGCCCCATTTTCGTGACAACGCCCTGCTCAGTGTTCGTGGGCAAGGGAGTTGAGTTCGAGAAGCTTCTCGAGTTCAAGATCGGCATCCCGCAGCACCCCCCTGTCCTCGGGAGCCGCATGATGCTCCTTCATGCTCTTGAGCAATTCGATCTTGCGCGCGTTCGACAAGGTCGGGTCATTGGCGATCTCGCTGGGGGTGCGGGCGATGGCACCGGCATTGAAATAAACGGAAACGTTCCTGTCCTCGCTCATGGCATTACTCCTTTATAGAGCAATGCCCACCGCATCGTCTGCGTTCCGCAGCATAACGCGGAGAGTGGCGCCCATGACAAAAGGGCCGGCTTGGATGCCGGCCCTTTCATCGATGGTCTGAAACGTCTTATTCGACGATCAGCGTGTTTTCTTCCGGGGAGGTGGTGTAGGCCTCCTCGTTGTATTCGGGAGCCGCCTCGAGCTGCTCGGCGGTCAGTGAAGTGCGGAGCAGCAAGCCGCCGTTTTCATCCCGCAGGAACGAAAGGTTCTCGAAGGACACGGCAACCGGCTTGGTGGCGATGCCCAGGAAGCCGCCGAAGTCGATAATCACGGCTTCAACCTGGCCGTCCTCGGAGAGCAGGATATCTCCGATCGAGCCGATCTCCTCATCGCCAGCGCCATAAACGGCAGTGCCGGTGAGTT
Organism: Pelagibacterium sp. H642; assembly: GCF_031202855.1. Classification (GTDB taxonomy): domain Bacteria; phylum Pseudomonadota; class Alphaproteobacteria; order Rhizobiales; family Devosiaceae; genus Pelagibacterium. Next base: position 2,788,371 of record NZ_CP101829.1, on the reverse strand, counting down.
CGTCGGCCGAAATATCGGCAGCAGCGACCTGCTCGAAGCTGTCGAAGTCCATGGCCGGCGCCGCAGCGGCATCGTCAGCCGGGGCTTCCTCGGTCGCAGCGGCATCATCGGCCGGAGCTTCCTCGGTCGCGGCGGCATCGGCGGGAGCTTCTTCGGCCGCAGCGGCATCATCCGCCGGAGCTTCTTCGGTCGCGGCGGCGGCGGCAGCACCAGCGGCAGCGCCACCAGCAGCACCGGCAGCGGCGGCATCAGCCGGGGCTTCCTCGGTCGCAGCGGCATCATCGGCCGGGGCTTCCTCGGTCGCGGCGGCATCGTCAGCCGGGGCTTCCTCAGTCGCAGCAGCGTCCTCAGCCGGCGCTTCCTCGGCAGGAGCCATGGCATCACCAGCGGGAGCGGCGGGCGCCATCGCGTCGCCGGCGGGAGCCGCAGGGGCCATCGCGTCACCAGCCGGAGCGGCCGGGGCCATTGCATCGCCGGCGGGAGCCGCAGCATCGGCATTGTTGGATTCGCTGGCGAGCCATTCTTCGCGGTTGAATTCGGCGGCCGCCTCGAGCTGCTCGCGGGTCATGGCAGCGACGAGACGGTTGTTGCCGTCCATATCCTGGGCAAGCTCAAGCTCATCCCAATTGATGGCGACGTTCTTCTGTCCGATGCCGAGGAAACCGCCGACGCCGACCACGACGGCACCGATTTCGCCGTTCTGGTCGAGAACGAAGTCGTTGACGTCACCGATCGCTTCGGCGTCATCACCGGTGGAGTTGTAGATGGTTTCACCGATGATTTCGGTAGCCAGCCAGCCATCGGCGTTGATGCCGGTTTCCTCAGCCGTCACCAGCTCCTGCTCGGGAGCTTCGGCGGGGGCTGCCGGGGTTTCCATCATGGGATCTGCAGGGGCCGCGGCCGGATCGGCCGGTGCCATCTCCTGGGCATACGCGCCGCCGGTGACGACCAGGGCCAGCGCGGTCGAGGCAAGAAGCTTGCGATACATAAGGTTTCTCCTGAAATCGCTTGTTTCAAGTTCTCGGGCCAGAACCGCGATGCAAAACCTCTGCACCGATCGGCACTCCGGCCGTCATGGCCTGAGAACGCCACCTTGTCTGCTTGGTTCCGCTGGAGAAACGAAAATCCCCAGAATCCGGGGCTTCGGAACGTTATCGGGCCTTTGGCCGTTACTTAAGACTGTGCCTTCGCACGGCACCGGCTGAAAATGTGTCAGCAATGCCACCGCGTCGGCACGTTTGCGCCTTTGAGCCGGCACATTCGGAAAGCAAGAATATTGTCGTTGGGGGCATGCTTTGCGGAGTGATGCTCATGAGCCTTTCAGCCCTTCCCCGCCGTTCAGCCTACTCGGCCTCCACGGCCCCGATCAAAGGCTACAACAGGCGAGGCTTCGTCATCGGCTGGGTGGCGATCATCGCCTTGGCGGTCGCAGGCTACGCCTTTGCCTCGAGCCATCTGTCGCCCTCGAGCGCCCAACTGCATCTCGCCAACATTGCCGGCCACACCTATCCGGTCTTCGCCCGCAGCTAAATCGCGAGTCCCGCAGCGCGTCCCGATGCCCAGGCCCATTGGAAATTATACCCGCCCAGCCAGCCGGTGACGTCCACGGCCTCGCCGATGAAATACAGGCCCGGCACCGACTTGACCTGCATGTCCGACGATTGCAGGGCCGTGGTATCGATCCCGCCAAGCGTCACCTCTGCTGTCCTGTACCCCTCGGTGCCGACGGGCTTTACCTGCCAGGCCGAGACGCCGGCAATCAACCGCGCCATGGCCTTGCGATCGAGATCGGCGAGATTGCCCGATAGCCTCGCTTCGGCAACAACGAGCTCGGCCACCCGGCGCGGCAGGATTTCCGCAAGCGTGGTGACCACGGACTGCCGCCCGCTTCTTATCCGCGCCTCCGATATCCACTGCTCGATATCGATTGCCGGAGCCAGATCGACCGTGATCGGCTCGCCCTCCCGCCAATAGGAGGAAATCTGCAGGATGGAAGGGCCGCTCAATCCGCGATGGGTAAAGAGCAGGCCTTCCCTGAAGCTTGTCTTGCCCGAGCGCACATTTGCGTCCAGCGAAACACCCGCCAAAGGGCGCAGGCTCTCCAGCATCTTCGGCTCGAAGGTCAGCGGCACCAGGGCGGGACGCGTTTCGGTGACCGGTACGCCGAACTGCTCGGCCACCTTATAGGCAAAGCCGGTGGCTCCCATCTTGGGGATGGATTTGCCGCCCGTCGCGACGACCAGCGAGCGGGCAAATACCAGACCGCTGGTGAGCCGGACGCGGAAACCGTCGGCACCCGGTTCTATCGCCTCGACGCTCGTTTGCAGCGCCAGCGTCGCGCTCCCCTTGCCCATCTCCGCCAGCAGCATGTCGATGATCTGCTGTGCGGAGCCGTCGCAAAAGAGCTGACCGAGAGTCTTTTCGTGATAGGCGATCCCGTAGCGCTCCACCAGGGCGATGAAATCTGCCGGCCGGTAGCGCTTGAGCGCGGAGATCGCAAATTTCGGGTTGCCGGAAAGAAAGCTCTGTGGAGCAGTGTGGAGATTGGTGAAATTGCACCGCCCTCCCCCCGAAATGCGGATCTTCTTTCCCGCTGCTTCCGCATGGTCGACCACCAGGACGGAGCGCCCGCGCTGGCCTGCCGTGGCCGCGCACATCATGCCCGCGGCGCCCGCTCCGATCACCAGCACGTCGAACGTCCGCATGGCCTGCTCCAAACTCAAAACCCGCCCGGTTGCTACCGGACGGGTGCATCAAGCGCAAATGTGAAAATCGGTCAGGCGACGATCAGGGTCGAGCCCGAGGCCACGCGGTCATAAAGATCCATGATGTCCTGGTTCATCAGCCGCACGCAACCGGACGAAACGTTGTTGCCGATGGTCCAGGGCTCAGGGGTGCCATGCACGCGGTACAGCGTGTCGCGTCCGTTCTGGAAAATATAGAGGGCGCGGGCGCCGAGCGGATTGTCGATGCCGCCGGGCTGACCGTGGCGCCACTCTTCGAGATGAGGTTCGCGTTCGATCATGGCGGCGGGCGGCGTCCAGGTGGGCCATTCGCGCTTGAACTGGATCACGCCGCGCCCCGACCAGCCAAAGCCCTCGCGCCCAAGGCCTACGCCATAGCGCACGGCCTGCCCCCCTTCACGAACGTGATAGAGGTAGTGCGCGGCGGTGTCGATATAGATGGTGCCGGGCCGCTCTCCGGTGGGATCGGGAACCACGCGCCGATAGTAGGCGGGATCGACATAGCGCAGGTCGACGGCAGGAACATAATGCTCGCCATCCCAGACGCCGCTGTACATGTTGACGTAGAACGGATCGAACTGCGGCGTGGCGGGAGCCGCGGGCTGGCTCGTGGTGCTGGAGCATCCGGCGAGCGCCAGCGCCGAAAGGCTGGCGGCCCCGGCGAGGAACTGGCGGCGGGGGAGAATTGGGGTGGCTGTGGTCATCTGTCTTCTTCTGGCTAGCGTTTCCGGCGCGCTGTGTGAAATATGGCGGGCTCGACATTGTTCCGCCCTCGTTGGTGCACAGAGGGTGCTCTGTTGCCGATCGGCATCACATGTTTTGCCCCGACGGGAATGTTCGCGGATGTCGCCGCCATTGCCCAGGCCCTCCCAGGAAGCCCGAGAATCCGGGTCTTTCGGAGTGCGCCGGTCTTTCCCGGGCATCTAGCAATCGCGATGGTTTACAATTGAGTAATGACGTTCCCTGCTCGCAGATTTGTGACCGGCGATCAGCCTTCGAGTTCCTCGCGCAGCATTTCGAGTTCCAGCCAGCGGTCCTCCATTTCGGCCAACGCCTGCTGCGCGGCAACGAAGTCGGATGTCGCGGTTTCGAACCCCTTGGGGTCGCGGGCGTAAAGACCGGAATCGTCGAGCTTGGCCTGTAGCTTTGCGATTTTTCCGCGCAGCGCATCCATTTCCTTGGGCAGCGTTTCGAGGGCGTGTTTTTCCTTGAACGAAAGTTTCCGCTTCTGCTGCTGTACCTGAGATTGTGCGGCGGGCTTTTCCTTTGCCGCCGCAGCCGGTTTTTCGACCTTTCGGGCCGAAACACCCGCCCCGCGCTGGGCGACCATGTCCGAATAGCCGCCGGCATATTCGGTCCACACCCCGTCTTCCTCCGCCACGATGATCGAACTTGCGACCTTGTCGAGAAAATCGCGGTCGTGGCTCACGACGATGACCGTACCGGCATAGTCGGCGATCATCTCTTCGAGCAGGTCGAGGGTTTCGAGGTCGAGGTCGTTCGTGGGTTCGTCCAGCACCAGGACGTTGGAGGGCAGTGCCAGCGCACGGGCCAAAGTCAGCCGGTTGCGCTCGCCGCCAGAGAGCTTGCTCACCGCCGTGCGCGCCTGTTCGGGGGTGAAGAGAAACTCCTTCATGTAGCCGATGACGTGCTTGGGCTCGCCATTGATGGTCAGCGTGTCGCTGCCCCCGCCGGTCAGCACGTCCTTGAGCGTGGCATCCGGGTCGAGCGAGGCGCGGCGCTGGTCGAGAACCGCGAGTTCGAGCCGCGTGCCGAGCCGGACGCTGCCTGTATCCGGCTCGAGATTGCCGGTAAGCATGCGGATCAGCGTCGTCTTGCCCGCCCCGTTCGGCCCCACGATGCCGACGCGGCTGCCGCGCAGGATGCGCGTTGAAAAGTTCCTGACCACGGTACGGTCGCCGAAAGCTTTCGAAATGTCTTCGGCCTCGACCACCATGGTGCCCGAGGTCCGGCCCTCGGCCACGGTCATTTTCACATTGCCCTGCGGTCCGCGATAGTCGCGCACCTGCTGGCGCAGGCCGGCAAGAAGGTCCATGCGGCGCACATTGCGCTTGCGCCGCGCGGTGACGCCATAGCGCACCCAATGCTCCTCGGCGGCGATCTTGCGCGCCAGCTTGTGCTGTTCCTTTTCCTCCTGTTCGAGGAAATCGTCGCGCCAGGCTTCAAACCCCGCAAAGCCCTGATCGATGCGCCGGGTCTGCCCGCGATCGATCCAGACCGTCGAGCGCGTGAGATCGGAGAGGAACCGCCGGTCGTGGCTGATCAAAACCAATGCCGAGCGCAGCGATTTGAGCTCCTCTTCCAGCCACTCGATGGCCGGCAGGTCGAGATGGTTGGTCGGCTCGTCGAGCAAGACGATATCGGGTTCGGGGGCAAGCACCCGCGCCAGCGCCGCACGCCTTGCCTCCCCGCCCGACAGCGAGGCGGGCTTTTCCTTGCCGGTGAGCCCGAGCTGTTCGAGCAGATATTGCGCCCGGAACGGCTCGTCGGCCCCTTCGAGCCCGGCTTCCACATAGGCCAGCGTCGTTTCGAACCCCGAAAGATCGGGCTCCTGGGGCAGATACCTGACCGTCGCGCCGGGCTGGAAGAACCGCTCGCCCGCATCGGGCTCGATGATCCCCGCGGCGATCTTGAGCAGCGTCGACTTGCCCGACCCGTTGCGCCCCACCAGCGCGATCTTGTCTCCTGGGGCGACCGAAAGTTCGGCCCCCTCGAGCAGCGGGGCGCTGCCCATGACAAGGCGGATCGATTGCAGGGCAAGAAGCGGAGCGGGCATGGATATCCGTAAAAAGCTGGAAAAGAACGGGCGAGATGTGGCGAAAAACCTCGCCCGATGCAAGGCTCCTCTAGGCCGATTGCGCCATGGCCTTGGCCGCGGAATCAATGCGGATGCGGGCCCAGACCGGCAAATGGTCCGATCCCTTGCGGGCCATCTCGGAGGTGTGCACGCCCGACGCCGCAACCTCGATATCCATCGTCGTGATGATCCGGTCGAAATTGAGCATCGGGCGCGAAGAATGAAAACTCGGGCCCGGAGCGATGACCCTGTGGTTTTCAGCGAAATGGGAAAGACAGCCGCCCTCGGTCGTCCACTGGTTGAGGTCGCCCATGATCACCGTCGGCAGCGCCTCGTCGAGCACGTCGAGCTGGTTGAGCACCGATTGCGCCTGCCGCCGGCGCCAAAGATCGACGAGCCCAAGATGCAGGCCGATGACGCGCAACCGCTCGGCGCCGATCTGCAGGTCGGCGAGCACCGCGCCTCGCGGCTCGAGCGCGGGCAGCGTCAGGGTCATCGTATCGAGCACGGTAATGCCGCGCCGATAGAGGATGGTGTTGCCGTGCCAGCCGAGGCTTTGTTCCCGAACCCCGAAGCTGATCGCCTCATAGTCCGTGCGCTCGACGATCATCTCGGGCGAGAGCGAAGCCGACCGGCTTCCGAACCGCCGGTCCACCTCCTGCAGCGCCACCACATCGGCATTGACCTCGTTGAGGATATCGAGAATGCGGCCGGGATCGCGCCGCCAATCGGTGCCCACGCTCTTGCGGATGTTGTAGGACGCAATAGAGATCATGAAACAATCATTGCTTGGAGGATGTGGCAGGTCAATGAAGCCCCGCCCGAGTTGGTTGCTATAAAAGCGTTGCGATCTGGGCCTCAATAAGATCGACGGCATGGGCGAGCTTTTCATCGATGATCCCGAGATCACGCGTCCAGTCCGAAATCCCCGCGAGTTCGGTCGCGCCATCCGATATCCCGCGCAGCACGATCAACGGAACGCCGAAACTCTGGCAGGCGCGCAGGATGGCAAAAGACTCCATGTCCACCATGTCGGCGTCGATCTCCGCATAGGCCGCGCCGGAAACCACATTGCCGCCGGTGGAAAGCCGAGCCGGCGTCAGGCCCGCGATCCGCGGATAAAGCGCGATCTCCGCCTCCAGATCGAGAAACGGGGTAACGCCGCGTGGAAACCCCAGGGCGCTCGCATCCATATCGCGGTAGGAGACCGAGGAAGCCTGATAGACCCCGGCATGGTCCAGCGTTGCCGATCCCGCCGAGCCCAGGGAGACCACGATATCGGGCAAGCTGCCCGCAGCCTGCGCTTCCGCCAGGGCGCGGGTCACCGCCACCGCCGCCTCGACCGGTCCGATGCCGGTCATCAAGGGCGTGATCCGCGCCCTCAGGTTCGGCCCATATTCGGCATCGGCCGCCATGACATATAAGATGTTGCTCATCTGATCTCGCCCGTTTGCAATCACCCAAGAGTGGCAACAGCCGCCCCGCTTGCGCAAGCCGCCTTCGCCGTTGTCACGCCGCATCGGTTACGCCATGATCGCGGGCCGATCGTGGAGGAGAACCGAGGCTGTCAGGCTTGAAGGCATTTTCGTTGCGCAGGATCGCCGTCGCCCTGGCGGCGGTCGCGCTGGTGTGTGCGCTGGCGGCGCTCGCCTATGCCCTCGCCTACCGCGCCGGCATCGACCGGTTGAGCGGGCAATTGCGCGACCGGCTGACGGTGACGCAGCGCTCAGTGGAAAGCGAAATCGAGCGGTTCGGATATCTCCCCGAAGTCCTGGGCGAAGACGAACGCATACTCGAACTGCTCTCCGAGCCGACCTCCGAAACGGTTCGGCTCGCCAATGCCTATCTCGAAACCGTGACCAGCCATTCGCTGGCCGACGTCGCCTATGTCATCGATACGGACGGGCTTACGCTCGCATCCTCGAACTGGAACCTGCCGACTTCCTTTGTTGGCCACAATTACAGTTTCCGCCCCTATTTCGGGGAGGCGCTCACCGATCGCGAGGGCTCGTACTACGCAGTGGGCGTGACCACCGGCGTACCGGGCTATTTCCTCTCCGCCCGAATCGACGGCCTGCAAGGTCCGCTCGGCGTGGTCGTCGTCAAGGTGGATATGGCACCGCTCGAGCAGGCCTGGGCGCGGGCTGGCGAAATGACCGGCCTTGCCGACGACGCCGGCGTCGTCTTCCTTTCCGGTATCGTGGATTGGAAATACCGTCCGCTGCATCCGCTTGCCGCCCACGATCGCGAGCTGATCGATCAGGAACGGCGATATGACGGCATCGATGTCGCCGCCCGTGCGCCGCTGGTCGAAGCGGGGTTCGGTTCGAGCCAGCAGGTTTTCATCGAGGACGAGAACCACTCCCTCGCCCTCAGCACCATCCGCATCGAGCCGCAAGGCTGGCAATTGTTCACCGCCCAGCCCACCGCTCCCGTGGCCGATGAGGCACGACTGGTGGCGGTCCTTGTCGGCCTGCTGTCGCTCCTTTGTATCCTCATCGGGCTCTACGCGTATCAACGCCGGCAGTTGACGCGCTGGAAACTGGAGCAGAACGCCGTACTCGAGCGCCGGGTGGCCGAGCGCACCGCCGAACTGCGCGAAACCCAGGACAGCCTCATCCATGCCGCCAAGCTCGCCGCGCTGGGCCGGATGTCGGCAGCAATCGTCCACGAGGTGAGCCAGCCGCTTTCGGCCCTCGACACCACCCTTGCAGCCGCCGGCATGCATGCGCAAAAGGAGGGAACGACCAAGGTTCAGTCTTCGATCCAGACCGGCCGCGCGCTGCTCAAGCGCATGCAAAGGACGGTCAAGCATTTGAAAAGCTTCTCCTCACGCACCCAGGCCCTGCCCGCCGATCCGATCTCCCTTGCAGCATCGGTCAACGCTGCCATCGAGATCGTCGCCCCACAGGCAAGGGAGCAAGCGGTCGAAATCCGGTTCTCACCCGAAGCGAATCATGTGCTGGTTGCCGTGAATGCCGTGCGCATTGAACAGGTACTGATCAACCTCCTGCTCAATGCCATAGACGCGACGGCAACCCTGGGCAATTCCACCGTCGCGATTTCCATCTGTTCAGGGGCTGATCGTGCACTGGTCGAGATCGTGGATTCCGGTCCTGGCATTCCCGAGGAGATCGCCGAAAAGATCACCGAGCCGTTCTTCACCACCAAGAAGACCGGCGAAGGCCTGGGGCTTGGCCTCTCCATTTCGCGCGCCATTCTCGAGGATTACGGCGGAACGCTTTCCTTCGCCCCTGCCGTGGGCGGAGGCACCCTCACCACCGTCTCCCTGCCCCTTGCGGCACATCAACCCCTGGAGCGCGCCTCATGAGCCGGGGCCGCGTCGTATTCATCGATGACGAACCGGACCTGTGCGCCGCAGCGGCCGATTGGCTCGATGTGTCCGGTTTCGCCGTGGAAACCCACACCGATCCTCTCGCCGCGCTTGCGGCAATCGATACCGACGGCTGCGAATGCGTGGTCAGCGATATCCGCATGCCCAAGCTGTCCGGCCTCGAACTTCTCGAGCGCCTGCAAAAGGCTGATCCTGACCTTCCGGTGATCCTGCTCACCGGTCATGGCGACGTGCCCGTGGCGGTGGAGGCCATGCGCGCGGGCGCATACCACTTCCTCGAAAAACCCTATGACGCCGAACAACTGGTTTCGATCCTCGACAACGCCGTCGAAAAGCGCCGCCTCAAGCGCGAGATTTCGCGCCTTAAACATCAGCCGGACGATATCGAAGCGCGCATGATCGGCATTTCGCCCGCCATGGCGCATATCCGCCGCTCCATACTCCATCTCGCCGATATCGACGTCGATATCCTGATCACCGGCGAAACCGGCACCGGCAAGGAAGTCGCCGCCCGCGCGCTGCATGATTTCGGCCGCCGCCGTTCGGGCAATTTCGTCGCCATCAACTGCGCTGCCATTCCCGAAACCATCTTCGAGAGCGAACTCTTCGGCCATGAGAAGGGCGCCTATACCGGCGCCGGCGCCGCGCGCGAAGGCAAGCTGGTGTTCGCCTCGGGCGGCACGGTGTTTCTCGACGAGATCGAATCCATGCCGCTCGCATCGCAGGCCAAGGTGTTGCGCGTCATCCAGGAGCGGGTGGTCGAGCCCTTGGGCTCCAACCGCCAGATCCCTATCGACGTCCGCTTCATTGCCGCCACCAAAACAGACCTGCGTACCGAAAGAGAGGCCGGCCGCTTCCGTTCCGACCTCTATTTCCGGCTGGCCACCGTCGATCTGGCGCTTCCCCCGTTGCGCGGGCGGCGCGAAGACATCGGGCTGCTCCATTCGGTCTTCGCGCGCCGCGCCGCCGAGCGCTTCGGCCTGCCGTTGCGCGAACTCTCGCCAGCGGCGCTGGCTGAACTCGAATCCCGCCCCTGGCCAGGCAATGTCCGCGAGCTGAAGGCCTTTGCCGAACGCACGGTGATCGGCATCGACAACGCCACTTCACCGGAAGAGGGAGGCGCGGCCAGCCTGCCCGAGCAAGTCGCACGATTTGAAGCCGGCGTCATCGCCCGCGCTCTCGATCAGGCTGACGGATCGAGCGCCCGCGCCGCCCTGCTCCTGGGGGTGCCCCGGCGAACGCTCAACGAGAAAATCGTCCGCTATCGGCTGCGTGCCACAGCAGAATCTGGCGAATTTCCGCTCGCATAATTGGGTTGCTGGCGAAAATCCGCCAAGTCATACCGGAAACAGGCCGTATTTTCTGCTGTTCATGATTGGCATGACGATTGCACAATAGGCCTTGGGCACGCCGCGAGGAGATGGCGGGCCGCACAACCCTTTGGGAGGAATTCCATGAATGCACTTTTTACGCGCCTCGGCGCGACCGCCCTGCTGGGCACTGCTCTGGCCGCTGCCCCCATGGCCGCACAGAGCCAGGAGTTCATCAACGTCCTCACCGGCGGCACCTCCGGCGTATATTATCCGCTCGGCGTCGCGCTGAGCGAAATCTATGCCGACGGGATCGAGGGTGCCCGCACCCAGGTGCAGGCCACCAAGGCCTCGGTCGAAAACCTCAACCTGCTGGCCCAGGGCCGCGGTGAAATCGCCTTTGCGCTTGGCGACTCTGTCGCGCTCGCCTGGGAAGGCAACGAGGAAGCCGGCTTCCCCGGCCCGCTCGAAGGTTTGCGGGCCATTGGCGCGATCTATCCCAACTACGTGCAGATCGTTGCCGACGCGCAATCGGGCATCGTCAGCCTCGATGACCTGCCCGGCAGATCCATGTCCGTGGGCGCTCCGGCTTCGGGCACCGAACTCAACGCCCGCGCCATCTTCGAAGCGGCTGGCCTGAGCTATGACGACCTCGGACGTCTCGAATACCTGCCCTACGCGGAATCGGCGGAACTGATCAAAAACCGCCAGCTCGATTCCACGCTGCAATCTGCCGGTCTCGGCGTCGCTTTCATCCAGGACCTGACCGCAACCCACGAGATCAACATCGTGGCCATTCCCGCCGAAGTCGTGGAATCGATCGGCGCGCCCTATGTCCCCGCCGTAATTCCCGCCGGGACGTATCGCGGCCAGATGCAGGACGTTCCCACCGCAGCCATCGGCAACATTCTGGTCACCCATGACGGTGTGAGTGAGGAAACCGCCTATCAGATGACCAAGCTGCTGTTCGAGAATCTCGACCGCATGGAGGCCGCTCACAGCGCCGCCGCCTCGATCAACATCAACGCGGCTGTCGAAGGTCTCCCGATCCCGTTGCATCCGGGCGCGGAACGCTATTACCGCGAACAGGGCATCATCGAGTAACAACCGCATCCGTGCGATCCGCCACATTCGGCGGGTCGCACCACCGCTCTTTTTGGGAGGAAAGAGAAAATGAGCCAAACCGGTGACGTCCGGGCCGACGCCCTTGCCCGCCAATCGGAAGAAGAAGCGGCCGAGGGCCTGCCCCCTGGATTTGGCACAGGCATTCCCGGCAAAATCGCGTTTGGGATCGCCATCGCCTTTGCCCTTTTTACGCTGTGGACTGCCGCCTACGGCTCGTTGCCGAGCCAGGTCGTGCGCGCCATGCACGTGGGTTTTCTCCTGCTCCTTACTTTCGGCCTGGTCGCCAATCTCATTGCCAAGACCGTGCTGACCAAGGCCATCTTCTGGGCCCTGGGTGTCGCGGGCTTTCTCACCGGCATCTATAACTGGGTCTTCTATGTCGACCTCATCCGGCGCACCGGTTTTCTCACCACAATGGATCTGGTCGTCGGCACCACGGCAGTCGTTCTGGTGTTCGAAGCCGCACGCCGAATCTTGGGCTGGCCGCTTGCGGTGATCGCGGCAATCTTTTTGGCCTATTGCTTCTTCGGCCAGCATCTCCCAGCTCCGCTCATCCATCGCGGCTACAGCTTCGAATTGATCGTCGAGCATTTCGGCTTCGGCACCGAAGGCATCTACGGCACACCGGTTTATGTTTCGGCGGCCTATATCTTCATTTTCGTGGTTTTTGCCGCGTTCCTGGAACGGGCCGGCATGCTCAAGCTCTTCAACGATTTCGCCTTGGGCCTTGTCGGCGGCACACGCGGCGGTCCGGCTCAGGTGGCCGTGCTCTCCTCGGCTCTGATGGGCACCATTTCCGGTTCGGGCGTGGCCAACGTCGTGGCTTCGGGCCAGTTCACCATTCCGCTTATGAAGCGCTTCGGCTATCGCTCCGCCTTCGCCGGCGGAGTGGAGGCGACTGCCTCGATGGGCGGCCAGATCATGCCGCCGGTGATGGGGGCGGTCGCCTTTATCATGGCCGAGACGCTCAATCTCCCCTATGCGTCCATCGTCCAGGCCGCGATCATCCCGGCCCTGCTCTACTTCGCCGTCTGCTTCTGGATGGTGCGGCTCGAGGCCGCCAAGCTTGGCCTTAAAGGCATGTCCAAGGACCAGCTTCCGAACCCCTGGCAAGCGGTCAAAGAGCAATGGCCGCTCATTCTCCCCCTGGCGGCGCTGATCTATCTGCTGTTCGCCGGCTACACCCCGATCTTTGCGGGAACCATGGGGCTTGCGCTCGTCGTCGTTCTCATCCTGGGCACCCCCCTTGCCGCCAAGATCGGTCCCGTCGCCTTCCGCGTCGTGTTCTGGATCGCCCTCGGCCTTGCCGCCGCCTCCTTCACATGGTTCGGAGTCAACCTGCTCTTTGCGGTCATCATTGGGCTCATCGCCGCCTGCGCCTTCTTCAAGGGTGGACGCGAAACGCTCGCCATCTGCCGTGACGCGCTGGCTCAGGGCGCCCGTAACGCCCTTCCCGTGGGTGTGGCATGCGCCGTGGTGGGTGTCGTGATCGGCACGCTCACCCTCACCGGCATCGCTTCAACATTCATCAGCGCCATCATCGGCATCGGCGAGAACAATTTGTTCCTCTCGCTGGTGCTCACCATGGTCACCTGCCTCGTCCTGGGCATGGGCATCCCGACCATCCCCAACTACATCATCACCTCGTCGCTGGCCGGGCCGGCACTGCTCGAATTGGGCGTGCCGCTTTTGGTCAGCCATATGTTCGTTTTCTATTTCGGCATCATGGCGGACCTTACGCCGCCCGTGGCGCTGGCCTGCTTTGCCGCCGCGCCAATCGCCAAATCCACCGGCCTCAAGATTTCACTGAATGCGATCAAACTCGCCGCGGCCGGCTTCGTCATCCCGTTCATGGCCGTCTATACACCTTCCTTGATGCTCCAGGACGGCGGCTGGATGGCCGAGGCGTTCGGGTATCCTGTGGAAGTGGCCTACATCATCTTCAAGGCCTGCGTGGGAATCGGGCTTTCGGGTGTGGGACTGATCGGTTTCCTCTTTGTCTGGACCGGCCTTGTCGAGAGAATGCTATTCCTCGCCGCTGGCGTGACGCTGATCCTTGCCCTGCCGTTCACCGACGAGATCGGCTTTGCCCTCGGCCTGGTGCTCGTCGGCTTCCAGATCTGGCGGGCCCGAGCGGCCAGTAGGGCACAAGCGGCATGAGCCTGTGCATCGCCGCGGGCGGAAAGATCATCGCGCTCGCGGCGACCACCTTCAGCCTCTCCTGGACCCATTCGGTGGAAAGGACGCTCTGGCAGGAGCAATGGATCGTCCGGGAGGGGAAGCTGGCGATCACGCAAGCGACTGTGCAAGGCTCGGGCGCCGGAATCGGCCTGCCCGACAATGCTGTCCGCTCCGAGGATGGCTGGAGCTATACGCCAGACCTGCCTCCTCTCGAACGCCTCTCACTTGCCGCCTCGGGCGCCACGCCTTCAGCCTGGACCTTATGCGCGGATGGCCAATGCCTGGAGCTCGGAGCTGCGGCGGGCGATACCGTCGTGCTATGGGCCGACGGCCAGTGCAGGACGCCGTAGCGAACCTTCGCCCGCCTGCCCGAACACGTTGCCGATGCCGGTCAGCACCGGACCTGAAAGCTCCAGGCGCGCCATCTCACCCGGCAATTGGCTCAGCGTGCAGCGAATGACGGCCTTGCCGGACCGGCCGACATTGGTCGCCACGACGACCGGCGTAGCCTCATCCATCCCATGGGCGATGAGGTTTTCCGCAATCTGCGGCGCGGTGCGTCCCGACATGTAATAGACATGGGTTGTCGCGGGGTCGGCCAAGGCCCGCCAATCGAGATTGCGCGGCAACTCCCCATCGCGCGCATGGCCGGTGACGAAACGCACCGACTGCGCGCAATCGCGATGCGTGAGCGAGACACCCAGTTCCGCCGCCAGCGCGAAGGCGGCCGATATGCCCGGGACGACCGATACCGGTATCCCATGATCGGCCAGCGCGGCGATTTCTTCACCGGCGCGCCCGAACAGCATTGGATCGCCCGATTTGAGCCGCACCACATGCCGCCCCTTCCTGGCCAGATCGAGCATCAACACGTTGATATCCTCCTGCCTGCAGCTTTCGCGGCGGGCGCGCTTGCCCACCAGAATGCGCTTGGCTTCGCGCCGCGCCAGTTCCAGAACCTCGTCGGAAACAAGATCGTCGAACAGGATCACATCCGCCGATTGCAGGGCGCGAACGGCCTTGATCGTGAGGTATTCGGCATCGCCCGGCCCCGCGCCCACCAGCGTCACGCGGCCTTGCGGGGCCCCACGAGCGGCGTCGAGCAGGGCCCGCCCATCGCCTGCGGGCGCTTGGCCCGCAAAGCTTAGATCGGCAAATCGCTCCCACAATGCGCGGCGCTCAGCTCCAGGCTTGAGCCGTTCGAGCACTTGCCCGCGCAGCTTCTGCGCCAGCCTCGCCCATTGGCTCAGCGTCTCTGGCAGCAGCGTCTCGATCCGCCGCCGCACAGCCTGCCCCAGGATCGGCGCGGCCCCATTGGTGGAGATGCCCACCACCAATGGCGAGCGATTGACGATGGCGCCAAACTGGAACTCGCAGTGTTCGGGCTTGTCGATGACATTGACCGGAACGCCGTGCTCGCGCGCCATCGCGACAAAAGCGGCCGCTTCTTTTGCTTCGCAATCGCCGACCGCCATCGCAAGGCCCTGCCATTGGGCATGTCGCCAATGGCTCTCTGCAACCGTCACCGCGCCGCGTGCCGCGAGAGCCTGCATCTCGGCGCAGGGATGATCGGCATGGACTTCAACCTGCGCCCCGGCGGCCGCCAGCAGCTCGGCCTTCCATGCAGCCGGTTCCTCTCCGCCGGCGACCAGCACGCGCTTGCCTTTGAGATCGAAGAAAACCGGCAGGCAATCGAGGGCGCCCATACGCGGGCGTTCAGCCTCACTCGGCTGCCGCGAGACGATGTGCATCGACAATTCTCCTGATTTCCGTGCGGCACGAGCCGCAATTGGTTCCAGCCTTGAGCACCGCTCCGACGGCATCGACACTGCCGCACGCGCCGCTCGCCACGACCTCCGCGATCTGGTTGGCGCCCACCCCGAAACACGAGCAGACCAGCGGACCGGGGTCGGGCCGGCCGGCCCCCGGACGGCCCGAAAGAATCATGCCCCGCGTCAACGCATCGGCATGACGCTGTCCCAGTTGCGACACGACCCATTGCCGCGCGGCAAGCACCGGGTCGGGCGAAAGATAGAGAGCGCCGGCGAGCACATCTCCGACGAAGTGCGCGGCGCTGAATCGCCCGGTCCGAGCATCGATGTTTGTGATGACGGGCGCATCATCGGAGAGCCCCAGCAGCGAGCGGGCGAGCGTCATCATATTGGTTTGCGGCGAGAACACTGCGATCTCGGCCCGCCAACCCGCCTCTGCCTTGGCCAGCGCCCAATAGTCGACCGCACCGAAATTCGGGCGTTGCATGCTGACTAGGAACCCATAGTGCGCGACATCGACCGGCGCGAGGCTGACGCGCCCAGATTTAAGCCCCGGCTGACCCGACTGCGGATCGGTGCGCGGTGCGACCAGCGCGTTGATCCGGCCCGAGGACGACGTTTCCTCGGTCCAGTGCATGGGGACGAAGACGCTGCCCTTTTGCTGCCGCTCGCTGACCAGGGCGCGCATAATGGCCGAGCCATGCCGGTTCTCAAGCCGCACCAATTGCGTGCGCCGGATCGAGAACTTCGCCGCATCGTCAGGATGCAGTTCCGCGAATGGCTCGGCGAAATGCGCCGAGAGTCGCGCCGCGCGACTGGTACGCGTCATGGTATGCCAATGATCGCGCACCCGGCCGGAATTGAGGATCAACGTACCCGGAACAGCCGGCTTGGCCGGTGGCGGGCTGAGCGGCACGATCCGCGCCTTCCCGTCAGGCGTATAAAACCCGCCCGCAGCAAAGAACCGCCCTCCGCGCTTTCCTCGGCGCGGTACAGGCCATTGAACCGGCTGCAGCCCATCATAGTCGCCATCGGCAAGGCCCGAGATGTCGAAGTCCCGGCTCCCATGGTTCTGAAGTCCCGACAACTGCGCATGTTCGGCAAAGATTTCAGCCGGGGAGGCGTAGTCGAACCCGGCAAACCCCATGCGCCGGGCGACCTGGCAAATGATCCACCAATCTGGACGCGCCTCCCCCGGCACCGGCAGAAAGGCCCGCTGGCGCGAGATGCGGCGCTCGGAATTGGTGACGCTTCCCGACTTCTCGCCCCACCCCGCCGCCGGCAGGAAAATATCCGCCTGCCGCGCCGTATCGGTCGAAGCGAACATGTCCGAGACGATCACCGTCTCGCACGCGGCGAGCGCCGCGCGTGCCCTGTCGGCGTCGGGAAGTGAAACCAACGGATTTGTCGCCATGACCCAGACGGCGCGAATGCGCCCGTCCGCAATCGCGTCGAACATCTCCACCGCCTTGAAGCCCGGCTTGCGCGCAATCCGCGGCGCGCGCCAGAAAGCAGCGACATCATCGGCCTTGTCGAAATCCATGTGCGCCGCCAGCATGTTGGCCAGTCCACCCACTTCGCGTCCGCCCATGGCATTGGGCTGGCCGGTGACCGAAAACGGTCCCATGCCGGGCCGCCCTATCCTGCCGGTCGCGAGGTGGCAATTGAGAATAGCGCTGACCTTGTCGGTGCCCGAAGTCGATTGGTTGACCCCTTGCGAATAGACGGTGACGACCTTTTCGGTCTGGGTGAAAAGGTCGAAAAACAGTGCCACATCGGCAGCTGCAAGCCCTGTGGCCTGAGCCACATGCGCTATCGTCCAGTCCTCGGCGGCATCCAGGGCTTCCGAAATGCCCATGGTGTGTTCGCCGATATAGCGGGCGTCGAACGCTCCGGCATTGGCAAGGTGCGAGAACAGGCCAAGGAACAGCGCCACGTCCCCATCCGGCGCGATAGAGAGGTGCAAATCGGCACCCTCGGCGGCATTGGTCCGCCGGGGATCGATCACCACCACGCGCATGTCGCGATTGGCCTCGCACGCGGCATTGAGCCGTTGGAACAAGATAGGATGGCACCAGGCAAGGTTGGAACCGACAAGCACGACAAGATCTGCCAGTTCGAGATCTTCATACGCTCCGGGCACGGTATCGGACCCGAAAGCCCGCTTGTGCCCGGCCACCGAGGACGCCATGCACAGGCGCGAATTGGTGTCGATATTAGCTGTGCCGATGAAACCCTTCATCAGCTTGTTGGCGACGTAGTAGTCTTCGGTCAGCAATTGCCCCGAACCATAGAGCGCCACCGCATCCGGCCCATGCTCGGCGACGGTTGCGATCAACCTTTCGGCGACGGCATCGAGTGCCGCCGGCCAATCGACGCGCTCGCCTCCGATCATCGGATAGAGTTGCCGCCCCTCTAGCCCGAGCGTTTCAGCGAGCGCCGAACCTTTCGAGCACAACCGCCCGAAATTGGCCGGGTGTTCGGGATCGCCTGCGATCGCCACGCTTCCATCGGCGTCCGGGGTCGCCAGAACCCCGCAGCCGACGCCGCAATAAGGACAGGTCGTTCGAATGGGCCCGGTCATCTCACTCGGCCGCCACCGCCAGCGCGATATTGGCGTCGATCAGAATGGCCTCCCCCTCGCGCCGGAGCGCAAAGGTGCGGACCTGTCCCTCATCGGCGCCCTGTGCCTGTCCCGTTTCGAGCGAAAACACCCAATTGTGCAGGGGGCAGGTCACCTGGGCCCCGTGCACGATCCCCTGGCTCAGAGGCCCGCCCTTATGCGGGCAGCGATCCTCGATGGCATAGACCTCGTTGGTCGCGGTTCGGAACACGGCTATCCGCCCGATAGGCGTATTGATGCACCGCGCGCCGCGGAGGGGAATATCGGAAAGATGCCCGATCTTGATCCACTCGCTCATCGCGCTCACTCCGCTGCCTGGGGGAAACCGAATTCAGCCATGGCGGCGAATTCATGGGCGTCCTTGCCGTTGACCCGCTCTTCCCACGGATCGACTTGCGCGAACTTCTGGGAATGAACGAAACGGTCGAAATAATACCGGCGCTTTTCGGCGTCCTCGACGATATTGGCCCTGATCGAATCCGACCCGACCCGCGTGGCCCATTTGTAGATGCGTTCGAGATAGCGCCCCTGCTCGCGATAGAGCTGAACCAGCGCCACGATGATCTCCAGCGCCTCGTCCTCGGTCTTGGCGTGGCAGAGCACTTCGGTGCCCTTGATGTCGAGCCCCGCCGCCCCGGCGAAGTGGATTTCGTAGCCTGAATCGACGCAAACCACGCCCACATCCTTGCAGGTCGCTTCCGCACAGTTCCGTGGACATCCCGACACCGCCATCTTGACCTTGGCCGGCGTCCAACTTCCCCACATGAACTTTTCGATCCGCACCCCCAGCCCGGTCGAATCCTGCGTTCCGAACCGGCACCAGTCCGATCCCACGCAGGTCTTGACGGTGCGCAGCCCCTTGGCATAGGCGGCGCCCGAGACCATGCCGGCCGCATTGAGGTCCGCCCAAACACTTGGCAGGTCCTCCTTCTTGACCCCCAACAGATCGATGCGCTGGCCGCCCGTCACCTTGATGGTGGGAATGGCGAACTTGTCGGCCACATCGGCTATTGCTCGCAATTCGCGAGGATTGGTGATCCCGCCCCACATACGCGGCACGACCGAATAGGTGCCGTCCTTCTGGATGTTTGCGTGCACCCGCTCGTTGATGAAGCGGCTCTGATTGTCGTCCTCGTACTCACCCGGCCAGGTCGAAAGCAGGTAGTAGTTGAGCGCCGGCCGGCACTTGGCGCAGCCACAGGAGGTCTTCCATTCGAGCTCTTGCATGACCGCCGGAATGGACTTCAATTGCTTGGCGACGATCAGCCTGCGCACCTCGTCATGACCGAGATCGGTGCAAGGACAAACCGGCTGGATCGCGGCGGGATTGTAGGCGTCCCCCAGCGTAGCGGCGAGCAGCTTTTCCACCAGTCCCGTGCACGAGCCGCAGCTTGCCGAGGCTTTGGTGTGGGCCCGCACATCGTCGAGGTTCTTGAGCCCCTTGCCCGCGATCGCGCCGGTGATCGCCGATTTGCATACGCCGTTGCAGCCGCAGATTTCTGCATCATCCGGCAAGGCTGCAACGGCCGCCATAGGGTCCAGCTCGGCCCCTCCCTGATAGGCCTGGCCGAAAATGAGCGTGTCGCGCATCGAGGTGATGTCTTCGCCGCGCTTCAACAAATCGAAAAACCAGGCGCCATCGCCGGTTTCACCGTAAAGCACGGCGCCCACGATACGGTCGTCCTTGAGCACGACACGCTTGTAGACACCGGCAGCGGCGTCGCGCAGCACGATCTCCTCGCGGTCCTCGGCATCGGCGAAATCGCCGGCCGAATAGAGATTGACGCCGGTGACCTTGAGCTGAGTGGCCGTCTTGACCGGAGCGAAGGCCGCTTGCGTTCCGGTGAGCGTCCTGGCTGCCACCTTGGCCATCTCATAGAGCGGAGCGACAAGGCCATAGACAACGCCCTGATGCTCGACGCATTCGCCGAACGCGAGAATATCAGGATCCGAGGTCAGCATCTGGTCGCTCACGACAATGCCGCGCTCCACATGCAGCCCCGCATCGGTGGCGATGCGGGTTTCAGGGCGGATGCCCACCGCCATGACGACGATATCGGCATCATAGACCGTCCCGTCCTCGAGCAGCACGGCTTCAACGCGGTCCTCGCCCAGTATGGCCTTGGTCTGCGCCTTGCAGTGGATGGTGATGCCCCGGCTTTCGAGCTCGCGTTGCAGCAGGTAGCCGGCCGCCGGATCGAGCTGGCGCTCCATCAGGTGCCCCATAAGGTGCAGCACCACGACCTCCATGCCGCGATTGCGCAGCGCCGCGGCAGCCTCAAGGCCCAGCAGCCCGCCGCCGATCACCACGGCGCGTGAGCCGGGCTTTTGCGCCGCGGCAATCATCGTTTCCACATCGTCGAGATCGCGGAAGGCAACCACTCCCGGCAAATCCTTGCCGGCGACCGGAATGATGAAGGGCGCCGAGCCGGTGGCGATCACCAGCCTGTCATATGGCGTTTCCACACCATTGGCGTGCACTGTCTTTGCGGCGCGGTCGATCCGGGTCACCGTCTGCCCGAACCGGCAGTCCACCCCATTGGCCGTGTACCAATCCGCGTCGTGGGTCACGATCTCCTGATAGGTCTTCTCCCCCGCGAGCACCGGGGAAAGCATGATCCGGTTATAGTTGCCGCGCGGCTCGGACCCGAAAAGGGTCACCTGATAGCGTTGAGGATCGGCCTCGAACAGGTGCTCGAGCATGCGGCCCGAGGCCATGCCTGCACCAATGACGACGAGTCTTTCAGTCATGATGATACTCTTTTATTCGGCGGCTACTGGGACGGCCTGGGCCGTACGGCGGTCGATGCTGCGCACCGAGAGGTGCATCCAGACCAGCGAAACAAGGACAATGGCGAACAGCAGCATGAAGCAGCTCGTCCACATGCCCGTGCGCTCGTTGAGCACACCAAAGGCGATGGGCAGGACGAAACCGCCCAGTCCGCCGATCATCCCCACCAGCCCGCCAACGGCACCGACCGAGCCAGGATAGTAGGCCGGGATATGCTTGTAGACGGCGGCCTTTCCCAGGCTCATGAAGAAGCCGAGCACGAAAGCGACGGCGATAAAGCCGGCCGCGCCAAGTTGTGGGAAGGACAGAACGAAGGTGGCGGCCGCCGAGACGATCAGCGTCCAATACATCACCGTGCGCGCGCCGTGGCGGTCGGAAAGGTGCCCGCCATAGGCCCTGAAGATCGACGCGGGAATGGAGTAGAACGCCGCGATCATCCCGGCGGTCTGGATATCGAAGCCATAGACTTCGATGAGGTAGCGCGGCAGCCACAGCGAAAGCGCGACAAAGGCGCCGAAGGCGAAGAAATAATAAAGCGAAAAGCGCCAGACCTGCAGGTTCCTGAGCGGCGCGAATTCCTCAGCAAGGCTGCGGCCCTTGCCCCCCGACGCGCGCCGCTCCGCGATCACGGGATCGTCTTCGGTGCTGAACCAGAACACCACCGCCATGATGGCCAGCACCGCCGCCCACACCAACGCGACGGCCTGCCAGCCCAGCGCCACCATCACGAAGGGTGCCGCGAATTTGGTGACCGCGGCGCCGACATTGCCGACTCCAAAAATGCCCAGCGCGGTGCCCTGCTTGCCCGCCGGATAGAAGCGGGAGACATAGGCCACCCCAACCGCGAACGAACCGCCGGCGATGCCCACGCCCAGCGCGGCAACCAGCATCTGCTCATAGGTTTGCGCGAACGCCAGCAGCGCAGTCGCAGCGGCGGATGCCAGCATTGTGAGCGTATAGACCAGTCGCCCGCCGAACCGGTCCGTCCAGATGCCAAGCAGGAGCCGGATCAGCGAACCGGTTAGAACCGGCGTGCCGACCAAAAGACCGAACTGGGCCTCGGTGAGCCCCAACTGGTCTTTGATCTGCACCCCGATGATGGAAAAGATCGTCCACACGGCAAAGCAGACGGTAAAGGCGATCGTCGACAGCGACAGCGCGCGGCCGGCGTTGGGAGCAGTCCCCGTATCGGGCATCGGTGAGGTCATCTCGCTCTCCATTCGGATGTGTGGGTCCGGTTCGTGCCAAAACAAAAACGCCGCCAACCAGCCAAGACCATGCCGCCCCGCAGGGACGGTTGCCTCGAAAGGTTGGCGACGTTGCCAAATTGCAGCGCCCGCCATTGGACGCCTATTTCACAGCGCTAAGCGCGCTTCGATTTCAGTCTTGCACGAACCGTGCCAGTTGCCCCACTCACTCCTCGGTCGAGCAATTCCAATAACTTAGTGGGAAACCACTCTGCCGGACCTGAAGCCGCGCCGCGACGATGACGGTCAAAGCCGAAGCAATCCGCCCAAAATTTACGCAGTGATTGCGAAGCGCTTATTGTGCGGGCAGTTCTGATTGCGCAGCAATATAAGCATCGAGTTCATCGGGATCGAACTGCGTCCCATCAAAGAACCCGTCCGGGCCCAGCGTCAGCATGCCCTCCTGCGCCCCCAGCGCCGTTGGTTCCACGAGGGCACCTTCGATTTTGGCGTTGGCGGACGGCACCGCCATGCCCATGCCGGCGAGCGCTGCGCGGTAGAGATCGGGCCGATAGGTCCGGGCGGCGATCTGTGCATTGCCTACACTATGGCTCACCTGCCCCCACCGCACCATCTGAGCATAGAACCACAGTGCGTGGCTCTGCCAGGGAAAATTCGCTGCCCGCTCGTAGGGAATGAAGAAGTCATCGACCTTGAGATTTTCGCCCCCGCCCAGCATCAGATCGCCGGTCAGCGCCCGCATCAGGATCGCATCGGAAACACCCAGCCGGTCCTCACGCGCCAGCATCCTCGCGAGCGCTTCGCGATTGGCCGGATCCCCGCTCCAGCGGGCCGCCCGCGTCACCGCTCGCAAGATCGCGCCGAGCCGTTCGGGATAGCGTTCGGCCCATTGCAGCCGTGTCCCCAGCACCTTCTCGGGGCTGGAGCGCCAGATCGAAGACTTTGTGGTGACGATGCGCCCGGTGCCGCGCGCCGCCGCGACCGAATTGAAGGGCTCGCCCACGCAATAGCCGTCGATCCGCCCGGCGGCCAAGGCATCGGGCTGAAACGAAGGCGGGACGATGACGATTTCGACATCGTGACGGGGGTCGATCCCCGAAGCCGCCAGCCAGTAGCGCAACTCGTAATTGTGCCCGCTCTCAGGATGGACGACCGCCAGCCGCAATCGCGGCGACCCGTTCTTCGCCCGCGCAGCAATGACACGCTTGAGCGCAAGTCCGGCCTGCCACGCATCGACGCCCGGACCAGCGCCCGCCCCCCGCATCTGCTCCCAGACCGCGTTGGAAACCGTCACCGCATTGCCGCCCAGCCCCAGCGCCATGGGCGCGATCATCTGCGCATCGAGTGGCGTGAGCCCCAGATTGGCGCTGAGCGGCATAGGCGCCAGCATATGCGCAAGGTCGAAATGCCCGATCGCCACGCGGTCCCGGATGTTGGCCCAGGATGTTTCACGCACCAGATCGAATTCGAGCCCTTCGGCCTCGGCAAACCCCTGCTCCTGGGCAGCGATCAGCACGACCGCGTCGAGCAGCGGGACATAGCCGATGGTGATGGGTGTCAGTCCCAAGCGCGCCTCCTAGGGTTCGAGCAGTCCGGCCGCCGTGATCAGGCTTTGCGCGATCTCGGCAATCTTGCGGTTCTGGTTCATGGCCGTACGGCGCAACAGGGCATAGGCTTCATCCTCGGAAAGCCCCCGGGTCCGCATCAGGATACCCTTGGCCTTTTCGATCGCCTTGCGGTTCTCAAGCTCGGACTTCGCCTCGGCCAGTTCCTCCCGCAAGCGCGAAAAGGCGCGGAAGCGCGAGATGGCCATATCGAGAATGGGTTTGACCCGCTCCTTGCGCAGCCCGTCGACCACATAGGCCGAAACGCCCGCATCGACCGCCGCCTCGATGGAGCCCGGATCAGCCTTGTCCACGAACATGGCGATGGGCCGCTGCAACGCCCGTGACAGCGCAAAGAAATGCTCGAGCATGTCGCGATTGGGATTTTCGAGGTCGATGATCACCACATCGGGCGCGATCTCGCCGATCCGAGCCGCCACCTCGTTGATTTCGGTGATGACGTGCACATGCGCATGGCCGGCCTCGCGCAGCCCATCCTCGATGATCGAGGCGCGGATGCGATTGTCGTCGACCACCAAAATCGAAAGCGTCTGCGGCATTCCCCACCTTATGGCGGGATTTCGATCATCCGGCAATCGGGCTAAAGGCGCGGCAAATCGGCCGCGCCCTCGTTCACTAGAGCAGGCCAGCCCTGGCCAGATCGCCCATCAACTGCCGAGGGCCATAGGTCCATGGCGCACAATTGGTGGAGAGGTTGACGGTATTGACCAGCGCTCCCAGCGCCGGGGTCGAGATGGTGACCACGTCGCCCAGCTTGTGCGTGAAACCCTTGCCGGCGCCGTCCCGGTCCTGGACCGGGGCGAACATGGTGCCCAGATAAAGCACCAGCCCATCGGGATATTGGTGATGCTCGCCGATCGCCGCAGCCACCAGCGATTCCGGCGTACGGGAAATCTGGCTCATGGAGGAGTGACCGGTGAGCACGAACCCGTCCTCGCCCCTTACTTCGAGTCCCACCTCCATCGCCTTGACGCTGTCGATGGTGAAATCGCCCTCGAACAAACGGATGAATGGTCCCAGCGCCGCCGATGCGTTGTTGTCCTTAGCCTTGCCCAGCAGCAGCGCCGAGCGGCCCTCCACGTCACGCAGATTGACGTCGTTGCCCAGCGTGGCGCCGACAATGGCGCCGCGTGAGGAGACGATCAGCGCCACCTCGGGCTCGGGATTGTTCCAGGTCGATATCGGGTGCAATCCCACCTCGGCCCCGTGCCCCACGCTGGCCATGGGCTGACATTTGGTGAAGATCTCGGCATCGGGCCCGATCCCCACTTCCAGATACTGGCTCCAGACGCCCTTCTCGACTAGCTTGGCCTTGACCGCCATCGCCGCATCCGAACCGGGAACCAGTTGCGACAAATCCTCGCCAATCAGGGTCAGGATCTCCCCGCGCAACGCGTCGGCCTTGGCCGGATCGCCCTTGGCCTGCTCCTCGATCACCCGCTCGAGCAGGCTGACCACGAACGTGACCCCCGAAGCCTTGATTGCCTGCAGGTCCACGGGCGAGAGCAGGGTGGGAAGGCTTGCGTCCTTTTCCTTGGCAACGGCATTGGCCATCACCGCGTCGAGCGCAACGATCGCTTCCCCCGGAGCGGATCGCACATAGGCTGCCGGGTCTCCACCCTCGCAGATATCGCGCACCGTCGGCGCCGCCGATGACGTGATGTCGACAAGCTGCCCGTCCCGAATGGTGACCACGCGCGGATATCCGCCCCCCGGCATCTGCACACGACCGAGATAAAGTCCGGGTTCGAGAAAAGTCATGACAGGTGCTCCTTGGCAAAATCGTCATAGAGCGCGCAAAGCGCGTCGATCACCACCCCGGCGCTTTCGCCATTGGCCAACGCAACGCTGAGGCGGCGCGAGGCAGTGTCCTGGAAGGGCATATAGCCATCGAACCGGGGACGGAGATAGGATTGATCGAGCGTTTTCAACGTATCGCGGAAAAATCCGTGAACGGGCGCATTGACGGCTTCGCTCTCCCAAGCTTTCCGATGCCCCGGCTGCCCACCGGCTTGGGCGTAGGGGCCTGCCTGCACTTCGGCGCTGGTGATCCAGAACGCAAAATCGATAGCAGCCTCGCGGTTTTGGCAATAGGCCGAAACCGCCATGCCGGTTCCTCCGATAACCGCCCCGCGCGGCCCGGCTCCATTCACGGCTGGAACATCGGCGAAGCGGACCGGCGTATCGCGGAAGCCGTCCTGGGCGTAGTTGACGTAACCGAAAACATACGGGCTCAAGCTTTCCCGGCTATCGGCGCGCGCCAGCCGTTCCAGCGCATCGATCGGGTCGAGATCGAAATTGACCGGATTGATATACGAAACGAGCTGGGCCAGGGTCTCGTACACCGAGATGCCATCGTCCCGCGCGATAAAGCCATCTCCGGCCGCGCAAGGCACGCCCATATTGGCCGCCAACGAGTAAAACGTCATGAGCGCGTGCGGCGCTTTGAGCGGCAACAGCACGCGCCCCTCCCGCGCCAAGTCCATGACGCTGTCAAGATCAGTCGCCGGACCATCGACACGATCGGGACGATAGGCCTGAACCTGCGAGGCCGCGTCGACGGGCAACGCCCATAGCCGCCCCTTCCAGGCATAGCTCGGAAAAGATGGTCCCACCGAAGCGTCAGCCAGTGCATCGAGTTCTTCCGAGCGCTCGGGCACATCGAGGGGAGCAAGGCAGTTCTCGCCCACCACCTGCCCCACATGCGGATGGTCGATGACGATGAGGTCATAGGCGCGGGCCAACTCCTCCACGGGATAGGACTCGAAATCCTGCAGGCTGCGCTTTTCCCACTGGACCTCCACACCTGTGCGGGCGCGGTAGAGGTCCGAGCACGCAACCAGCGGGTCGTAACCGCGCGGATGATCCCAGGTCATCCCTTTGAGCGTTATGGTCATAGACCGAATTCCTCCCTGATGGCGCGCGAATGCTCGCCCACCCTGGGCGCCGCCCGGTCGGTGAGCGCCCGTTTGCCGTTTATGCGGATGGGGCAGCGTGTCGTAGTGATCGAAATGCCGTCGTCGCGCCCCAGCTTCTGCAGCATTTCGAGGTGCTGGAAACCCTCATGGGCCAGCAATTGCGGCCAATCGAGCACCTTGGCGCACCAGATGTCGGCCGGCTCGAACAGATCGAGCCATTCCTGCGTCGGCCGCGCCGCAATAACGCCCGCGATGATGCCCTTGATGGCGTCGCGCTCAGTGAACCAGGCCCGCGGCTCATCGCGATAGGCTGCGAGCGCCGGCAGGTCCATGAGATCGGCAAGCTTGCCCAGCGGCGTCATCGCCAGGGCAAGATAGCCGTCGGCGGTGCGGTAAACCCCATAGGGCGCCGCGAGATAGGCGTGCGCACTGTTCTTTTCCGCTCGCCTGGGCGGCCGACCGCCATCGTTGAGATGGGTGGTCAGCACCTCGAATTGCAGATCGATCAGCACTTCGAGCAGGCTGGTCTCCACATGGCTCCCCTCGCCGGTCATGCCGCGCCGCACAAGCGCCGCCAGAACGCCTTGCGTGATCGCCGCGCCGGCCAGCATGTCGGCTACCGCCAGTCCCATCGGCACCGGCCCCTGCTCGGCATCGCCGGAAAGCCACATCAGGCCCGAACGCGACTGGGCCAGAAGATCCTGCCCCGGCAGGTGCGACCAGGGCCCTTCGGCGCCATAGCCCGAGATCGACGCAAAGACGAGCCGTGGATTGATCTGCCTCACGCGCTCATAATCCAACCCCAGACGCTCGATGACGCCCGGACGGAAGTTCTGGATCAGTACGTCGGCCTTTGCGATCAGCCGCCGCAGGGTCTCGCGATCCTTTTCGTCCTTGAGGTCGAGCGCCAGGCTCTGCTTGTTGCGGTTGATGGCGTGGAACAGCGTCGAGTCCCCGCCGATCTCGGTGTCGCTGAGATAGAGCGAGCGGGCGATATCGCCACTCTCCGGCCGCTCGATCTTGATGACCCGCGCGCCCAGATCCATCAGCCGCAAGGATGCGTAAGGACCCGAGAGGAACTGGCTGAGGTCGAGCACCAGCAGCCCATCGAGCGGCATGTCGTGCGAAGGGTGCATTTGCGTCTCAGCGCCGCTTGAAATTGGGGCTGCGCTTTTCCTTGAAGGCAGCGCGGCCTTCGGCTGCATCCTCGGTCGCAAAACAGATCGTCTGCAGGTCGCGCTCATAGGTGATCGCATCCTCGATCGACATGCCGTAAGCGGCGCGCAGGTTGACCTTTGCCGTTTCCGCCGCGATCGGTGCACGCGCGGCAATGGCCGTCGCAACCGTCATGGCTTCGTCCAGCAACCGCTCGCGCGGAACGACCCGGGAAACCAGCCCCCATGCAAGCGCCGTCTGGGCATCGATGGGATCGCCGGTCATGATCATCAGCGCCGCGTTGGACGGCCCGACCGCATGGCTGAGATGCGCCGCCATCCCGCCGCCCCCGATCCAGCCGAGCTTGATTTCCGGCGCGGCGAAAGAGGCGTTTTCCGAGGCGATACGGATATCGCAGGTCATCGCCGTTTCGAGCCCGCCACCAAAGGCATAGCCGTTGACCGCCGCGATGATCGGCTTTGTGAGACCGCGCAGCGCATCGCAATAATCGGGCCGGTTGCGGAAGTTCCAGGGCGTCGAATAATTGTCCAGCGTGCGGATATCCGAGCCGGCGCAAAATGCCTTTTCACCCGCCCCGGTGAGGATGATGCAGCGCGCGTCGTCGTCGGTGTTGAACTCGTTGACGGCGGCGATCAGCCGCTCGGCCATCTCCGGGGTGACGGCGTTGAGCTTTTCGGGCCGGTTGAGCGTCACGATGCGGACGTGACCTTGAGCGGCAATGGAGACGGTGTCAGTCATTGTAACGTTCCGATGCAGGAAGGGCGAAATCGGGCCTCAAGGCCGGCACATCACCATGATCTGGTTGGTGCCGTACTGAATGGTTTCTTCGTTCTGGTTGATCCCCTCGATATTGAGGGTGACGATGCCGCGATTGCCCGCCTTGGTGAGGCGTTTTTCGGCGATGGTCAGGCGCGCGCGCAAACGGTCGCCGACATAGACCGGGCCGGCAAAGCGCCAGTTCCAGTTGAGCGCAGCAACCACGTGGAAGTGGACGATACAGCGGTTCTTGAGCGCATCGATCAGCCCCAGCACCAGAATGCCGTGTGCCAGGCGTCCCTTGAAGCCCATTTCGAGAGCGAACTGCTCGTCCACATGCACATCGGCAAAATCGCCGGTGAGCCCGGCAAAGCCGAGGACGTGATGTTCGCTGACGGTGATGGCCGGCGTCTCGTAGCTGTAGCCGACATCGAGATCTTCGTAATAATTGCGTTCGGAAAGTTTCATTGGATGATCCCGGTCACGTGCTTTCGCGCACGATCAGTTCAAAGCCGACGTCGATGCGGGGCGTGGGCACGGCCTCGCCCCGCATGCGCGCCAGCAGCAGATTGGCGGCATGCCGGCCGATCTCCCCGGCGCGCACGGAAACGGTGGTGAGCGAGGGGACGAGATGGGCGGAAAAATCGAAATCGCCGAACCCGGCGATGGCGATATCGTGGGGCACCCTCAGTCCCTGGCGCACACAGCGCAAAAGCGCGCCGGCGGCAAAGACGTCCGAGGAGAAAAACACGGCATCGGCCTCGGGAAATTCCCCGCGCACCCGGCTCATGGTCTCGGCCCCGCTGGCAAGGCTCAGCGGCTTGCCGGTCAGGGTCAACACGCGTTCGGTGTCGAGCCCTATCGCCTTGACCGCCGCGCGATAGCCCTTGAGACGCGCCTTGGCACGGAAGTCGCCGGCATTGGTCACCCCGGCAAAGACGATACGCCGGTAGCCGCGCTCGACCAGATGATCCATCACCGCCCGGGCCGCATGGACGTTGGAGTGCCCGACCATCAGGTCGAGATGGCTGTCTTCCCAGTCCCAGGTCTCGACCACGGGGATACTGGCCCCCGCGATCAGCGCCTTGGTCGCTTCGGTATGATGTGTGCTCGAGAGCACCAGCCCGTCCGGCCCCCGGCCCAGGAATGAGCGGATCAGCTCTTCTTCCTTGGCCAGGTCGTACTCGTTGTTGCCGAGCAGGAGCTGGTAGCCTTCAGGAACCAGAACATCGGAAAGCGCCTGCACGGTCTCGGCGAAGATAGAGGCCGAGATCGTCGGGATGATCGCCGCCACGATGCCCGAGCGATTAGACGCCATCTGGCTCGCCGCCGAGTTGGGCACATATTGCAGCTCGACGATCGCCTCGCGCACCCGGCGGGCCACTTCGTCCCCCACGAGCTCGGGCTGCCGCAAAACGCGCGATACCGTCTGCGCCGACACCCCTGCCCGCGCGGCAACGTCGTTCATCGTCACACGGCTGGTGGCCGTGCGGCGCTTGCGGCGGTTCTGCGGGGCCGTGTCGGAGGCCATGGAACTCGCTGGGTTAGACCTGTTCGCTGGCGATTACGCCGGCGTCCAGGAGACTCGCAATCGTTTCCTGGTCATAGCCCAGTTCAGCCAACACTTCAGTGCTGTGCTGGCCCACCAACGGCGCGCCGAAACGCACTTCGGCCGGGCTGGCCGAAAACTTATAGGGGAAACCCGGCGTCTTGATCCTGCCTTCGGTCGGATGGTCGTACTCCACCAGTGAGCCGTTGTGGGCAACCTGCGGATCATCGACCAGATCGGCATAGCCATAGACCGGTCCAGCCCAGATATCGGCCTCGCGGAACAGCTTGAGCCATTCCGCAGTGGTTTTGCGCGTCATCGCCTCGCGGGTCTTGGAGATGATCAGATCCTTTTGGGTAAAGGAATCCCGCCCATCCTCCATGTCGAGGAATTCGGGAATATCGGCGATCTGCCCAAAGGTCTTGAGCGGCGGAAAGGCCAGCGCCACTGCGCCGTCCGCGGTATTGAACACCCCATAAGGGGCCCGGATATAGACGTGCCCGTCGGGCTCGTTCGACCGCTCCTGGGGAATGCCGCCAACCGTATAGATCGAGAGTTCCTGCATCTGCAGCGCGATGATCGAGTCGAGCATGTTCACCTCGACCTTCTGGCCTTCGCCCGTCCGCTCGCGATGCAGCAGCGCCGCCAGCACCCCCTCGAAGGCCGAATAGGCGGTAACGGCGTCAACGAGATAATTGCCCGAAGGGAGCGGCGCCTCGCCCTTGCGGCCGACATTGTACATGGCCCCGCTCATCGCCTGGAGCAGCATGTCCTGGCCCGGATAGTTCACATAGGGCCCGTCTTCGCCATAGCCGGACATCGAGACATAGATGATCCTGGGATTGATCGCCTTGAGGCTCTCATAGTCCACCCCCAGCCGCTTGGCGACGCCGGGGCGGTAGTTCTGGATAAACACATCGCCCGACTTCACCAGATCGCGCAGCAGCGCCTTGCCTTCCTCGCGCTTGAGGTCGACGGCAAGCGAGCGCTTGTTGCGGTTGAGCGCGGTGAAGGAAACGTTGATCCGGTTGCCCTCCGCCCCGCCGGCCGAGACATGGCGTTGCCACTCCCCGCTGGTGGGCTCGACCTTGATCACGTCGGCGCCCAGATCGCCAAGCCGCTGGGCCGCGAACGGCCCCGCCATGGCGATCGTGCAGTCGATGATCTTGTAACCGGAGAGTACGGCAGACATTTTCGTTTCCATCAAAAGAGGTTGGGAAGCCACAGCACGAGCTGCGGAAAGAAGGTGAGCATCAGCAGGACGAAGAGCAGCGGCAGGTAAAAGGGGATGATCGCTCTGACCATTTGCCCAAAGCTGATTTGTGCGATGTGCTTGATGATGAACAGAATGACGCCGAACGGAGGCGTGAGCGAACCGATCAGCAGGTTGAGGATCATCACGACGCCGAAATGCACCGGGTCGATGCCATAGGCGGCCACCAGCGGCAGCAGCGCGGGCGTCGCGATCAAGATGATGGCCGTCGTTTCGAGGAACAGGCCGACGATCAGCAGCACCACGTTGAGGATCAACAACAGCACCAGCGGGTTCTCCGTCAGCGTCTGCATGAACCCGACGATGATACCGGGCAGGTTCTGCACCGAAATCAACCAGCCGAACGGAAACGCCGCCGCAATGATGAACACCAGCACGCCGGTTGTGATCGCGCTCATGGCGAGCGTTTCGAGCAGCCCCTTCCAGGTGAGGGCGCGATTGATGAAGCCCAGGATCGCCGCATAGAGCACGATCAGCGCTCCAAGCTCGGTCGGCGTCGCAACGCCGGTGAGCATTCCCACGACCAGCAGCACCGGCGCGGCCAGCGCTGGCAGGGCGCGCAGGAAGGTGCGGAGCAATTCGCGGCGCGGCACTCGCTGCGCCTGCGGTGCCGCCTCCACGCCGGTGCGCACCAGCACATAGACCATGATCATCAGGCACAAGCCCATCAGCAGGCCCGGAACGATGCCGGCAAGAAACAGGTCGGTGAGCGACACCTGCGCGGTCACCGCATAGATGACCATGATGACGCTGGGCGGGATGATCGGGCCGATGATCGAGGACGCCGCCGTCACCGCCGCCGCGAACGGCGCGGAATAGCCGCGCTCGCGCATCTGGCGGATTTCCACCGCGCCCAGGCCCGCCGCGTCGGCCTGGGCTACGCCCGACATGCCGGCGAAAATGATCGAGGCGGCGATATTGACCTGCGCCAAGCCGCCTTTGAGATGACCGACCGCCGCCGAGGCGAAATCGAAGATGCGCTCGGAGATTCCGGCCCGATTGAAGAGGTGCCCGGCCAGAACGAACAGCGGAATGGCCAGCAGCGGAAAGCTGTCGAGACCGCCTGGCATACGCTGGATGACGATCTGCTCGGGCAGGCCCGGACCGGTCAGGATGAAAAGGAAGGCCGAGAACACCATCGCGAAGGCGACAGGCACTTCGAGCGCGATGAGCAGGATAAAGGCGAGCAGCAGGATACCGATGGACATCTTAGATTCCCTCGCGCGCGCCGTCGGTCAGGGCCGTCTTGTCGATGAAGGTCATCGGCGTGCCGCGCACCAGCGCGATGATCTGGGCGATCGCGTAATAGATAAGGGTCAGCGACATCGAGATCGCCGAGACATAGAGGGGCATGGAATAGAACCACATGCGCGGAATGGCGATCGGCAGCGACACCGACATGGAGCGCGCCTCGATGCTCATGACACCGGGAACCGCCAGAATCAGCCGCCAGAGGACAAACCCCATGACGATGAAGCCGAATAGACGCAAAACGCCCTGCACCCGTTCGGAAACCGCAAGCGAAAGCGCCTCGATCTTGATGTGCGAAAGCCGCTTCATCCCCACGGCCGCGCCCAGGAACACGATCCAGATGAAGGCATAGGTCGCGGCTTCCTCGACCCAGACCAGGGGCGAGCCAAGGAAATACCGGCTGACGACCTGGGCACAGATCGAGATGACGATGACCACGAACAGGGCCATGGCGATGCTGATCTCGATGCGTTCGAGAACCCGTAGCCCTTTGCGGAACAGTTCCATTGCCAGCTCCTCCCGGCGCAGATTGAAGCGGCGCGGGGAAGGCCCGCGCCGCATGATCGATCTTATTCGGCCATGTCCTGAACGGACTGCCACAGGCCCGGCGTCCAGAGCCCCTCGGCCTCGATGCGCTCGACCGCCTCGACAGCCCGCTCGCGCACCGGCTCGAGATCGATTTCGCTCACCGTGGCGCCTTCCGATTCCATCGTGGCGATGATGTCGTCGGTTTCCGCTTCAGCCTGCTCGCGCGCCCAAGCCGTCGCCTCGACCGCCGCCTGGGTCAAGATCTCCTGCAGCTCGGGGGAAAGCGACTGATAGAAGGCTTCGTTGACCAGGATATGGGTCGCCGTAAGGATGTGGTCAGTGCGGATCACATAGGGCGCCGCCTCATGGAACCGGGCGGCGTAAGCGGCCGAAACCGGTCCTTCCGCCGCTTCGATCACGCCGGTGCGCAGGCCCAGGAACACCTCGCCCCAGGCCACGCGGGTCGGGCTGGCCCCGAGGGTCTGCCAGAGCTGGAGATAGGTGGGGATCTCGGGCACGCGCATCTTGAGGCCGTTGAAATCGTCCGCCGTTTCGATGGGCGTATTGGCAAAGGTCAGGCGCGGCTGGATAGGCGCCTGCGCCAGAAGGCGCACGCCATATTCGTCGATCAGCTCCTGAGCCATCGTCTGGTAGGTGTCGGTCTCAAAGAACGCCTGCATGTGGTCGTTGGAGTGGAACGTGAAACCCCAACCCAGGATGGCGTAGTCATCGACCCAGTTCGAATACCAGCTCAAATCGTCGCCGTAGAATTGAACGGCGCCACCCATGGTCTGCTCGATGACCTGCACGTCGGTGCCCAATTGCTCGCCTTCGATGAAGTTGAGCGTGAGCTCTCCATTGGAGCGCTCATTGACCAGATCGACGAACATGCGGTTCTGCCGGTCGTACAGCGAGCCCAAAGCGTCCGAACCGCCGAACGTGGCGGTCTGCGACAGGGCCGGGGCGGCAAGACCCAGGCTCAGGACAGCCGATAGCACGGCACCAACGACATAGTGCTTCATGAATTTCCTCCCTGATGAAGAACATGTTAGCGTTCACGTTAGCGCTAACATTATCGCACGCGCTCTGCAACAGGTGATTATGTCAGCGGCATGTCGCTGTGGATTGTTCGGCGGGAAAGCCAAGGAAATGGGCCGCTTTCCGCGGCCCTCGAAGGCTTAGGCCTGGACGCATCGCTGGCGCTGCGTTCCCAGTCCCTCGATCCCCAGTTCCATCTCGTCCCCCGCCTTGAGGAAGACCTTGGGATTCTGCCCCAGCCCCACGCCCGGAGGTGTGCCGGTGGAGATGATGTCGCCCGGCCGCAGGCTCATGAACTGGCTGAGATAGCTCACCAGATATTTGACGCCATAGACCATGGTCTTGGTCGAACCGTCCTGGTAGCGGTGCCCGTTGACCTCGA
Organism: Pelagibacterium sp. H642; assembly: GCF_031202855.1. Lineage (GTDB taxonomy): Bacteria > Pseudomonadota > Alphaproteobacteria > Rhizobiales > Devosiaceae > Pelagibacterium. The sequence goes on along the minus strand of NZ_CP101829.1, from coordinate 2,753,948 downwards.
GCCACATCGAGAGGTTCTGCGGATCGGCAACCTCGTCCTTTGTCACCAGCCACGGCCCGGTCGGCCCGAAGGTGTCGGCGGATTTGCCCTTGGTCCACTGCCCATGCCGCTCGGCCTGGAACGCGCGTTCGGAGACGTCGTTGACCACGCAATAGCCCGCCACGTAATCCATGGCTTCGTCCTCTGAGACGTATTTGGCCGTCTTGCCGATCACCACGCCAAGCTCGACCTCCCAGTCGGTCTTTTCCGATGTGCGGGGAATTTCCACATCGTCATTGGGGCCCACGATCGCCGAGGTGGCCTTCATGAAAATGATCGGTTCGGGCGGCACCGTCGCGCCCGTTTCGGCGGCATGATCGGAATAGTTGAGCCCAATGCAGATGAACTTGCCGGTTCCCGCGACACAAGGCCCAAGGCGCGGGTTTCCGGAAACTTCCGGCAGGCTGGCGGCGTCGATCCGCGCCAGCGCCGCCAGCCCCTCGGGCGAGAGCACTTCGCCCGCGATGTCCTCAACATGGGCCGAAAGGTCGCGGATCGTGCCATCCTCTGCCAGAAGGCCCGGCTTCTCCGCCCCGGCCTCGCCATAGCGCAGCAATTTCATCTCTACTACTCCTGCTTATTGGATCAGTTCACCCAGCCGCCATCGATGATGTGGATCTGGCCGGTGGTGTAGGTTGCACCCGCCAGATAGACGGCGAGATCGGCGATTTCCTCGGGCGTGCCGATCCGGCCGATCGGTTGGCGCGCGACGAACGCCGCCCGCGCCGTCTCATAGTCGCCCATGGCCCGCAACCGCTCCTGCAGCGAGGGGCTGTCGACGGTGCCGGGACAGATGGCGTTGCAGCGGATGCCCTTGGTCACGTAATCGGCCGCAATCGACTTGGTGAGTCCCACCACCGCCGCCTTGGAAATCGAATAGGCGCACCGGTTGGGAACGCCCTTGGGGCTGCCGGCGACCGAGGACATGTTGATGATCGCGCCGTCGCCGCGCTCGAGCATGCCCGGCAGCACGGCGCGGATGGTCCGCACCTGCGCCTTGACGTTGAGATCGAGCGCGAAATCGAGGTCCTTGTCCTCCATCTCCAGCAGCGTTCCGTTGTGAACGATGCCGGCGCAGTTGAACAGGACATCGATCCTGCCGATCCTGGCCACCAGCGCGGTGACGGCGGCATCGTCGAGCACGTCGAGCCGTTCGGTTTTTATGCCGGCAACGTCCGCAAGCTTGGCGAGTTCGACTTCGTTGATGTCGGTGGCGATAACGCGCGCGCCTGCGGCGGCAAACGCCCTTGCACTGGCCGCGCCGATCCCCTGGGCTGCGGCGGTCAGCAGCACCACCTTGTCATTCAATTCAGTCATGTCTCGCTCCCCGGTTCGAGCTTATAGAAGTGTTTTGTGCAAGTCTGAAGCACCGCACGCTGCTCGTCCGGGCTCAAAGGTGCAATGGCGTTGCGGACCAGGTCAATGGCGCCCGCATAGTCGGTGGCCACGAGGCAAACCGGCCAATCCGAACCCACCATCAGTCGATCCGGCCCGAAAATTTCCAGCGCATGGTTGAAATAGGGCGCGAGTTGTTCCTGCGTCCAACCCGATAGATCGGCCTCGGTCACCATGCCCGACAATTTGCACGCGACATTGGGCAACTCGGCAAATCCGGCAAACGGTTCCGCCCATTGTCGATATTCACCGCGAGCGATGGCCGGCTTGGCGATATGATCGACCACCAGCCGCAAACTCAGGCATCGCTTTGGCCAACGCGATGGAAGCGGGAATTTCCCTCGCCCTGATCAGCAGATCATAGGCAAGCCCCCGCTCGGCAACCGCTTGCAGGCCGTTGCGGACGTCAGCCCGGCCGAGCCAATCCGCGTCCGGCTCGTTATGCACCAGATGCCGAACCGCCTTGAGATAGCAGCCTCCCGGCCCCGCCAACAATTGGTCGAGCACATCACCCACATCGGGCGCGCAGAGATCGACCCAGCCGACGACGCCCATGATCTCTCTGTTGGCTTCCGCCAATGCCAGAAACTCGCGCGTCTCTTCAGCCGACGCCCATGTCTGCACCAGAACGCCTCCGATCACCCCGGCCGGCTGGGCGGCGGCGGCGAAATCGGCAGGCGTGAAGACCCTTCGTATCGGCGCGAACGGACCGGTCAGCCAGCCATAATCACCCCGGTCGGGATCCCAGATGTGAAAATGGCTGTCGATGATCGCGATATCGGATTGGTCTGTCATCGATTACCTCAAGGCCAGCGGATCGAGTTCGGCGACCATGGATTGAGGCAATCGCGTGCCCAGCAATTCCAGATTGCGCCTGAGACTTTCCGGCTTATGGGTGCCGATCAGGATTGAGGACACCGCCGGATGCGAGAACGGGAAATTCAGCGCTGCCTGCGCCAGGCTCATCCCATGACGGCTGACGACCGCCTCCATCCCCTCGACGCGGCGTCGGATATCGGCGCTTGCCGGTACGTAGTTGAAACACGCCTCGCCGGACGCGCCGGTCGCCAATATCCCTGAATTGAAGATGCCGCCGGCAACGATCGTCGTGCCGCGCTCAAGGCACAAAGGCAGCAACTCGCTTTCGGCAGTGCGGTCGAGCAGCGTAAATCGCCCCGCCAGAAGGATTTCATCGAGAGACGCCCGCCGCAGCACGTCGATGCAAACTTCATTCTCGTTCACCCCCAGCCCATAGGCGGAAATCACACCCTCCCGCTTGAGCCCTTCGAGCGCCTTGAGCCCCGAATCCATGAACGTCCGAAAATGCACCGGCGCGGCATCCCCATGGGCGAATGCGCCGAGATCATGCACATAGAGGATATCGATCTCGGTCAACCCCAGACGCTGAAAGCTGTCCTCCACCGAACGCATGATCCCGTCATGGGAATAGTCGAACTCGACCTGAAACGGCAGTGGCGCAGCCGGTTCCTCCTTGACCGCTTCGGCGCCCCCTTCCGCCACCAGTCTGCGGCCGACCTTGGTGGAAAGCACATATTCGGTCTTCGGCTTGTCGCGAAGGAAATCCCCTACCCGACGCTCCGACAGCCCGCGTCCGTAAAAGGGCGCCGTATCGAAGCGCCTTATGCCCATCTCCCATGCCGCCTCTAGCGCCCGACGCGCGGTCTCGGCGGAGACCGGGGCGTAGAGGCCGGCAATATTGGCGCAGCCTAAACCGACCCGAGCCAGAGACATGTTTTCCTCAAGGTTGGGAGAACGATACCTGACCTATCACACAATTGATCTGATAGATCAACTGCAATGCCTACGTCATCACCCAACCGCCATCGACATTGATGGTCTGCCCGGTGACAAAGCCTGAAGCTTCCGAGGCGAGAAACATGAGAACGCCGGCCATGTCCTGGGGCGTGCCGCGCCGCTTGATCGCCTGGTGATCCAAAACGAAACGGGCATAACCTTCCGGATCGGCATGGATCTTTTCGGCATCGGTGGGAAACGCGCCCGGCGAGACGGCATTGGCGGTGATCCCGTATTTGCCGAACTCACGCGCCCAGGATCGCGCAAGCGCGATCAGCGCCCCCTTGGACTGAACATAAGGCGTCAAATTCTCCCAGCCGCCCGAGAAGGTGATCGAGGAAATATTGATGATCCGCCCCCAGCCCTTGCGCTTCATATGCGGCAACGCCGCCTGCACGCAGACGATGCCCGAATCCACATTGACCCGCTGCACCATCTGGATTTCCGCGATGGTGAAATCCTCGAAAGGCTTGGCCGGATAGATGGCGGCATTGTTGATCACCACATCGAACCCGCCCACCCTGTCGGCAAGCCCGTCAAGTCGCCTGGCGAGGCCATCGAGATCGGAGAGGTCGCATTTTTCGATCACCAGCCTTTCGGCATCGCCATTGCCGACGGCAGCTTGGAGGGCCGCGATTTTGGTCGCGTCATTGTCGAGCACCACGACCCGGGCGCCCTGCCCCAGCATTTCGATGACCGTCGGCTGGCCCAGTCCACCGGCTGCCCCAGTGTAAAGAATGGTCTTGCCTTCGAGTGAAGCGAAACGGTCTTTCATTACGCGCTCCTGCCGGCAATCGGCCTGTGGTTGCCCGAAGGCTCGGGGTAGTCATCCTGCGGCTGGCCGGAAACGGCGCGGATACGGGTTTCGGCAGCCGAAATCGCCGCTGCGTCCGGCAGGATGCGCATCACCGTATCGTAGCGCCGCTCGTCGCCATGCTCGAGCCAGATCATCTCGCCCCGCTCGCGGGCGGCGAGATTTCCCAGCACGTGATGCGTCGAGGGTTCGATCCCCAGGGCATACTGTCCCGCCTGGAAATTCTGCCACTCGTAAAGGCAGGGGAACTGGTCCTTGCGTGTCACCACTTCGAACCCCAGTCCGATCCGGTCGTTGACCAGCGCCACCGACACCTGCCCTTGCGCGTCGGCGGCCAATTCGTGCTGCCACACCTGCTCGTGGAAATTGAGCTGCGGCGGCGGTGCGGTGCGGTAGCCCACGCCCTGCTTGCGGTAATCGGCGCCGGCATGGGCCGCCCAGACCACATCCTCGATCGGCGCCAGATATCGCGCGCCTTCATCGAGCAGCGGATAGGAGACGTTGATGTGGTAGCAATACATGTGCGGCGTTCGGTAAAAGCCGTGATTGACCACCCGGTCGGAAAGCACGATGTCGTCGCTGCCCACTTCGATCTCGATGCGGCGGATGAGATGCAGATCCTCGCCGAACACCGCCGACTGCTGTACCACTCCTTCCGCCCACAGGAAGCAGCGGTCGCCATCCCAGCGCTCGCCATAGCCCGTGAGCCTGGCGGGTATGGTGCCCACCCGCCCGTGCAGCGAATGGCTGACCGACTTTTTCGGGGAATAGACGTAGTTGTCGGCCGGCACCTCATTCATGAACAGGATGTGGTCCAGCCCACAGGTCACCATGAGCCCCGAGAATGAGCGCGCCCAGGCCAGGCCGCCCTCCCCCTCATATTCGTGCAGGCCCGGATGCCGAAACCCGGCCGGCGAGTGCCAGCCGATCGCCTGCCCGCGATATTCGCAATCGGCGATGTCCATGGCCCGATCGACCAGAACGGTGAACCGTAGGCCGGTTCCCGACCGGAACTCCAGCATGCGGATGCCGCGCTCCACGCCATCGGTCAACTCCACCAGCCGCACCCCGGCAAACTGGCCGAGCGACCCCGACCGCGCCGCCAGATCCCGCCGGCTGAGGGTTTGTCCATAAAGCTCAGGCATTTGTTTCCCTCGGTAGTGGCGGGGCCGCCATCGGCAGCCCCTCGTTCTTCAAAGACCCTGCGCCCGCAGCTTGCCATCCATGAACTGCTTGGCCCGCGGAACGTCGGCTTCCTCGAGATGTTCGATGATCATCGAAATGTTGGGATGCTTTTCCGACAGCCGCTTGAGGTAGAGGTCGTAGTTGAGCTCGCCCAATCCCGGCGCCGGCAACTCGATTTCCCCCACGCCCCGGAACGTGTGCGATTCAGCAGCGGTGTCGTCGCCGATATCGGCGTGCTTTTCGCTCTTGTCCTCGCCGGAGCGCTTGACGTCCTTGGCGTGGGCGATCTTGATCTTGTCCGAAAGCGTATCGAAGACCTGATGCAGGATCTTGTCCATCGCATCGATATTGTGGGCCTCGAAATAGTTCGTCGGGTCCATCAGCAGCCCCAGCCCCGGATGATCGACCTGCGCGAACATCTTGACCGTCTCTTCCACCGATCCGACCACATTGTTCACGTATGTCTCGAGCAAGAAAACCGCGCCGTGGTCATAGGCTTCCTGCGACAGTTCGGCGATCACCTTGCGGCACTCCTCGAACCCTTCCTCGGTCTTGTTGCGATCGTCATGCATCCAATCGCTTTCGGTGTTGTAGGTCCCCGTCTCCGAAATGACGTAGGGTGAGCCGAAATCGCGGGCGTTGCGGATGATCTCCTTGAGATAGCCTACCCTGCGCGCCCGCTCGTCGCGGTCGGGGTGGATGATGTTGGTGTAGCCCGAAATGCAGCAGATCGGCAGGTCGTGGTCGCGGAAGGTCTCACGCACCCGTTTCGCCTTTTCCTTGGTGATCTGGCCAGCGGAGAGATCGATATCCTTGAAATGGAGATCGAGCTGAACGGTATTGAAACCGTGGCTCCTGATCTTCTTTGCCGTTTCTTCGAGCGTATAAGGGAAGTATCCCGAAAAAATACCCAATTGCATCATGTTGCGTCTCCTCCTTGTTATTCCACTGGAACTTCGCTGAGCGCCACCGTGCGCTTTTCGGCCATCGAGCGATAACCGGCCTCCACCAGCGCCATGGTACGCACATTGTCGGCCACCGACAGCTCGGGTTCGGTGCCGGACTTGAGCGCGTATTGAAGTTGCTCCATCACGCCGATGAACGCATGCGGGAACCACATGGTCTCCCATTCCGGCGTCACCCATTTACCGCCCGTCGCCGTCTTCGAGGCATAGCTGAGCGTCGAAGGCGCGCCATTGGGCCAGCCTATGGTTCCCTTGGCGACGCCATCGGTTCCCTCGACGCGCCAGCGGATGTGGATGTCATCATCGAACCCCTCCTCGCGCGGACCGCTCCAGACGTCTTCGAGCGATAGCGCCATCACCCCGTTGGCGAATTTGAGCGTTGAGGCCGTGATGCCATCCGAATGGGTGAACTGCGTCCGGGGATCGGTCCGCGCCACGGTGGTGATCTCGGTCGGCTCGCCGAACAGGAAGCGCAGGATATCGAGGTGATGCACGCCCATATTGGCGAGCGTCAGCCGGTCGTAGTCGGCAAGGAATGTCTGCCAATGGGGAATGGCGTGCATGTCGATCTGGGCGAACACCACCTGGCCCAGATGCCCCGCATCGATGATCTGCTTGAGCACGCGCATCGCCTGGTCGTAGCGCATGTTCTGGTTGACCGAGAGGATCTTGCCCGCTGCCCTGGCTTCGTCCCGCAGCGCAATCGCCTCTTGGAGCGTCAGCGCCAACGGCTTTTGCGCCAGAATGGCCCGCACATGCGGCTGCGCCAGAGCCTTGCGAATGAGGTCGGGCTGCAGGTCGGGCGGAAAGGCGATATCGACGATCTCGATCCGCGCATCGGCCAGCAGCGCCTCCGGCGTTTCGTGCACCGTCTTGATGCCGTAGCGTTCGGCGACAGCCCTGGCATTCTCCTCGGTTCGCGATGCGATCACCGCGACATCGAAGCCAGCCTGCCGATAGGCTTCCAGATGGTTGTCGGCCATGATCATGCCCGCGCCGATGCACCCGATGGCAAAATCGCGTGCGCGCACGTCTACGTCTGGCGAAAGCTTGAACGCCTCCATCACCTCTCCTCCCCAGCCAGGTTGATGCAGCTCACAATGATGGACTTAATCTTTTTCCATCATTTCCTGACGGACTAAATGAACATCCTCAAGCGGTCAAGCACTGGTTTTGAGGGCAAACCGGCCATATCTGCCAATATAATTACATCATTTTACATCATTTTTGTTGATGCCATCCCCGATTGCACGCTATAGCGACACCACCAACGGAGGCAGACGCATGCGGGCAACGCTCGTGGATATCGCAAGGGAAGCAGGCGTATCGAGCGCCACAGTCGACCGGGTTCTCAACGACCGTCCCGGCGTCAAGGAACGGACGCGGCTCGCCGTGCGCGATGCGGCGATCCGGCTCGGCTATATCGCCCCCCCACCGCACCCGTCCCTCGCTTCCGGGCAGGCGCTGACGCTCGACATCGTGCTGCCGGGCGGCAGCAACAGCTTCATGCGCGAGCTGCACCAGCATATCGAGGCGCTGGCCCCGCTCACCGGCAATGCAACAGTCGATGTGCACATCATCGACGGCTTCGAGCCGTCCGCCCTTGCGGCCAAGCTCACCCAGTTGGAAGGCCCCCATCGCGGCGTCGCCTTGGTGGGTATCGACCATCCCCTCGTGCGCGAGGCCATCCGCGCCCTGGTGGAACGTGGCGTGCCGGTCGTGACCCTTGTGTCGGACATCCACCACGTCCCCCGTGCCGGCTACATCGGCATCGACAATCGCTCGGCCGGCCGCCTTGCCGGCTATCTCATGGGCCGCATGCTGGGTCCGGGCGACAAGCGCGTGGCGATGTTCACCGGCTCATTCGCCTATCGCGGCCACGAGGAGCGCGAAATGGGCTTCCGTCACGTCATGGCCGAGATGTTCCCGCAGATCGCCATCCTCGATTCCGCCGAAGTCCGCGACGAGGAAGATCGCGCCTATGCCGTCGCGCGCACCGTCCTTGCCGACGACAAAATCGACGCCATCTACAACATCGGCGCCGGCAATCGCGGCATCGCACGCGCGCTGCAGGAAGCGGATCGCGCGCAAGACGTGCTCTTTGTCGGTCACGACCTCACGCCGCACACCAAGATCTTCCTGCTCGATGGCACGATGGATGTGGTCATCGACCAGAACCCCCGCGTTCAGGCCCGCGAGGTGCTGGCCCAGCTCACCCGCACCGTCCGTGGCCAAGGCTGGACAGCCATTTCCCCACGGGTGCAGGCGATCTTTCGCGAGAATATTCCCGAGGCGTGAACCTCAATCGAGATGGAAGATTTCGGGCATCATGCTCCACCACTCCCCCTCAGCCGCCGTTTCCAGCCGAGTCTGGCAAGTATCGGTCAGCGCGAGCCAGCGCTTGGTCACATCCTGCTCGCCGAGCCATTTCATGTCGGCGGCATAGTCGACCCCGGTATAATCCCAATAGCCGAACAACAGGTTCTCCGGCTCGCGCAGGAAGATCGAATAGTTGGCGATATTAGCGCGCTTGAGCGCGGCGTTCATCTCCGACCAGGGCTCGGCGTGCAGCCGCTTGTACTCATCGAGCTTTTCGGGCTTGACGGCAACCACCATCCCCATGCGCTGGCCCATGTTCAGCGAACCCGCGCGCCCGCTTGGTCGAACAGCCGCACCGAGGCGGGATCGAACCGCAGGACGGTCGCCTCCCCGCTCCGGGGTGCGCTGCCGCGCCGCTCGGCGATCAACACCTCTCCATCGGCGAGCCGGCTGTGCACATAAGTGGTCGATCCAAGCTGCTCGGACACATCGACGCTTACCGGCAGCTCGATCCCCGCCGGCGCGTCGAGATGCTCGGGCCGGACGCCGAGCTGCAAAGCCTGCCCCGCAGTCAGATCGGACTGAAGATGCGGCAGAGCGACGTCGATGCCGTTGAGCGTCACCTGTTTGGGGCCACTGGCCGTGGCCGATAGAAAATTCATCCGCGGCGAGCCGATGAAGCCGGCGACAAAGGCGTTGTCGGGGTTCTCGTAAAGCTCCATGGGCGTGCCCACCTGCTCGACCACGCCCGCCCGCAGCACCACGATCCGATCAGCCAGCGTCACGGCTTCCGTCTGGTCGTGGGTGACATAGATCATCGTGTTGCCCAGCGTTCCATGCAGCTTGGCGATCTCCACCCGCATCTGGACCCGCAATTCGGCATCGAGATTGGAGAGCGGTTCGTCGAAAAGGAACACGTCCGGGTTGCGCACGATGGCCCGACCGATAGCGACGCGCTGGCGCTGGCCGCCCGAGAGCTGCGCCGGCTTGCGGTCGAGCAGCTTTTCAAGCTGCAGGATCGAAGCGGCCCGCTGCACCTTTTCGGCGATTTCGGCCTTGGGCCGGCCGGTCATGCGCAGCCCGAAACTCATATTGTCGGCAACGCTCATATGCGGATAGAGCGCATAGGATTGGAACACCATGGCCACGCCGCGATCGGACGGCTCCTCATCGTTCATCCGCTTGCCGCCGATATAAAGATCGCCATCAGTGATGGTCTCCAGCCCGGCGATCATCCTGAGCAGCGTGGATTTCCCGCACCCGGAAGGGCCGACAAACACCACGAATTCGCCCTGCTCGATGCCGAGCGATATGCCGTGGATGACCGGCGTGGCGCCATAGGATTTGCGGACGTCCTTGAGTTCAATCTGAGCCATGAAACCTAGCCTTTGACAGCGCCGACGGCGATCCCGGAGACGATCTGGCGCTGGAAGATGATGTAAAGGATGACGATCGGCGCCGCAGCCAGGACAATGCCGGCCGAGAGCAGCGGAACATTGGTGGTGTATTCGCCCCTGAGCGCCGCGATGCCGACCATCAGCGTGCGCTGGTCCTGCAGGACGAGCAGCGAAATCAACACGTCGTTCCAGCAATAGAGTGTATTGAGAATGCCCAGCGTGATCAGCGCCGGCTTGCCCATGGGCACCATCACATACCACCACACCTGAATGAGCTTGGCCCCGTCGATCCGCGCCGCTTCGACCAGTTCGCGCGGCAGGCCGGCATAGAACGAGGTCATGAGGTAAACCGAAAACGGCAGGAAGAACGCCGTATAGGAGATGATGAGCCCGATGCGCGTATTGAGCAGCCCCAGGCCCACCACCGTCTGGTAGAACGGCACCAGAACCACCTGCACCGGGATCATCAGCGATGCAAGGATCACGATGAAGATCAGCCGGCGCATCGGAAACCGCAGCACGGCCAGCGCAAAGCCCGCCAGCGAAGACACCACCAGGAGCAACAGCACCGCCCCCGCCGTGGTGATCACAGAATTGATGAAATAGCTGTCGAGGTTCGATTGGGTCCAGGCCTGGACGAAATTGCTCAGGGTCGGGTTCTGGACCAGGCCGAACCGGTCGAGAATGTAGCCGCGATTGTCCTTGAGCGCATTGTTGATCGCGAAATAGACCGGATAGACGCAAGAGAGCGCCAGAAGCGCCATGGGCAGCGCGAAGATCCAGAGAATGCGTCTTTCCCGTTTTCCGGCGGCAGCCATGGCGTGTTCCTTAGAGATTGGCGTTGCGCGACATGATGCGGATCTGCAGATACGCGATCCCCGCCATGAAGGCGAACAGCACCATCGAGATCGCCGCCGCATAGCCGGGCCGGTTGAGCCGCCCCTGCTCGAGCCAGATGAGGAATTCGGGCAATGTCGTCGCTGTCCCCGGCCCGCCGGCAGTCAGCACGTAAATCAGCCCGAACATGTTGGTGAGCACGCCGATCGTGGTCACCACGGCGACGAATTCGATGATCGGACGCAGCGAGGGGATGATGACGAAAACCCAGATCTGCCACAGCTTGGCCCCATCCAGCCGCGCCGCCTCCAGCATCTCCTTGGGAACCGTGGACAGGCCCGCCAGAAAGATCAGAAGGCTCATCCCGAACGTCGCCCAGAGCTGAACGCCGATAAGCGAGAACAGCGCCGTGTTGGAATCGCCCAGCCAATCGACGGCATTGATGCCGAACATCCCCAAAAGCGCGTTGAACGAGCCGTCATAGCGCAGCACCACATTGAAGATCGACCCCACGATCACGCTCGAAAGGACGGCAGGGAAGAAATAGACGGCGCGGAACAGCTTGCCGCCCGGCACCCCCTGATGGATCAGGATGGCGAGCAGCATGGGCAGCATGATCCAGATCGGAAGCGTTGCCAGAAGCACGAAGGTATTGACCATCGACGCCTGGAAATTTGGATCCCCCACCATCTGCTGGTAGTTGCCGATGCCGATGAAATTGGCCTCACCCAGCCCGCGCCAGTCGGTAAGCGAGAGAAAGAACCCCCAGATCAGCGGAATGATGCGGAACACCAGCACCAGCAGCACCGCCGGCATCACGAACAAAAAGGCGAACCGGCGCTCGGCCTTCGAGCCCGCCATGGTCGGCGCCGCGCGCTTGCTGCGCTTGCCCATCGGCTCGGCTGTCGATGCGTTGGCGCTCACCATCCAGGATTTCCTCCGCTCAAAGACAGGCCATGGCGCGGTTGGCCGCGCCATGGATCCGTTAGAGGCTCGCGCCTCAATTCCCGCTATGGGCCTGCGCCTGAACCTCGTCCATGCGCGCCGCGGCCTCCTCGACCGTCACATCGCCATTGAGCAGAAGCTGGCTCTGGCGGTGCCATTCGGACAATTCATCCGCAGTGGTGTTCGAGTGAGCCATGGGCGCGCCATAAGGCTCGAGCCATTCGAGAATGGCAACGACCGAGGGGCTGGAGAGGCTGGACGTATCGACAGTCGTATTGGCCGGCACGACGCCCGCATCGTTCACGAAAGTCTGGATCGGCCCAGCGGACGCCAGATGTTCGACAAACGCGGTCGCGAGTTCCACATTGGCCCCGGCATTGTTGACCCCATAGCCGATGCCGCCCGCCACCGGAATCTTGACGTTGCCATCGGCCAAGGTTGGCGCCGGAAGGCGGAAGACCCCGACATTTTCCGCGCCGAGAAAATCGTCGAACTGCTTCCAGTGCGCCACATCCGACAACAGCCCAATCGTATTGGCGGCATCGCCGCGCATGAACTGCTCATATTCGTCCATGAACTTGGCCGTCGAATTGGCCCCCTGGCGGTACCAGCCCATGTCCTGGGTATCGACCCAGGTCTGGAGGATTTCCATGATCTCCGGGCTGGACCATTTCAGCTCTCCATTGGCAAAGGCGTCATGCTGCTCGGCGGTCAGTGACGACGCGGCGACCGAGGACAGGAAGAACTCTCCGCCGAACCCTTCGCGATTGCCCATGGAAAAGCACGGCACATTGCCCGTTTCGGTGATCGCCTCGCAGGCGGCAACCAGTTCTTCCCAGGTCTGGGGCGGGTTTTCCGGGTCGAGACCAGCTTCGGCATAACGCTGCTTGTTATAATAGACGATAAAGCCCTGCATGGTGATCGGCAGCGCATGGAGCGTGCCGTCCTCGTTCGCGAACTCCTCGGTGCCCACCAGGTTTTCTCCCAGCGCCGTCACATCGGTCAGCGCCTCGAACCGCGCCCGCGCCTGCGCGCCGCCATTAAGCAGGAACACGTCCGGCCCCGCCCCCGATGCCAGGGCGGTCCCCAGGATCGTGTAGTACTGATCGTTGGGCTGCATCACGTAATTGATGGTGACGCCGGGATGGGCCGCCTCGAATTCGGTCTTGGCCTGCTGGAAATAACTGGTCGCCACCGGATCGCCCGACTTCCAGTCCCAGACGGTGATCGTTTGGGCAAAGGCCGGGCTGGCGACGGCAAACACCAGCGCGGCACTGGTCAACAGTGTGGTTCTCATTTGAAAGCTCTCCTCCATCAATCAAATTGTCTGCGCTAGGCTGTCCCCAGGCTCCGCACAGGCTCTGGCCGCCCCACGCGCGGATTTGCCGGCGCTTGGCCCAATTGATCCTCCGAAACGATCTCCGGCCGCGCCCACTCGGCCCGCGCCGCCTCGCTCAGCACCAGCCCGTGGCCGGGCCGCCTGGGCGCATAGGCATAGCCGTCGCGGATTTCGATCGGTTCCTCAACGAGATGGTCGAAATTCTGGAACGAATATTCGATCCACTCCACCTCCGGCAGCGCCACCGCCGCATGGATGCCCACCTCGAGAAATGTGTTGCCCACGCTGACCGGCACGCCGATATCGGCGGCGAACCAGCCGATGCGCATAACGTCGGTGATCTGCCCGTGAACGTTGACGATATCGGTCGCGCCCACGCTCATCAGCGCCCGCTTGCCCGACGCATCCAGATATTCCCCCGAATTGATCATCGTGTTCGGGGTGGATGCGCACAGCATCTTCAGCCCCGCGAAATCGGTGCGCAAGATGGGGTCCTCGACCCAGACGAGCGCAAACCCCGCCCTTTCGATCGCCTCGATCTTATTGAGCGCCTCCTTGGCGCCCCAGGCCTCGTTGGCGTCGATCATGAACCGCGCGCCGGGCCGCACCGTTTTCTTCAAGAGGTCGAGCCGGTGCAGGTCGCGCTCGAAATCGGGATGCCCGACCTTGATCTTGAACGTATCGTAACCGATGGCATCGGCATGCCCGAACAGCTCGACGAACGCCTCGTCCGAGAGATGGAAATCAAGCCCGCTCGCATAGGCCTTCACCCTGTCGCGGCTTCCCCCCAGCACCTCCCAGAGCGGCATGCCCGCTTCCTTGCCCACCAGATCCCACAGCGCCACCTGCAGCGCCTCATGGACCGGCAGCCCGAATGCGCGTTGATTGCCACCGCGTGGGCGCGTCACGCGATGCACGAGTCCCAGCGGCGAAGCGCCCTCCAGCGTCGGCCAGACTTCGGTTTCAAATATCCGCTCCATCTCCGCCTGGCTCGGAAGCGGCGTAAAGAGCGTCTGGATAAAGCCCAGTCCCACCGCGCCCGTATCGGCAATCAGCTCGAGCGCTGCAACGTTGACATCCTCGGCCCGCACCTGGCTATCCCCGATAACGCGGTCGCGCCGGAACTGAAAACGCGTTATGCGGTAGGAATTGATGCGCATAGCCTGCTTCTTTGATCGACTAGTTTGAGAAACTGATCTATCAGTTAGCAGGATTAATAGAGTAGACAGCACGAGGGCACAAGTGGTTTCTGCCAAGGCAACACCCGCGTCCAGCGGAACGGCCAATGCCAACCGCCGGTTGAGCGATCTGGCCTATGACCGGATTTTGGAAAATCTCTTCGAGCGCAAGCTGCCCGCCGGCGCCTTCGTCTCCCAGAACCATCTCGTCGAACTGCTCGACATTCCCGTTGCTCCCCTGCGCGACGCCCTGCGGGTTCTGGAAGCCGAAGGCGTGCTCAAGATCCACCCGCGCTCGGGCATCGAATTCGTCAAGCCGGGCCTTGAGCTCACCAAATCCACCTACCAGTTCCGCGCCATTCTCGAGCGCGCCGCCGTGCGCGTCTTTGCCGAGACGGCGGACGAGTCCCTGATCGCCGACATCGCCCGCATGCATGCCGATCTCGTCTCCCGCATCGAGGCCGAGGGCCTCACCGACGACAGCATGGCCGAAATCGAACGGCTCGAAGGCATCCTGCACGACAACATCATCGGCATCCTGGCCAATCCGCTGATCGAGACCAGCTACAAGCGCATGCACAATTACCTGCGCCTGGTCCGCCTCGACCGCCGCCTGACACCCCCGCTCGCGCTGCGGTCCCTTCGTGAGCACATCCAGATCATCGATGCCTGCAAGTCCCGCGATGCCGACGCCGCCGAGGCCGCCCTCCAGGCCCATTTCAACGCCGCCCTCCAGCGCCATATGGGCCTCTACTGAGGCCGATCGATTGCCCTCGATGCGCTAACCGGTGTAGCCATTGTTGCGCTGATCCTGGAGGAGAGCCGGCATGCAGACTTTCACCGGTGGCTGCCTATGCGGCGACATCCGCATCGCAGTTTCGGGCCGTCCCTACCGCGTCGGCCTCTGCCACTGCCTCGATTGCCGCAAGCACAGCGGATCGATCTTCCACGGCTCGGCCATCTTCCCGCAAGACGCAGTGAGGATCGAGGGCGAAACGCATCACTATGGAGACCGCCATTTCTGCCCGCGCTGCGGCTCGTCGGTCTTAGCCCGCTCCGGCGACGAGATCGAAGTGAGCCTCGGCGCCTTCGATGCCCCCGACCAGTTCCGCCCCACCTACGAACTCTGGACCATCCGCCGCGAATCCTGGCTTCCGCCCTTCCCGCTCAAGCGGCACTACCCCCGCGACCGCGACGAAACCAGCCGCTCGGAGGAGTAGCACAGCTCAGCCGCGCGGCGCCCCCGCCCGCGCAGATGCCGGAAATCCGGCATTCTCGGTGACCGCCGCTTCCCCGAGGCGGTCCCGCCGCCGCGCTTCGGCCACGGCCATCATGAACGGCCCCACGCCCTTGGCATCGTTAGGCTGCAATCGCTCGCTGACGTAATAGGCGGCGGTCCCATCGCGATAGCGGCCGTCAAAGCCGCCCAGGCCCGCCACATGGCAAATGGCCCCAAGAACCGGCTCACCATCCGGCCCGGCGGCCAACGCATGCTCGCGCAACCCGGCCAGCGCCTTCAGCCCGATCTCACCGTCGACTCCCGAAATTCCCAACCGCTCGCCGACGAGGAAGAAATAGGCAAACATCGCCGTCGCCGAACTCTCGGGGTAGTTGCCCTCAAGTTCGGGCTGGTCGGTCACCTGGTTCCAACGTCCGTCCTCACGCTGATGCCTCGCCACCCGCTTTGCGAAAACGGCGATTGCCTCGTCGAGCCCGGCTTGCGCCGCCAGTTCCGGCCCTATGGCCTCACGCACGTCCACCAGCGCCATGGCCAGCCAGCCCAGCGCGCGCGACCACAACGCCTGCGATCGGCCCGTTCTCTTGTCCGCCCACCTCTGTTCCCGCGCCTCGTCATAGCCATGGCTGTAGAGCCCGGTGGCCGGGTCGGCGAGAAGCTCCAGTGCTGATTTCAACTGCACGATGGCATCGTCCACCAGTTCGGGCTTGCCGAAAGCCTTGCCGTATTCGATCTGGAACGGCAGTCCCATATACAGCCCGTCGAGCCAGACCTGATAGGGATAGCGCAGCTTGTGCCAGTAATTGCCGCGCCCGATCCGGGGGTGCCGCTCAAGCTGCTCGGCAAGCCGTTCGGCCGCCAGCCGGTATTTCTTCTCGCCGGTCCGTACATGGAGCGCGATCAGCGCCCGGCCGGAAAGGATATTGTCGATATTGAACTCTTCGATATCGTACCCAGCGAGCGATCCGTCATTGCCCACTTGCGAGTCGACCAGCCGCTTGAGATGGCCGAACCACGGCCCGCGCGGGTCGACCCCGTCGAGCAGCAACAGCCCGCGATAAATGCACCCATCCTCATAGCACCAGTCGCCGCGCTTATAGTGCTGGTATTGCTCGGCAAAAGTATCAAAGAAAGTGTCGAGCTTCACGATGCGCGCTCCCGGCTGTTGCTGTCATCGGGCCAGGCAATGCCGCGGATGATCGGATTGGTTGTATTTTCGGTGATGATGCCGCCATGGCGCAGCTCCGGCAGTCCTTCGGCCATTTCCGGCACGCCGGCCTGCGCTTGCGGGTCGTAGGTGACGGAGATGTCCTCGATCACCAGCCCAGTTATCGGCGCCTCGGAAAGCCCCAGCACATAGGCCAGCGCATGATGAACGTTCCGCGCCACGATGCCGGCAAAGGTGACGTCGCGCAGATGCGGCGTTGTCTTATCGACGGGCGCCGGCGCACGATTCTGCACGGCGTCCGACCGGCCATCGGGGTCGCAGAAATAGTGCGAATTGATCGCCAGCGGCGTCAGAACCCCGTCCATGACACAGTCGCGCATGGCGATCCGGGCCACCTCGCCGCCGCGCCCGCGCCGCGTCTTGATGCGCAGGCCCCGGTCGGTATCGGCCAGGGTGCAGTGCTCGACCGTCACGTCGGTCACCGAACCGCTCATTTCCGAGCCGATCACCACTCCGCCATGTCCGCGCTCCATGCGGCAATGGCGCACCGACACGTTCCGCGTCGGCTCGGGCACGCGCCCGTCTGGCCAGATCTTGCCGGCCTTAATGGCGATGCAATCGTCGCCCACCGAAAACCGCACACCCACGATCTCCACATCGCTTGAGCTTTCAGGGTTGAGCCCGTCGGTGTTGGGACTGTCGGCCGGATTTTCGATGGCGAGATCGGCAAACATCGCCTTGCGGCAATTGGTCGGGTGGATCGTCCAGCTCGGCGAATTGCGCACCGTCACCCCGGCCATCGCGAAATCGGCGCATCGGTTCGCGAAAACCGTTCGCGGCCGGCGCGCGCCCTCGCGCGTCTCCTTGGGCCAGCCCCACCAGTCGCCCTCGGCTCCCGCCCCGTCGATCACGCCCTTGCCCGCGACCGCGATGCGGAAAGCGTCTATCGCCGTCAGAAGCGAGGCAAAGCACGCCGCCGGCACGCCTTCCCAGCTCGCCTGCATTTTTCCCTCGGCATCGAACGTGTCGAGAATGGGATAGGCCTGCCGTTTCGCCAGCCCCTTGAGCACCGCTCCATACGGCAGGTGCAGGCACATATCCGATTTAAGAAACACCGGCCCGGTGCGCCAGACGCCGGGCGGCACATAGATCGTCGCCCCAGCCGGCGCCGCCGCGATCGCCGCGGCAAAGGCGGCACTGTTGTTCGCAGCCTCGGATGCCCCATGATCGCGAATGTCGATCAGCGCGCTTTCCTGTGGCGCGGTGAAATCCAGCCTTCCGAATCCGGCGATCTCCAGTCCATAGGCGATGCCGGGCACCAATCCTTCAACCGTCAGGACCGGCCGCCCCGCCTGCCCTTCCTGCATCACGTCCCCCGACGCGACCAGCCGCCAGTCGAGCGCGGCGGCGAGCTGGTCTCGCGCCGCAACGCCCGCGAGTTCCACCGTGATGGTGCGCGGCGTGAGGACGAGGATTGTGGGAACCTGAAGAGGCATCGAACCAGAGGATAGGTTGGAGGGAGGCGGGCGCGGCAGAACCGCGCCCGCCCTTGTGAGTGGTTACTCCACGCGTTCCAGCGCCTGCTGGGCGCCCTGGATGATCGCGGCAGCCGCTTCCTCGGCCGGGAGCAGGCCATAGGCATACTCTTCGAGCACGCCTTCAAAGGCAGTGCGGACAGCAGGGTCTTCGAAATAGGGCGAGGCCGGCGGCGTATCGGCCGCGAGCACAAGATCGTTGGCCGCCTTGACGTTGGGGTCGATCAGCCCTTCTGCTTCGAGCAGCGCAACCGCCGCCGCCGAGGCCGGAACGCCGCGATGGCTGGCCATCACGCGCGCACCCTCTTCTTCCACCAGAAGACAGTTGAGGATTTCGGCCGCAGCCTCCTGGTTGGGAGAATGGGCCGAAATGGCGAACAGCATGGAGGGTTTGCGGAAGATGCCGTCGGAGACCGCATCGGCATTCTTGGGCGGCAGTACCGGCCGTAGCGGCGTCTCGCCCTCGAACGGCCCGGAAATTTGCGACACCGTGGAATCCCACTCATAGGACGCTGCCACCTCGCCCGCCGCCCAGTCGCCGCGTTCATGGAGCTGCGGATTGCCCATGGCAGCCGCATCTTCCCAGCTTTTCATCACGCCCGCATCCACCAGGCTCTGGTAGAAATTGATCGCTTCGGCAAGGGTCGCCTCGTCCCAGGCGATTTCATTGGTCTGGGGGTCGATGAACCCCGTACCCGTCTGCTGGGTGGCATAGAGCGCGACCAGCAGCATGGCGTTGTAGCGCGCGGCGTCGAACGGGTAGTAGTTGTCGCCCAGCTCGGATTTGAACGCCTCGCCAGCGGCGATCATGTCGTCCCAGGTCTGAGGCGGCTCGACGCCGGCCTGCTCATAGGTGTCGGAGTTATAGAACAGCACGCGCCCGGTGATCGAAACCGGAATGCCGTTGAGCTTGCCATTGCGCGTTCCGGTTTCCAGCAGCGCCGGGTCCCACTGGGACAGGTCGATGATGTCGGAGAATTCGTTAAGGTCCGCAAGGCCCGACCCGTCCGGCGAAAACAGCGGCAGCCACGGCCAGTTGACCTGCATCAAATCCGGCGAAGTACGCCCGGCGAGCTGAGTGGTCAGGCGTTCGAGGTGGCCATCAAAGCCGGTGAATTCGGGGCTGATTGTATGCCCATGCTTCTCCCCGCAGATTTCCAGCGCCTCCTGGGTGGCCGCGTGCCGTGCGTCGCCGCCCCACCATGATACACGCAGATCGGCCGCCTGGGCCGAGCTGAGTGCGGTGGTAACCATCAAGGCCGACACTGTGGCCAGAGTGACTGTACGTTTCATCGTTTTCCTCCCTTCGATGTTTGTCAGTCGATATCGGCTCCCCAAAAAGGCAGCCGGATTGGTTCAGATCAGCGAGACGTTGCGTCCCGTCTTCGGGTCGAAAAAGTGCAGCCTTGCCTCCTGGGGCGAGAGCGAGATCTGCCCGTCCGAAAGCATGGATGGATTGTAGTGATCGCCCGGAACCACCACCGTGAAGCTGTGGCCGGCGATATCGACGTAAAGGTTCACCTCGTGGCCCATGAACTCCACATGGCTGACCTTGCCGGTAAAGGCGTTTGCCGTGCCGGTCGGCACCACCTGCATGTGCTGGGGGCGCACCCCCATGCTCACGGTTTCGTCTGCATTGGCCGCGAGCCGCGAGGCGAGTTCATTGCCGAACGTCACCGTCTGCCCGCCCAGGGTCACCGCCGGAGCCCCGTTACGCGTGAGCTGGACCGGGATCAAATTCATCTCCGGCGACCCGATGAAACCGGCGACGAACTCGTTTTCGGGCCGGTTGTAGAGCGTCGCCGGATCGGCCACCTGCATGATGCGCCCGTCCTTCATCACGCAGATGCGGTCGCCCATGGTCATGGCTTCGGTCTGGTCGTGGGTGACGTAAACCACGGTGGACGAGGTCGCCGACTGCTTGAGCTGCTTGTGCAGATCGGTGATCCGCACCCGCATCGACGCGCGCAGCTTGGCATCGAGATTGCTGAGCGGCTCGTCGAACAGGAACACTTCGGGCTGCTTGATCAGCGCCCGCCCCACCGCCACGCGCTGGGCCTGCCCGCCCGAAAGCTGCTTGGGCAACCTGTCGAGCAATTCCTCGATCTCGAGGATATGGGAAACCCGATCGACGCCGTCGGCAATCTCGCCCTTGGGCGTTCTCTTGATCCGCAGGCCGAAGGAGAGATTGTTCTTCACCTTCATGTGCGGATAGAGCGCGTAGTTCTGGAACACCATGGCGATGCCCCGCTCGCCGGGAACGAGGTTGTTGACCACCCTGTCCCCGATGCGGATTTCCCCGCCCGTGATCGTCTCGAGCCCGGCGATCATCCGCAGCGTCGTGGATTTGGCGCAACCGGACGGCCCCACCAGCACCATGAACTCGCCGTCCTTGACGTCCAGATCGATGCCATGGACCGCCTTGAAGGCGTTGCCGTAGACCTTTTCGACCTTCTTGAGAGTAAGATTGGCCATTGGAATTATCCTTTCACGCCGCCGGTCGAAATGCCCTCGATGAAGTAGCGCTGGGCTACGAAGAACACGAGCAGCGAGGGCGCGAGGGTGAGGACCGACATGGCGAGCACCTGGTTCCACTGGAAGGCTTCGGTCACGTCCAGAGAGAGGCGCAGCGCCAGGGAAACCGGGTATTTTTCAACCGATGAGATGTAGATGAGCGGCCCCAGGAAGTCGTTCATCGTCCACATGAACTGGAACAGGCACACCGAGATGATGGCCGGAGCCAGCATGGGGATGACGATGAACACCAGGGTCTGGATCGTATTGGCCCCATCCACCCGCGCCGCCTCTTCCATGTCGCGCGGAATGGCGCGCAGGAACTGGATCAGCATGAAGACGAAGAACGCATCGCCCGCCAGCGCCGAAGGCACCCAGAGCGGCAGATAGGTATCGAGCCAGCCCAGATCCCGAAACAGCAGGTATTGCGGAATACGGGTGACGACGTTGGGCAGCAGCAGGGTCGCGATCACCGTCACGAACAGGATGCGCTTGAACGGAAATTCGAACCGGGCGAACCCATAGGCCACCAGCGTGGCCGAGATCGCCGTCCCGATGGTCTTGGGGATGATGATCCACAAGGTATTGAGGAAGAAATGCCCGAAATTCCAGTTGGTCGAGGTCTCCCAGCCGCGCTGATACCCCTCGAAGGTCGGGTTCTGGGGAATGAAGCTGGGTGAAGCGAAGATTTCCGCATTGGTCTTGAACGAGGCCCCCACCAGCCAGAGCAGCGGGTAGAGCATGATGAACCCGACCGCCGCGAGAATGGCGTAGCGGATGACCGCCGAGATCATCTGGTTGCGACGCGTCCTCGCGTTATGGGCGCGGGCTTCCTCGAGCGCGGTCTGGGGCTGATTGGCAAGTGTTGTCATCGCGATCAGCTCCGCCTGTCGCCGGCGTAATAGACCCAGTGCCGCGAGGACCAGAAGGCGATCACGGTCAGCACCATGATGATCGCGAACAGGATCCAGGCGATGGCCGAGGCATAGCCCATGTCGAACTGCCGGAACGCCTTGTCGTAGATATAGAGCGGCACGAGGTAGGTGGAGCGCAGCGGCGCACCGGTGCCGTCGGTGATGATGAACGGCCCGTTGAACTCCTGGAACGCCTCGACCATCTGCAGGATCAGGTTGAAGAAGATCACCGGCGTGATCAGCGGCAGGGTGATATAAAAGAAGGTCTGCGCCTTGTTCGCCCCATCGATCGCCGCCGCCTCATAGACATGGGTAGGGATCGACTGCAGCGCGGCAAGAAAGATCACCATGGCCGAACCGAACTGCCACACGCGCAGCAGCGTGATGGTGAACAGCGCATAGCGCGGATCGCCGAAGAAGTTGATCGCCTCGAAGCCAAGCCCGGTGAGCACCATGTTCACCAGCCCGATATCGGCGAAGATATAACGCCAGAGCACCGCGATCGCGACCGACCCGCCCAGGATCGAGGGCACGTAATAGGCCGTCCGGAAGAACCCGATCGCCTTGAGCTTGTAGTTGAGCACGTAGGCGATCAGCAGCGCGAAGGCGAGCTTGAGCGGCACCGTGATGAACACATAGGTCAGCGTCACCTGCAGCGCGCGGTGGAAGGTGCGGTCGTTAAATAGCAGCTCGACATAGTTGGCCAGGCCAACCCACATCGGGTCGCGCAGCAGCGGATAGTCGGTGAACGAGAGGTAGAACGAAGCGCCGAATGGAACGGCGGTAAAGATCACCAGCCCCACGACATAGGGCATGACATAGGCCAGCCCGATCCATTTGTTTTCACCGCCCATCAGCGCTCTCCCCGATCGTGGTGACCGGAGAGAGCCCGATGTCCAATCATCGCCGGCACTCTCATGTCAGAAGGTACGAAATCGTGCATCATGACAACTGAACGGGATTGCTCCGCCGCACCGCCCGGGCACAATGACAGCAAGACTTCCCTATCTCCTCCCATATAACTTGATCACATCTTGACCATAGTTATCATATGACTTCATTAAAAAGAGACGGCGTGTAAAACGGAATTCACAGTTCTGGAGAAAATGATGGAGAAAACCGAAGGTCGTGTCCTGGCGGGCATTCCGCCCGATGCGCTCTCGCTCAAGCTCTCGCGCTCCACCATCAAGATGCGGCACACCTCCACCTGGCGGGTGGAGAAGTCCAACGAGGTGCACGACCTCGTCGTCTGCATCTCCGGCAGCGCCCTCTACGAGCTTGACGGTGAACCCGCCTCGCTCTCCCCCGGCGAAGCCATGCTCATTCCCGCCGGCGCCCGTTTTGTCGGCCGCCTGGGCACGGGCCCGATCTATTCGGGCTTTGCCCAGCACTTCACGCTGGATCTTTTCAGCCATGTCGATCTGATCAGCCAGATGGAGCTCAAGCGCACCGTCAAGTTCTCCCGCTGGCGCGTGCTCGAGCCGCTGGTGCGCTATTACAGGGAGACCGCGCCCGTCTCCTCCACCACGCTCGAACAATATCACATGTTCATGGTGATCCTGATCGAGTTCATCGAGGAAGCGTTCATCCGCTGGCGCGAGCAGGCCCTGCTCAACGCCGCCGGCCCCGATGCGCTTTCGCTGCACATCATGCTCGCCGCCGCCCGCATTGCCGGCCAGCCCTTCAAGCCCGGCATATTGGAAGAAGCGCTGGGGCGCTTACCCTACAATGCCGACTATTTCCGCCGCGCCTTCAAGGAAAGGCTGGGCTATACCCCCGCCAAATTCGTCGAGTTCAAGCGCCTCGAGCAGGCCATGAACATCCTGGCCACCGGCCACTCGGTCAAAGAAACCGCCGCCATGACGGGCTATCCGGACGTCTATTATTTCTCGCGCCAGTTCAAGCGCTATATCGGCACCTCGCCATCGGCCTATCGCCTGCTCACCCGCGCCAAGGAAGGCGGCCAGTTCATCGACGGCACCTTCCACATCCCCGAGCGGACCTGACCGTCCCGCCCGGCATCCTCAAAGGCTGATGCCGCTCTCGGCCAGCATGCGGGCAATATGCGTCGTCTCCCCGCTCTCGATCGAACGGTTGGCCGCCACGCCGGTCAGGATCGACCATGCGCCATCCAGATGCGATGACGAGCGGGCATAAAGGTCCGGGCTCATCCCCTCGGGATCGAAGAGATAGCCCAGCATGATCGGGTCCGCCCCGCCATGCCCGCCCATCCCGGTCCACACCTTGATGGACTCGGGCCCCTGCCCGGCCACATGCAGCGTTGTGGTCATGGCGTCGTCGACCGGCTTTTCCCGCTTGCCGCCGAACACCCCATGCACTTCCACATGCTTGTGGACCAGCTCGCCCTTGGTGCCGTGGAACCGGATTTCCAGCCCTTCCCAGGGGCTATAGGCGCACAGCGTATAGTTCAGCATCGCGCCGCTGCGATAGTTCACCTGCACCTGCATGGTGTCCTCGATGGTGATGTCATCGGCAAACACGCACTGGTCGCGGTGATAGCCGTCGAATTCCTCGGCATCGAGATAAAGCTCGCGCAGCTTCTCGTCCTGTTTAAGATCCATGCGCAACTCGCACCGCTCGAACACCGGGCAGGTATGGCAGCGCTCGCTCCGCCCTTGCAGCCCCATGGCATCGGCCGTCTGCGGCGTATAGAAAGCCCGCCGCCCCCGCGCCGAAACGCTTTCGGGCACCGAAGCGAGCCACCAGTTGACCAGATCGAAATGATGCGTCGACTTGTGCACCAGCAACCCACCCGAGCGGTCCTTGTAGCGGTGCCAGCGGCGGAAATAATCGGCCCCGTGCACCCGGTCGAGATGCCAGGAAAAATCCACGGCCACCACCTCGCCGATAACCCCCGAGACCAGCATGTCCTTGATCTGCGTGCGCGCGGGCGAATAGCGGTAGTTGAAGGTCACCGCCACCTTGCGCCCGGTCTCTCGCTGCGCGTCGAGTATCGCCTTGAGCCGGGCGAGGTCCGTGGTCATGGGCTTTTCGGTCATCACGTTACACCCGGCCCGCATGGCCGCCACGATATATTCGTGGTGCAGGTCGTCCGGCACGGTGACGATCACCGTATCGGGCTTCTGCTCATCGATCATCTGCCCGAAATGCTCGGCCCGATAGGTGGCGATCCCATTGCCGCCCCGCTCGGGCACGTCCTGGGCCGATAGCGCCAGCCGGTGCCCGTTGATGTCGCACAGCCCCACAAGTTCGGCCGTCCCCTGATGGGTGGAAACGATGGCGTCACGAAACATGGCATGGCGCGCGCCGGTGCCCACAATGGCGTATTTCACTGGTCCAGTCCCGAGAAAGAAAACAGGTGAGGCCCACCCGCGACCGACGACTCCCCGAGCCCCAGCCGCGAACGGCAAGCCCTTCGATTATCGACAGCTCGCGCCGCCGCGTCAATAACTTATCGTACTACTTTTTACTATTAAGCTGACAGGTCGTGATGCCGCTGCGTTTTCGACCACACGAAACGCGGCTCATAGCCGAATGTCTTGCGGGCTTTGCCGGAGCAGAAGCCCGAAGCCGTCCCGCCTAGCAGCCGCGACAGATCGGTCGCGGGCGAAAACCGTTCGAACAGGTCGCGCGTTTCGCATCCGTGCAGGTTCTCGGCTCCCGAGAGATTGTAGACCCCCGATTCCACCGTCTCGATCTCTAGCGCCTGCCGGCATCCGATTGCGATGTCCCGCGCATCGGTGCGGGTCCAGAGCAGGAACCGGTCCCCCTGCGGATCGTCCAGCGCGCGCTCGATTTCTGCATCGAGGTCCTGCGGCGCCCGCACGCCCATGATCCGGAACGTGAGCACGTTGAGCCCGCGCCGCGCGAAATAGTCCGCGGCACCCTCCCCCGCGATCTTGGAGAGTGCATAGGAATTCTGCGGCCGCAGCGGATGATCCTCGGTTACTGGCGCGAATTGCGGGTCGTGAGCGGCAAAACCATAGACCTGCGCACTCGAAGCCAGGATCACCCGGCCCACGCCCAGCGCGTTGCTGGCGTCGAGAACGTTGAAATGCCCCGCGACATTGTCCGCATAGGTCCGCGCGTCGGGCACGATGCCGGGGTCTGACCAGGCCGCCATATGCACCACCGCCTCGGGCCACGCATAGGCCAGCGTTCCATAGACGTCCTGGGGATGGGAAACATTGCCCACCATATACCGCACGCCGCCGACGCGTTCGGGAGCCGGAGCGAGATCGAGGCTGGTCACCTCATGGCCAACCGCCGCGAGTTCAGCCACCACGAACTTGCCGACCCGGCCCGAGCCTCCCGTTACCACGATCCGCATCTCTTCCTCCTCTTGGCAGCGCGCGAAAATTAGTCATACTGGTGCTAGTAGTATTAATCGAGCGATGCAAGATGAAAACCGACGCGCCGCCGAGCCTCTCGGCCCAAACCGCTGGTCGCCTGCGCGCCTGGATCGCCTCCAACGGCCTGAAATCGGGCGCCCGCCTGCCGCCCGAGCACGAATTGATGGCCCAGCTCGAGGTCAGCAGGACCGTCTTGCGCGAAGCGGTGGCCGGCCTGCGCGCCCAAGGCGAGTTGACCAGCCGGCGCGGCTCGGGCGTCTTCGTCGCCCGCATGGCCGATGACGGCCATATCCGCTTGCCTCAGGATGAGGACGACGCCACGCCCACCGCCATCCTCAATCTCCTCGAAGTGCGCCTGGCGCTCGAGGTCGAAGCCGTGGGGCTGGCCGCCCGCCGCCGCACCACGGCCGATCTCGAAAGGATCGAAGCCGAACTCAAGGGCATGGAGATCGCCAGGACGCGGGAAGAACTCGTGGCGCGGGATTTCTCCTTTCACGTCGCCATCGCCGCGGCCACCAACAACCCGCAGTTCATCTACGTCATCCGCCAGGTCGGAGAGCGCGCCTTCCCGCGCGACCGGTCATGGCGAACGCCCCCGAAAAGCGGCGAACGCTATGCGGAAATGCGCATGCGCGAGCACGAGGCAATCCTGCGCGGCATCGCCGACAAGGATGCCGTTTTCGCCCGCGACGCCATGCGCCATCACATCATGGCCAGCGCCCAGCGCTTCAGGGATGCCATGGCGTGAGCGCGCGAACTCACCGCTCTCGATAAGCAATATCCAGGGGAAAATTCGTTGATCGTCACCAATCTGCGCACCGTGCCGCTCGTGCTCCCGCTTGAGCGGCCCATCGGCAACGCCACCGCCAGGATCGAGCGCTTTTCGATGATCGCGGTCTTTGTCGATACCGACGAGGGCCTGACCGGCGAAAACCTCATCTTCACCATCCGCCCCGAGCAGCACAAACTGCTCGATACCATGGTCCACGTCCTCAAAGATGCCGTCGTCGGCACGGATCCCGATCACGTTTCCGCCTTCTGGCAGGATGCCTGGCGCCGCATCAATTTCATTGGCTTTTCCGGCGTCTCCATCATGGGCATCTCTGCCATAGACGGCGCGCTGTGGGATCTGCGCGCCAAGGCCGCCAACCGCTCCATAGCGGCGCTTCTGGGCCAGTGCCGCACGAGCGTTCCGGCCTATACCAGCGGTGGGCTCTGGCTCAGCCAGGACATCGATGAAATCGTCCAACAGGCCGGCGCCTACGCATCCCAGGGCTTTGGCGCCGTCAAGCTCCGCCTCGCCGGGCGCGCCGATATCGACCTGCCGCGCATTGCCGCCGTGCGCGACGCCATCGGGCCCGATGTCGGCCTGATGGTGGACGCCAACCAGGCCATGGACGCAACCTCCGCGATCGCCCTTGCCCGCCAGTTCGAGCGCTACGGCATCGTCTGGTTCGAAGAGCCGGTTCCCGCCCACGATCTGGACAATTCCGCCAGGGTCGCGGCCTCGCTCGATATTCCCGTCGCCTCCGGCGAGAACGAATATACGATCCACGGCTTTCGCCGCGTGCTCGAAACGGGCGCCGCCGATATCCTGATGCCCGATCTTCAGCGTGTGGGCGGGGTCAGCGAGTTCGCGCGCGTCGGCGCCCTGGCCGCGGCCTACAATGCGCCCGTCTCCTCGCACCTTTTCCCCGAAATGAGCCTCCAGCTCATGGCGAGCCTCCCCAACGCCACCCTGCTCGAACATCTCGATTGGTTCAGCCCGCTCTACGCCGAGAAAATGGAGATGACCGGCGGCGACATCACCGTGCCCGACCGCCCCGGCTGGGGCTTCAGCCTCGCCCCCGATGCCCTCCGGCATTTTGCCGCCGATAAGTGATAAGATAAGTTTTCAAACTTGTCTGTCATCATATGTAATGGTAAGGGTCGCGGCAACGTGACGGGAGAAGGGAGAGCCATGAAAATCGTAGACGTAAAGGTCCGGGTGTTCCTGCACACGACGCGCCGGCATCAGGACGCGGCGGGCCATGCCCATCCCGGCGACCCTCACAAGGTTCGCCAAGGCCTTCTCACCATCGTCACCGACCAGGGCCATGAAGGTCACTGCTTCGGCGTCCCCGAGGTCATGCGCCCCCATGTTATCGAGAAATTCGTCAAGACCGTGCTGATCGATCAGGACCCCTTCGATCGCGAGCGTCTATGGCAGGAACTTGCCCACTGGCAGCGCGGCAGCGCCGCTCAGCTCACCGACCGCACCCTCGCCGTCGTCGACACCGCCCTTTGGGACTTGGCCGGCCGCGCCCTTGGCGTCCCGGTCCACAAGCTCATCGGCGCCTATCGCGACAAGGTGCCCGCCTATGGCAGCACCATGTGCGGCGACGAGCTCGAAGGCGGCCTCGCCACCCCCGAGGACTATGGCCGTTTCGCTGAAAAGCTGGTCAAGCGCGGCTACAAGGGCATCAAGCTCCACACCTGGATGCCGCCTGTCTCCTGGGCGCCCGATGTGAAGATGGATCTTAGGGCCTGCGCCGCCGTGCGCGAAGCCATTGGCCCCGACATCGCCCTGATGATCGACGCCTTCCACTGGTATTCGCGCACCGAAGCTTATGAACTGGGCAAGGGCCTGCAGGAGCTGGGCTATGCCTGGATCGAAGAGCCCATGGATGAACAATCCATGGCCTCCTACGCCTGGCTTGCCGACAATCTCGATATTCCCGTCCTGGGCCCGGAAAGCGCCGCCGGCAAGCACCATGCCCGCGCCGAATGGATCAAGGCGGGCGCCTGCGATATCCTGCGCGCCGGTGTTCACGACGTGGGCGGCATCTCCCCCTCGCTCAAATCCATAGCGCTCGCCGATTCCTTCGGCATGAACTGCGAAATCCATGGCAATGGCGCGCCCAATCTCGTGCTCGCCGCCGTCGCCCGCAATGTGCGCTGGTACGAGCGCGGCCTGCTCCACCCCTTCCTCGAATATGATGACGGGTTCGAATACCTCAACACCCTCCCCGATCCTATGGACGCTGAAGGTTTCGTGCATCTTTCGGACAAGCCGGGCATCGGCGAGGACATCAATTTCGACTTCATCGACGACAATCTGGTCGCCCAATAGCGTTCCTCCCCCGGCGCTTTCCGGTATGGCATCGGCCGCCGGAAAGCGCATGGGGCGCTTGGAGCGTCACTCCGAAGCGCTGGCACGCAGGCGCTCCTTGCTTCCCATCAGATGCAGCCGCATGGCCCCGCGCGCGGCCTCGCTGTCGCCCGCCGCGATGGCGTCGAACACCCGCTGGTGTTCGTCATTGATGTGCCGCAGATAGTCCTTGCGGCTCTCATGGGCGATCAGCGAGGTGTTGAGCCGCGAGCGCGGCATCAGGAATTCGCCCAGATAGTTGAACAGATTGACGAAGTGGTAGTTCTCCGTCGCCGCCGCGATGGCCCTGTGAAAGGCGAGATCGGCTTCGATCGCGTCGTCCCCCGCCTCTATGGCCTCGTCCATCCGCTTGAGTGCCTCGCGCATGGTCACGAGAATCTCGGGCGTGCGGCGCGCGGCGGCAAGCCCCGCCGTTTCCACCTCGAGCGCGATGCGCAGTTCGAGCACCGCCACCGCCTCGTGCACGGCATCCCCGTTCCCCGCCGCGAGTACGAAGGGCTGGGCAAAGGGCTGATCGGTCACGAACACCCCCACGCCCTGGCGCGGGGTCACCAGCCCGTTCGCCCTGAGGTTGGCGATCGCCTCGCGGATCACCGTCCGGCTCACCCCGAACTCGCCGATCAGCTCATGCTCTGTCGGCAGCTTCTGGCCGGGCCCGTAGGAGCCATCGCGAATGCGATCCTGCACCGCCTCGACGATACGCTGCGAAAGACTGTCGCGACGGTTGCGCATGTTTTGCTCCCGAGCTGCCCGGCTCAGCCGACCAGCTTTCCGGCCCCTTTATGATCTAGACGTAGTCTTCCCTCATAGGGGTAAACGCATCGACCATCGTTCCGGCCTCGATGCACACCGCCCCATGCAGCACGCCGCCATCGACCACATAGCTCGATCCCGCGCCCAGCCGTTCGGTCACCCCATTGATGGTCACGTCGAACACGCCGCTCTCGATATAGGCCGTCTGCGTGTGCGGATGCGTATGGGGCGCCCCCACCGCCCCCTGCGCAAACTCCCAGCGCAGCATCATAAGCTGGTCGTTATAGCACAGCATCTGCATGCGCCGCCCTTCTCCCACATCCTTCCACTGCGCATCCGCGCCCTTCAAAAAGCTCCCCGAAGTGGGCATGTCCCCGTTCCTTTCTCAGCTATGGGCCTGGGCAAGCGCCAGATCCCTGTCATAAGCTTCGCTCGCCTTTATGAGCGAGCGGGTATAGTCGGTCTGCGCCTGCCCGTTCTCCAGCGCCTCGCGTGATAGCACCTCGACGATCCTGCCGCCCTGCATCACGGCAAAAGCGCTGCACATGTGGTCGATCACCGCCAGGTCATGGCTCACCAGCAGATAGGTGAGCTTGTGCCGCTCGCGCAGATCCATGAACAGGTTGAGGATTTCCGCCTGGATCGAAACGTCGAGCGCCGATGTCGGCTCGTCGAGCAGCAGGATCCTGGGCTCGAGGATCAGCGCCCGCGCGATCGCCACGCGCTGGCGCTGCCCGCCCGAAAGCTGGTGCGGATAGCGGTAGCGGAACGAATCCCCCAGCCCCACCTGCTCGAGCACCTCGCCGATCCTGCGATTGATGTCGGAGAATTTGTGCACCTTGAGTGGCTCGGCCAGGATATCGGCGATCTTGCGCTTGGGGTGCAGGGAACCATAGGGGTCCTGAAACACCATCTGCACCTTGCGGCACCATTGCAGGCGCGGTGTCTGGGCAAAGCTTTTGCCATCCACCGAAATCGCACCCTCCCAATGGCGGTAGAGCCCGGCAATGCAACGCAGCACCGTCGATTTGCCCGACCCCGACTCCCCAACCAGCCCGAAGGTCTGTCCGTCCTCGACCGAAAACCCGATCCCGTCCAGAATCTTGCGCCGGCGCAGCCCGCTCCCCAGTTCGAGGTCGAGCCCCTTGATGTCGATCATGCTCATTGCTGCCGCTCCAGCGCTTCGGCCCAACTGCTCTGCCGGTCGAGCACCGGCAGCCGCCCTTTGCGGTCCCCGATCCGCGGCAGCGACGCCAGCAGCCCCCGCGTATAGGGGTGCCGCGCGTCCTTGAGGTCGCACGCGGCGATCTCCTCAACCACCTGCCCGCTATACATGATCAGCACCCGGTCGCAGAAACTCTGCACGAGGTTGAGATCGTGGCTGATGAACAGCAGCCCGATCCCCCGGTCCCGGACCAGATCGTCCAGCAGCGCCAGCACCTGCAGCCGCACGGTCACGTCCAGCGCCGAGGTCGGCTCGTCCGCGATGATCATCGCAGGGTCGGGAATGAGCATCATGGCGATCATGATGCGCTGGCCCATGCCGCCCGATACCTCGTGCGGATAGAGCGTATAGACATGCTCGGGGTCGCGGATCTTCACCGCCGCGAGCTGTTCGATCGCCCGGCGCCGGGCTTCGGCCTTTCCGACCCGGTGGTGCGCCAGATAAGCCTCGGCGACCTGCTCGCCCACGCTCATCACTGGATTGAGCGAGAATTTGGGGTCTTGCAGGATCATCGATATCCGCGCCCCGCGAATCGCCTGCATCTTCCTTTCATTGAGCCGCAGAAGGTCCTGCCCCTCGAAGCGCATCTCGTCGGCGCTGACCCGGGCGATCTCGGGCAGAAGCCGCACGATGGCCCGCCCCACCGTCGATTTGCCCGATCCCGATTCCCCGATGATGGCGACCTTCTCGCGCCCCAGGGAAAAGCTGACATTGCGCACCGCATGCAATTGCCGCCGCGCCGACATGTAGCCGACATTGAGATTTTTGACCGAGAGAATGGGTTCGTTCATCGCACTCACCGCGATTGCCTTGGGTCGAGCATGTCGCGCAGCCCGTCACCGAACAGGTTGAAGGCCAGCGCCACCAACAGGATCGCCATGCCCGGCATGGTCACCACCCACCAGCTATCGATCATGAACCGTCGCCCCGCCGAGGTCATGGCACCCCATTCGGGCGAAGGCGGCTGCGCGCCCAGCCCGAGAAAACCCAGCCCTGCTGCCGTAAGCATGATCCCCGACATGTTGAGCGTCGTGCGCACCACCACCGATGGGATGCAGATCGGCAGCACATGGCGCAACAGGATGCGCAGGGATGACGCCCCGGACACCTTGGCGGCGGCGATATAGTCGGCGGCGCGCGTCGTCAGCGTTTCGGCCCGCGCCAGCCGCGCGATCGGTGGCCAGGCGGTGAGCGCGATGGCGATCACCGCGTTCTCGATCCCCGGCCCCAGCGCGGCGGCGAAGGCCAGCGCCAGGATGAGGCTGGGAAAGGAAAGGAAGATGTCGGTGATCCGCATCAGTATCCGATCCGTCCAGCCGCCGAAATAGCCCGCCGCCATGCCGATCATCAGCCCGATCGGGGCGACGATCACCGAAACCAGCATCACGATATAAAGCGAGATGCGCGAGCCATAAACGATACGGCTATAGATATCGCGGCCATATTCGTCGGTCCCGAACCAGTTCTCTCCGCTCGGGGGCTGCAGCGCGGCGCTTAGGTTCTGTTCCAGCGGATTGTGGGTCGCGATCCATGGCGCAAAGATCGCCATGATGCCCAGAACCACGATGATCGCCAGCCCGAACACCGCCAGCGGATTGGAAAGGAAGCTCAGCACGCCCCAGTAGACGCGCTGCACGGTGGCCTGGCGCGAGCTGGTGATCGTGTCGCTGGAGAGATATTCGCGCCAGCTCATGGGAATCTGTGAACTGCTCATGCCGCACGCGTCCTTGGGTCGAAGACCCGGTACAAGACATCGGAAAGAATGTTGAGGGCGATGAACAGCACGCCCACCAGCAGCGTGCAGGCCATCACCGCGTTCATGTCGCCGATCATCAGGTTGGAGGTGAGATAGCCGCCGAACCCCGGCCAGGAAAACACGGTCTCGACCAGCACGGCCCCTTCGAGCAGCCCGCCATAGGCGAGCGCCACGATGGTCACCAATTGCACGCGGATGTTGCGGAACGCATGCCGCCAGATCACCTGCGGCCGGGACAGCCCCTTGATCCGTGCCGTGACGATATATTCCTGCCCCATCTGCTCGATCATGAACGAGCGCGTCATGCGCGAGATATAGGCCATGGAATTGAGGCCCAGCACCGTGGCCGGCAGCCAGATATTGCGCAGCGCGCTCCAGAACACGTCCCATTCGCCCACCAGCACCGAGTCGATCAGAAGGAACCCGGTGATGGGCTGGACGAGCCCGGTATAGAACACCTCGACCCGCCCCGAGCCGCCCGACCAGCCCAGCATGGCGTAAAACAGAAGAAGGCCCATGAGGCCGAACCAGAAGGTCGGGGTCGAATAGGCGATGAGCGAAAAAAACCGCACGAAATAGTCGGGAAATCTGTTGCGGTTGGTGGCCGCCAGCACGCCGAGCGGAATGCCCAGCCCGGCGCCGATCAGAATCGAGATCGTGCCCAGCTCGATCGTTGCGGGAAAGACCCTGGCGATGTCCTCGATCACCGGGCGCCCGGTCAGCAGCGCCACCCCGAAATCCCCGCGCGCCAGATCGGCCACGAAGCGGAAGAACTGCACATAGAGCGGCTGGTCCAGCCCGAGTTCGCGATAGACCCGGTCATAAGTGGCCTGCGTGGCTTCGTCTCCGACAATGGCCAGCACCGGGTCGACCGGCATCATCCGGCCGATGATGAAGGTCAGGATCAAGAGCCCGAACAGCGTCACCGCTATCGAGCCGACAAATCCCAGGGCTCCGCTGGCCTGGGTTCGTATGCGCAGGGACAAGGGAGCCATGGACCGTCCGCTCCGTTCTGTTCCGCCCGTAAAAGCCAAGGGCGGCGCGTGAGAATGATGAAAGGCGCGCGTGGTGTATCGCGCGCCCTTCGGTGAGGTCAGCGGCTCTTGGAAACCGTGTCGAAACGCGTCGTCCAGCCGTAATGGTTCTGGAAGCCCTCGATATCGGACCGGAACACCACCGTGTCGACCACCGCCGAAATCGGCTGGATGGCGGGCACCAGTTCCTCATAGAGATACTGGACTTCTGCATAGAGCTGCGCCTGCTCTTCGGGGTCGCGTTCGACGAGCGCCTGGGTGGCCAGCGCGTTGAGCTCTTCGTTGTAGAACGAGGTGCGCCAGCCGATCAGCCCGGAAAGCCCGGCATCATCGGAATTGTCCGGATTGATCACCAGCGACTGCATGTTCGAATGGGGATGCGGTTCCTGTCCGCCACCGCCCCGGCCGACAATCATTTCGAAATCGCGCTCGCGCATCGGGCCATAGACCTGATTGCCGGTGCCCGTCACGATCTCGGCATTGATCCCCGCCTGGGCGAGCGTGCTCTGGATCGAGGTGGCGATATCGATGAAGGGCGGTTCGTTGATCGCCAGCAATTGCGTCGTGAACCCGTCGGGATAGCCGGCCTCGGCCAGATATTCCTGCGCCCGCTCCACGTCCAGCGTATAGCCGGGGGCTTCAATGGTCCCCATCACGCCCGGCGTCACCGGACGCTGATGCAGGATGCCGTAATTGGGCATGATGGTTTCGTTGATGCCCTGATAGTCGATCAGGTAACGCAGCGCGAGGCGTACGTTCTCGTCGGCGAACTTCTCGTCCTTCATCGAGACGGCGAGATAATAGAAGCCCGAACTGGGCACCGACTGCACGATGACGTCTTCATTGGCCGAGAGCGCATTGATGTCGGGCACCGACAGCGCTAGCCCCACATCGATATCGCCGCGCTCGAGCATCAGACGCTTGGTCTGGCTTTCGGGCATGTGACGGATCAGCACCCGGCGCATGTCGGGTGCGCCGCCCCAATAGCCGTCGAACCGATCGAGGACGATCGTGTCGTTGGCGGTCCAGTTGCGCAGCGTGAATGGCCCCGAACCGGCGGTATTGGTGGTCAGCCATCCTGCCGCCAGATCTCCATCCACTTCATGCTCAAGCGCGGTCTGGCTGTCGATCACCGAGGACGCGCTGGGCTTGCCGAACATATAGAGGATGAGCTGAGGATCGCCCTCCTGGGGCATGGTGATGGTGATCGTGTTGCCCTCAGCGGTGACGTGCTCGTCGAAATTGTCGAGCGTGAAGCCATAGGCCTGCCAGGTCGCCGACCCGACCAGTTCCAGTTCGAGAATGCGCTTCCAGGACCAAATCGCGTCCTCGACGGTCACCGGATTGCCCGAGGCGAACACCGCGTCGTCGCGGAAATTGAGCGTGATGACGCCGTCCTCGCTCACATCCCAGCTTTCGGCAAGTCCGGGGTTGACCTGGGTCACATCCACCGCGTCGAGCTGGACCGGCGTGTCATAAACATTGGTGATGATCGCGGTAGACTCGCGCCCCGCGATGGCGGCGGGGTCGAGCGTCAGGATATTGGCCATGCTCAGCCCGATCACGAGCTGGTCGTCCGGCGTCGCCGCCCAGCCCTGCACGGCGGTTCCGCTCAACGAAACGGCGACGAGCAGTGTAAGAAGTGTCTTCTTCATTTTAGGCTCCTCCTCCCAGTCAAAGACAGTTCGCTACATATGCGATATCATACAACTGATGTCAATTGCGGCCGATCGCCGGAAAATACGCCGAAATATGGGGAAAGTGGGAGAAGAATTAGTGGTATTAATTTTAAACAACATTGGAAAGAGATGATTCAACACGGAAAATCATATTGCTTGAAGCGCTTGACGCTTTCCCCACCCTCACGCCGTTCATCCTGCCCATGCAAAAGCCGTTCCCTTGATGACCTCCGGGTAAATGTCCTTGAAACTCCAAAGCTCGAGACCAGACTTGCGATAACAGCGCCGGATATGTATGACAGGATCAAATGTTGTATGGAAACCAGGAGCGTCCCATGAGCACCAATTTCACCGAACGCCACGCCATCGCCCCGGACCATGCGGCCGCAATGGACACCACCGAGCTGCGGGAAAATTTCCTCGTCGACGATCTGTTCGCCTCCGGTTCCATCTCGCTCACCTATACCCATTACGACAGGATGATCGTCGGCGGCGCCGTCCCCGCTTCCGGTCCCCTGCCCCTCGATCCCATCAAGCCCACCGGCACCGAGAACTTCCTCGACCGGCGCGAGCTGATCGCCGTCAATATCGGCGCGCCGGGCACTGTCTCGGTCGATGGAAAAGACCACGCCCTCGGCACCCGCGACATGATCTATGTCGGCATGGGCGCCAAATCCGTAAGCTTTGCCTCGGCGGGTTCCGAACCCGCCAAATTCTACCTCCTCAGCGCTCCCGCCCACGCCACATACCCCACTACCCTCATCAAGATCGATGACGCCAAGCGTCTCGACCTCGGCGCGTCGGAAACCTGCAACGAGCGCTCGATCTTCCAGTTCTCCCAGGCCATCCAGACCTGCCAGCTCGTGGTCGGCATGACCACGCTCGCCCCCGGTTCGATCTGGAACACCATGCCCGCCCACGTCCATTCGCGCCGCATGGAAGCCTATCTCTATTTCGATCTGGCCAGCGATCAGCGCGTCATGCATTTCATGGGCGAGCCCACCGAAACCCGTCACCTGGTCGTCGCCAACGAGCAGGCCGTCCTCTCGCCCCCCTGGTCGATCCATTCCGGCGTCGGCACCGGCAGCTACACCTTCATCTGGGCCATGGCCGGCGACAATGTCGATTACACCGATGTCGAACCCGTCCAGCCCGGAGACCTCCTGTGACCGATCTCTCCGCATTCTCCCTCTCGGGAAAAACCATCATGGTCACCGGTGCCAATACCGGCATCGGTCAGGGGATCGCGCTCGCCATCGTGAGGGCCGGAGGACGCGTTTTGGGGGTCGCCCGCTCGTCGATGGACGACACTTTGCACAAGGCCGGTGGCATCGGCGGGACAGACGCGTCGATCATCCCCATATTCGCCGATCTCGACCCGTATATGCAGCCTCATGGACTGCTCGACAACGCCTGGGACGAGCACGGCCCGATCCACGGTTTGGTCAACAATGCCGGCATTATCCGGCGCGCCGATGCGCTCGATTTCACCGAGGAAGATTGGGATTCGGTGGTCGACCTCAACCTCAAAACCGTGTTCTTCCTCTCCCAGGCTTTCGCCCGCCGCGTGCTGCAAGCCTCTGAAGCAAAAGGCAAAATCGTCAACATCGCCTCAATGCTGAGCTTCCAGGGCGGCATCCGCGTCGCCTCTTACACGGCGTCGAAATCAGCCATACTGGGCCTCACCCGGCTCCTGGCCTGCGAATGGGCCGAAAAAGGCATCAACGTCAACGCCATAGCCCCCGGCTATATCGAGACCAACAACACCGAAGCCCTTCGCAACGACCCGGACAGAAGTGCCCAGATTCTAGGCCGAATCCCGGCTGGACGCTGGGGAGAACCCTCAGATATCGGCGATGCGGCGGTGTTCCTTCTGGCCCGCGCATCCGACTACATGCACGGCGCCACCATCCCCGTTGACGGCGGCTGGTTGGCCCGCTGACGCCAAACTTATCCCCGGGGCGAATGTCGGTGAGAGGGTGTCAAACGCGCTCGAAACCGAACAGCGCCTCGGGGTTTTCGACAAGAGCCAGGTGTCGGGCCCTGTCATCGGGGAACCATCCCAGCACGGTCTGCAGCAGCGCTGCATCGTCCGGATAGTCCTCGGTTCGCTTGGCGGCGTTGTGCGGCCAGTTCGTTCCCCAGACGATCCTTTCCGGCGCATACGCTGCCAATTCGCGCGCCATCGCTCCGATATCGGCATAGTCCGGCCCGCCGCTGCGGCTCGATTCATAGCAGCCGGCAAATTTGAACCAGGTTTTTCCCTTATCGATCAATCGCTTAACCGCATCGACTTGTGAACTGTCAGGTGTTACCCCGGCAAAGAACTTGCCATGGTGATCCAGCACCCATCGCGATTTCAGCGCCGCCAGGCGGTCGAAATGATCGAGGATATGGCTGCCGTCGAACTGGATGGCCACCATCCACCCGAACGCCGCTGCTCGCTCGTCCACCTCTTCGAGCCGATCGAGCCCCACCGCACCGCCGGGCAAATCCATGATCCGCGCGCCCACGATCCCGGCAGCCGATAGCCGCTCCATCTCGTCGTCAGTGGTTTGCCCCGTCACCACCGCAACGCCTTTTGCTTTGTTTCCAAAGGCTTGGAGGCAGGCAAGGAGACAGGAATTATCAAACTGATGCGCGTTGCCCTGGGTCACGACCACGCGGTCGATCCCCAGCCATTCCATGGTCTTTTCGTAATCCGAGGGGGTTGGCAGCGGCTCGGGCGGCAAGCCCGGACCACCGGGAAGTGCCGGAAATCCCGGCACATAGGCATGCATCTGCGTATCGATCGTGCCCTTGGGCAAGTCGATTGCGGGCTTGGTTCTCGAATAGGTTCTTTCGATCATCATTCCGCCTTGAGCGCGAATTCGGTCAGTGCGTCGCGGTTGATCTCGATGCCCAGCCCCGGCCTATCGGGAATGGCCACCACACCTCCCGCATGTTCGAGCGGCGTTTTCACAACCGCCTGCCGGAAGGGATTGATTGTCCTGTCAAATTCCAGGATCGGCTCCAGCGGCTTGTTGCGCACCGGGTCCGGCACCATCGCCGCCGTGAACTGCAGCGCCGCGGCAATCTGGACCGCCGTGCCCCAGACATGGGGCACCACCCGCACCCCGTGCAGCGAAGCGAGATCGGCGATCCGCCGAATCTCGGAAAACCCGCCACAGCCGCAGATATCGGGCTGGATGATATCGACGCACCGCGTCTCGATCGGCTCGCGCATGCCCCAGCGCGTATGCCAGGTCTCCCCGCCCGCCACCGGAATCGGCTGGCGTGCCCGGACCTCGCGGTACGCCTGCAATTGCTCGGGAACCACCGGCTCCTCGAACCAGTCGATGCCATACTCGGCCGCCCGCTGGCCGACCCGGATCGCCTCATAGGCCTCATAGCCGTGATTGCCGTCGATCATGATGCGCATGTCCGGCCCCGCCGCCTCGCGCACTGCCGCGATCACGCGCAGATCCTCTTCCGGATCGAACCCGATCTTGATCTTGGTCGCGTGGAAACCCTGTTCGCGGTATCGGGCGACTTCGGCCGCATTGTCCTCGATCCGATCAACGCCGTCGCGCTTGAACGATCCGGTCGCATAAGCCCTCACGCTCTCCCGGAAACGCCCGCCCAGCAAGGTGGAAACGGGAACGCCGAAATGCTTGCCCTTGATGTCCCAGAGCGCGATGTCGATCCCCGACAGCGCCGTCACCGACAGCCCCCGCTGGCCCTGATCGCGCAAGGCGTTATAGAGCACCGCCCAGTGCTTTTCGGTCTCCAGTGGATCCCGCCCGATCAGCCATTGGGCATAGGCCTTGACCACCGCCGCATTGGGCAGCGCCGGGCCAAGGCACTCGCCCCAGCCCGTCGTGCCGTCGTCACAGACGATCTCCACCAGGACATGCACTCGCTTATCGAACCGCATCGAGGCGCTTTCGAACGCGGTGTCGAGCCTATGCTCGAGCAAATGGGTGTTGACCGCCTCTATCCTCATCTCTTGTGCGCGCCGATTAACGCTTCAAGCATGGCCTCTTCCTCCTTGGTGAGATCCGAGAGTGGCGCACGAACCGGCCCCGCGTCAAAGCCTTGCAGCCGCACGCCGGCCTTGACGGCAGCAACAGCATAGCCCTTGCGCCGGCTGCGGATCGCCATGAAGGGATAGAAGAACTCTTTCAGGATCGCCTCGCACCGGGCCCGATCGCCGCCACGCAGGGCCTTGTAGAATTCGACGGCCAATCCCGGTACGAAGTTGAAAACCGCCGAGGAATAGGTGGTAAATCCAGCCGCCAGATAGGCTTCCGCAAAGAGTTCAGCCGTTGGCATGCCGCCAAGATAGGTCAGCCGATCGCCCATTGTAGCCGTGATCTGGCGCACGAGCCCGATATCTCCCGAGCCGTCCTTGAACCCGACGAGATTGGGGCAAGCCTCGCACAGCCGCGCGATGGTGTCGGCCTGCAAAATCGAGTTGTCGCGATTATAGACCATGACGCCGATACCCACCGATTGGCAGACCGTCTTCACATGCTCGTAAAGCCCGTCCTGCGGCGCATCGATCAGGTAATGCGGCAAAAGCAGAATACCGTCGGCCCCGGCCTTTTCCACCGATTTGGCGATGGAAACCGCCATTTCGGTGCCATAACCGCAGCCTGAAACGATAGCGGTTTTCCCACCCGCCGCTTCCTTGGCAGCCGCTACGATGGCCGGAATTTCATCGGGCGCGAGCGAAAAGAATTCCCCGGTCCCTCCAGCCGCGAATAAAGTAGCCGCTTCAAAACCCGAGAGCCAGGAGACGTGATCCTGATAGGACTTGGCGTTGAAGCGTCCCTCCGCATTGAAATGGGTCACAGGGAAGGAAAGCAGACCCGCGCCGAGCGCGTGTTTGACCTCTTGGGGGCTCATGGGGACAAGTCCTTTGCAAGCGTTAACTCGGTAAACGGCTAACCACTTGCATGACCGATGTCAACAACTTGTATGATATCTATTTGTTCTGCAGCAGCACGCGATAGCGGCGCTGACTTCCCTGCAGATGCGCCCGCATCGCCTCGCGCGCTGCCTGCGCATCGCCATTTGAAATGGCGTTGACGATACGCCCATGCTCCTCATGGAGCTGGGAAAGATAAGCATCCGAAGCCTCGCCATCTGCTCCGGCCAGCGCGGCACGCGGAATGGCGTTGGGGCCCATAAGGGCCATGAACTCCACGAACCTGGGATTGTTCGTCGCTTCGGCAATGGCTTCATGGAGCGCGAAGTCTGCAGTGCTCGTCGGCTTGCCATTGGCAATGCACTCTCCCACCGCGCGATGGCGCTCGAGAATGGTTTCCTCCTGGGCGGGCGAACGCCGGACCGCAGCCAAAGCCGCAGCTTCCACCTCCACCGCTCCACGCAGCTCCAGGAGTTCGATAATCGAGGAGATGCGCGCATGATCGACGTTCTGGAAAGGCAGTCCGGGCGCTGCCACAGGCTCGAGAACGAACACGCCCGCCCCGCGACGCGGCTCGACCAGTCCGTCCGAGCGCAGGGCGGCGATGGCCTCGCGCACCACCGTGCGGCTGACGCCGTGCACTTCGGTCAGGCGCGCTTCGCTCGGCAATTTGTCGCCGATCTTGTATTCGCCCTTGAGAATGGCGTTTCGGAGCGCATTGGCGACCTGTACGACCAGGGTCCCGCTCGTCTGACCACCTGCCGCGTTTTGCGCGTCCATCTCGCTATTCCCTGCTTATTGACCTCGATGCCCTCATGTTCGGGCGTCGAAGAGTCAGACACCGACGCTTAGCCTGTGTCAAGCAAGACCCATCAGACAGATTGACGCTTCTTGTCTTATCTTTATGTTCCTGCCATCGACCGAGGGAGCATAATCGATGAAGCGACTGTTGATCACCGGGGCCGCCGGCAGTTTGGGCAAAGTGGCACGGGCCCGCCTTACCCACCTGGCCGAAACTCTCAGACTTTCCGATATCTCCGACCTCGGCAGCGCCAAACCCGGCGAAGAGTTGGTCCCCTGTGATCTTGCAGATCCCAACGCCGTCAGCGCTCTCGTTGAAGACTGCGACGGCATACTTCATCTCGGCGGCATTTCCACCGAACAAAGCTTCGAGGCCATCCTCAATGCCAACATCATCGGTCTTCGCAACCTCTACGAAGCCGCCCGCGCCCATGGCCAGCCGCGCATCTTCTTTGCCGGCTCAAACCACGTCATCGGCTTTTACCGCCAGCAAGAGCCCGTCGACCACAATTCTCCCGTTCGTCCCGACGGCATGTACGGGGTCTCGAAATGTTTCGGTGAGGCCTTGGCGCGTTTCTATTTCGACAAGTTCGGCCAGGAAACGGCGATCGTGCGCATTGGCTCGTGCTTCGAAAAACCCACCGATTACCGCATGCTGGCTACATGGCTGAGTTATGGTGACTTCGTCAGCCTCGTCGAGCGCGTCTTTGAAGTCCCCAATCTCGGCTGCCCGACAATCTGGGGCGTCTCCGCCAATTCCCGCAGGTGGTGGTCAAACGACCACGTCCGCTATCTCGGCTGGTCCCCCAAGGACAGCGCTGACGCCTATGCCGAGGACATCCAATCCGCCGGCAATTGGCCCGACGCAAGCCATCCCTTGTCAATGTTCCAGGGCGGCAACAACACCCAGGACCCTTTGACCTGATATCTTGCGAGCACCACTTCGGCTTGGATTTGGTGGGCCCGGCAGGACTCGAACCTGCAACCAGACCGTTATGAGCGGTCGGCTCTAACCATTGAGCTACAGGCCCACGCCGCGCCAGTCCTAGCGATTTGCGCGGACGAGGTCCATCATGTTTTATGCGGGTAGCGTGATTTTTGTCGCCTGCATACGGTGCCCCAAAACGGACGCAATGCGCCGAAAAGACTGCTCGCGTTCTGCGAGGGGCAAAACCAATTTCCAACGACGAGATTCGAGGAGACTTCCCATGCGCCTTCCCCTAACGCTCGCACCCGTGGCTCTGGCGGCAATGATCGCCACGCCGGCCCTCGCCGATACCATTACCCTGAGCGGAACCGGCACGGTGCGCGCTGCCCCCGACATGGCCACCGTCAATACCGGCGTCACCACCCAGGCTGAAACCGCGCGCGAAGCGCTCGATGCCAACACCGAAGCCATGGCCGATCTGATCGCCGCCCTGCGCGAAGCCGGACTCGAGGATCGCGACATCCAGACCTCGGACTTCTCCGTCAGCCCGCAATATGTCTATTCCGACCAGCGCGATGAAAACGGCTACACCCTTCCCCCTGAAATCCAGGGCTACCAGGTCTCCAATGCCGTCACCATCATCGTCCGCGACCTCGAAATCCTCGGCCCTGTGCTCGATCAGGCGGTGACCGTTGGCGCCAATACCATCAACGGTGTTTCCTTCGAGGTTGCCGACACCGAAAAGGTCGAAGAGGAAGCACGCAAGCTCGCCGTGGCCAACGCCGTCGCCAAGGCTGAAACTTATGCCCAGGCCGCTGGCATCGTTCTGGGATCGATCGAATCCATCACCGAGGTCAATGCGCCTCAGCCGCCGATCCCGATGTATCGCGGCCAGATGATGGAGATGGCAGCGGACGCTTCCGTTCCCGTTGAGGCGGGCGAAATGGCTTATTCGATCACCACCACGATCTCCTGGGAAATCGAAGACGACCGCAACTGATCATTCCTCCTGGGCAGCCGGCACCCGTCGGCTGCCTACCAGATCCCCAGCGCCTGCAGGATCATCCTTCCACCGACCACCACCAGGAAGATCGCAAAGACGATCTTGAGCAGCCGCGCATCGAGTTTGTGCGCCAGCGCCACGCCCAATGGGGCGGTCAGCGTCGCCAGTCCACCGATCAGGACGAGCGAGGGAATATTGATGAACCCGATGCTCATTGGCGGCGTACCCACCGCGGTCCACCCCGAAATCACAAAGCCGATCACCGCCGGAATGGCGAGGATGACGCCCAGCGCCGAACTCGTCCCCACCGCCGTATGGATGGGCGAGCCGAAGGCAACCAGAGTCGGAACGGTGAGCGAGCCGCCGCCAATGCCCATCAGCGCCGAGATATAGCCGATCACCGCCGCCGATATCCGGTTGACCAAAGGCACGCCGGCAAGCGACTCCATGAGCCTGCGCTGGATCGGCAGCGCCATGTTGAGCGCAATGAACAGCGCCATCACCCCGAAGATAATCTTGAGCGCCGCGGCGCTGTAAAGCGCCGCCATCAATCCGCCCAGCAGCGAAGCTGCGACAATCCAAGGCCCCCAGAGCCTGAGGATCTTGCCGTCCACCGCCCCGCGCTTGTCATGCGAGCGCGCGCTGCGCAAGCCTGTGGGAATGATCACGGCGAGCGACGTGCCCACTGCCACATGCATGATTACGTCCGGATTGTAGCCGAGGAGCTGATAGGCCAGCACCATGGCCGGCACCATGATGATGCCGCCCCCAATGCCCAACAATCCGGCCATCACCCCTGATATGGCTCCCGTCGCGGCGAGACCCAGGGCGAAGGGAAGGTATTGCGAAAGCAGATCAGACAAGAAAATGTATCCTGAAAAGCCCGTTGCGAATGAACGGATTAGAAAAGCGTACCCGAGGGTACGGTTTTATTTCCGGCCCAACAAGCCGGAACGCATATCCTTGGAGATCAATCCTCACCCAGGATGTGCAGAACGATCTGCCGCCGGTGCGGTGCCCGCCTGTGCTCGAAAAGATAGACACCCTGCCAGGTGCCGAGCGCAGGCCGGCCCTCGATCACCGGAATGGAAATCGACGTCTGCGTCAACGCCGCCTTGATATGCGCCGGCATGTCGTCAGGGCCTTCGGTCGTGTGGACGATCCAGTCCATGCCCTCGGGCGCCAGCCTACGAAAAAACGTCAGAAGATCGGCCTGAACGTCCGGGTCGGCATTTTCCTGGATGAGCAGGGAACATGACGTATGGCGGCAATAAACGGTCAAGAGACCACTGGCGATAGCGTTTTGAGCCAGAAATCCGCCGACCAAGCGGGTGAACTCGTAAAGTCCCGGACCGTCCGTGGTGATGGTCAGCGTCTGGCTGGCTTGCCGCATATGCATTCTCCCGTAAGCCGAGCTTATCTGAGTCCCCGTCGGGAACCCAAACCGGTCCGTCGCGTTTTTGTGACATCTCGAGTCTGCGCCTCCGCGACGGCGCCGCCAGGTTTGTGCGGCCAGGTGGGCGGTGCCCTCAGGGACCCAGGGACGGGACGGTGGAATGCCGTCGATGTCCAACAGAATGGAGACTGAAAATGGCTGATATTGATCGCGACTACACGGATCGCAACCGCACCGAGCGCGAGCGCGTCTATGCAGTCAACTCCGGTGGCAGCGCCGGCTGGTG
This sequence comes from Pelagibacterium sp. H642, assembly GCF_031202855.1. GTDB lineage: Bacteria > Pseudomonadota > Alphaproteobacteria > Rhizobiales > Devosiaceae > Pelagibacterium. The sequence continues at coordinate 2,709,094 of NZ_CP101829.1, read as the reverse complement.
GATTGGCGGCGTCCTGGTTCTGGCCGTACTGATCATCGGTTTCATCGCCCTGAGCGGTGGTGAGCCTGCCCCCGTCGACACGGCCCCGACCGCCGTGGAAACGACACCCCCGGCGACAGAAACGGCGCCGGCCACCGAGCCCGCTCCCATGACGGAAACGGCCCCGGCGGTGGAAGAACCCGCTCCGGCGGTTGAGGCTGCTCCTGAAGCCGCCGTTCCTGCTGAAGAGGCTCCTGCGGCCGAGCCGGCCCCGGCAGAAGCTGCTCCGGCTGAAGAAACCGCCCCGGCGGCTCCTGCTCAATAATCCTTAGTCGGGCGCGCCCGTTAAGAGAACGGCGCGCCCGTTTCGTTCAGTTTGGCGTCAGCTTGATGGCGCTACCATCAGCTTTCACATGGCCGCAAAACGCGGCTTGCACTTTTGCCGGGGGGCAAGGGAGATAATCCATGAATTTCAAGCAAGTGCTCTTGACCAGTACCGCTATGCTCATGCTCGGCACCCCTGTGGCGCCGCTTTTCGCGCAGGGCGGCGCTTTGACCATGGCGGTCGCCCAAGCGGCGCCCCCTGCCCTTGCGGGCGCCATTCAATCCTATCGCGACGCTCAGGCGGCCGTGTCCGCTGCCCAGCAGGGCGGAGGCGACGTCGCTGCCGCCGAAGCCGCCCTGGCCTCGGCTGAAGGCGAGCTTGCGGCCCTGTGCTCGGCAATCGGTCAGGCCGATATCGAATCGTGCATCGCCATGTTCGAAAGCGGCGCGCTCGAGGCCCCGGCTGAAGAGCCTGCGCCAGCTGAAGAACCCGCTCCCGCTGAAGAGCCCGCTCCGGTCGAAGAGCCCGCTCCGGCTCCCGCAGAAGAAGCAGCTCCTGCTCCGCAAGAGCCTGCCCCCGTAGAGGAAGCAGCGCCGGTAGAGGAACCCGCCCCCGCAGAAGAGCCCGCTCCGGCGCCTGTCGAAGAACCCGCTCCAGCGCCTGTGGAAGAACCGGCACCCGTGGAGGAGCCGGCGCCTGCCGAGGAACCCGCACCGGCTGAAGAGCCTGCACCTGCCCCCGAGGCAGAAGCCGCACCTGCGCCCGAGCCCGCTCAGGAGCCAGCCGCTGAAGCCGAGCCTGCTCCTGAAGCCCAGCCCGCCCCGGTCGAGGAACCTGCTCCCGAGGCTGAGCCCGTTCCCCTTCCTGCGCCCGTCGAAGAGCCAACCCCGGCGCCGGAGACTGAACCGGAAGCCGAGACGGCCGCTCCTGCCGAACAGCCTGCTCCGGCCGATGCCGCTCCTGCCGCCACCGCGCCGGCGTCGCTGACCGAGGCGGTTGCCGCCTATGAAACCGCAGTCGCCGATTTCCAAGCCACGCTCGCGGCCGGTGGCGATGCTTCGGCCGCCGCCCAGGCGGTCACCGATGCGGAGGCCGAAATGCGCGGCATCTGCGAGGCGCTGGGTCAACCCGATCTCCAGAATTGCCTTTCCGGCTTTGGCCTGCAGGTCGAGCTCATCGACGTTCAAGCCGCTTTGGACGCCGGAGGGGTAGCCGAACCGACACCGGAGTTGCCGACCGAGGAGGCTCCGGTCCAGGAAGCTCCTGCCGAAGAAGCACCTGCCGAGGAGGGGGCGATTGAAGAAGCTCCGGCCGAGGAAGTTCCGGCGGAAGAACTGGCCGACGACATCGTCCTTGAAGGCGACGTCCAGGGCGAGATCGTGCCTGAAGGCACCAATGTCGAAAATGTTGCTCCCCTGCTCGACAGCCAAAAGGACGAAGCTGCCGGCGTTCTTGATGAATCCGCCGAGGCAGCGCCGGCTGAAGGTGAGGCCCCGGCAGAGGATGAAGCCCCGGTCGAAGGTGAAGCGCAAGCCGAGGTAGAAGCCGAAACCCCTGCCGAACCGGAGGCGCCTGCCGAGCAGCCTGCGGCTCCCGTTGAAATCAACGTCGAGGAAATTCCCTCGATCGAGGAAGAGGAAGCCCAGAACCGCCAGGAGATCTCCATCGAGGAGATCGAACAGGCCGCAGAAGCGGCCGCTGCCGCACCGCTCAACGAAGCTCCCGCGCCCCAGCAGGCCACCCAGCAAGGCGGTGTGCTCGTCGGCCCTGTCCGGGAAGGTCCGTCCAATGCCGAAATCATCGCCACCATCGGGCTGGCGACGGTTTTCGCCATCGGCGCCAACCAGTTCATCGAGACCCCGGATACCCCGCGTATCGTCTATCCCGATGACCGCGAATACTACTACGAGGAACTGACCGACGGCCGCACCCGCGAGGTGATCCTGCGCGCCGACGGCAGCCGCATCGTGACCGTCCGCGACCGTTACGGCGACATCATCCGTCGTTCGCGCATCGAGCCGGATGGGCGGGAAATCCTCTTGGTCTATGTTGATCCCAGCTATCGCCGCTATGACGAGCAAGGCCGCTGGATCGATCCGGGCCGTCAGTTGCCGCCACTCCAGCTCACCATTCCGCCGCGTGAATATGTGCTCGATGCGTCTTTTGCCGATCAGCAGCAGGTCGCCCAGTTCCTCGACCAGCCGCCGGTGGAGACCATCCAGCGCTACTACACGATCGACGAGGTCAAGCGCTCGGCCCGCCTGCGTGACATGGTCCGGCGTCTCGAAATCGGCGATCTGACCTTCGAAACCGGCAGCGCGACGATTTCCCAGAGCGAGATCGACACGCTTTCGGCGGTGGCCAACGCGATGCTGACCCTGATCCAGCAGAACCCGGCGGAAACCTTCCTCATCGAAGGCCACACAGATGCCGTCGGCTCCGACCTTTCCAATCTGGCGCTGTCGGATCGCCGGGCCGAAGCGGTCGCCTATGCCCTGACCCGGGTGTACGGTATCCCCGCCGAAAACCTCGCGACCCAGGGCTATGGCGAGCGGTATCTGAAGGTGAACACGCAGGATGCCGAACGCGTCAATCGCCGCGTCACCATCCGCCGCATCACCCCGCTCATCACGCCGATGACCGGCAACGCCGGCTGATCGTCCGTTCGCGAAAAGGAAAAGGGGCCGGAGCATCTGCTCCGGCCCCTCGCCGTTTCAAATCATAGAACCTCAGTTCCCGCCGTTCTCGGCCAGCCACGCTTCGAGCTGGGCGATTTCGGCTTCCTGCGCTTCAATGATCTCCTGCGCTAGGGCCGCGATCTCGGGATCGTCGCCATGTTCGAGAACGATATTGGCCATGTCGATCGCCGCCTGATGATGCGGGATCATCCCGACGGCGAAATCGATATCCGCATCGCCGGTGTAATCCATCTCACCCATGGCCGCGTGCATCCTGTCCATCGCCTCGACATAGGCGGAAACAGAAGGCTCGGCATTGTCGCCGCCCATATCGTGCCCGGCATGGGCATCCTGGGCGAACGCGGCAGGTGCGAGAGTAACCGATCCGAGCACCAGCCCGGCGGTGATAAGCAGCTTGTGCATTTCATGTCCTTTCGAGTGCAAAGCAGGTTGGCAATTCAGGCACGCTGAGCGTGCGGTGGCTAAACCTGCTGCGGCGGACGCTCATGCAGATCGGCAAGCCTGGTCAAAAGCAAACCGACGGCCGCCGGCCGCGGCAACGCGATCGCACAACGCAGCGGTTCGACCGGTTCGGAGGCCGGCAATGCAAAGCAACACAACGCCATGTGGCAATCGAACCCGTCATGCGCGCCCGCCTCGACGTGTTGGTGACCCGCATGCGCCGCAACATCATGCGCCTCGGCTCCAGCCGCCTCCGCCGCCATTGCACCAACGGCAAGGCTGCTCGAAACGAGCAGAAGAACGGTCAAGACTATCCGAACGAGTACCATCACGGGGCTTTATTTCACGGGCTGTCGCAATATGGTCCTGAGCCTGCTCGGATCCACCTTGCGCGGGTCCGAAAGATAGATCTCATGGTGCTTGCCCACTCTTATGAGCCCGTTTTGCGGCAGAAATTCATCGTGAAGCTTCTTGAGCACCGGGCCTTCATCGTCATAAGGGCCGATATGGAGCACCTGCGCGGCTCTCCCCTCCTCCAATGTTTCCACCCTGAGCCGATCCAGCGCCGGCGGCGCCTTCTTTTTTCGCACGGCCTCGATGGTCTTGTCGATCATGGCCGGCCCGATCCACTCGGGCACCATGATCATCATCGTCCAGTCCCACTTGTCCTTTTCGCGGGTGAGAAAACTCGCCATGTCCGATGACCACCACAGCCCTTCGAGGGGCGGGACCACATAATCTTTCTCGAGCTGCTTTTTCGAAGCGAATTTGAGCGCGTAGGCGACGGCATAAAGCGTCTCCACCGCCTCGCGGTATTGAGGCACTGTATTGGGGTCGCCATGCCCGTCGACCATCAGCAACCGCATCGCAGGCACGTCCACGAGGTGGATGCCCATGCGTGCGGTGGGGCCGTAAAGGTGCTTGAGCTGCTTTTTGAAGTCGATCTTATCCATGCCTGCGCCCGTTCCGCCCCCGCATGGAACGATATTCAAGCCCTTAAAATTTGGAAAGAATTCTTGCGCGCTTTGCCCGACATCCCCATGTGTATCCCCGACCCAATGCGGAGAAACCAATGTTTGACATCGACAAGATCATGACCGCTCTCAAGACCGATTCCAACATGCAGCGCACGGCCGGGGCCGGCGCAGCCGGCTTGGCTGCAGGCATGCTGCTGGGCGGCGGCGGCATGAAGAAGATCGCCAAATACGGAGCGCTCGCCGCCATCGGCGGCCTGGCTTACAACGCCTGGCAGAAAAGCCGTCAGAACAGCACCGCTCCCGATGTCGAAACGCCCCCCGAAGGTCCCTTCATGCCCGCCCGCGATGACGAGGCCGGCCAGGAAGCTCTGGGCAAGGCGCTGGTTCGCGCCATGATCGCCGCCGCCAAGGCCGATGGCCGCATCGATGCCGATGAGAAAGAACGCATCTTCCAGCGCCTCGAGGACATGAATCTTTCCGCCCAGGAAAAAGCATTCGTTTTCGACGAGCTTTCCACCCCGCTCGATATCGAAGCGGTGGTCCGTGGCGCCGATACGCCCGAACACGCAGCCGAGATCTACGCGGCCTCCCTTGTCGCCATCGAAGCCGATACCGCCACCGAGCGCGCGTACCTCCAGACCCTCGCCAACCGGCTGAGCCTCCCCGATGCCCTGGTCGAGGAAATCCATAAGGCGGCCCGTTAAGGTTTCGGGAACAAATCGGCCGTCCCGCACTTATCAGGGACGGCTCATAATGGAGGCTCGCGGATGACCTATCTCGACCCTGATCAGTCGCGGCACGGCCCCTCGGCCCGGCAGATCGTGCTGCGCATTTTGGCTGCCCTGGCCGTTTTGGCATTCGGATGGTTCGCCTTCACCCTCGGCAATGACGACGGCACCGGACGCGCCGACATCGTTCAGGAGCCCGTGGCCCGGACTCTTTAGAGCGTGTCCAGCAAAAGTGGAAACGGTTTTACGGTTCGGACACGCGACAAAACAAGAACTTAGAGCATTGAAGCGCTTCGGAGAAAAGCGGAAATGCTCTAAGAACATTACTTTTTGCCGCTGCGCTTGATCGACGCGATCTTGAGCGGCGGCACGCCCGATTTTTCCGAAATTGCACGGTCCTGATCCATGATCGCGATCAGCGCCGGCTCATCTCCGTCCAGTCCGCCCAGCAGGCTGGCGTCGACCTTGCGGTTCGATCGCTGGCTGCCGTCTTCATAAACGACGTCGAAAAGCACGAACTCGGTACGGACTGTTGGTTTCTTGGCCATTTGGTATCTCCAGACGAAAAACGGGCCTGCCGCTGCTGGCGACAGGCCGGGAAATGTGGTTGGCGGTTATGATGTCAGGCGAACAGCGCCTTGCCCTGCTCGCTGATGATCTGGCGGCCTTTGCTCAGCGTCGTCGCAACACAGGCCTCTTTGTCGGTGAATTTGTCGGCGCGCACGAATTTGTGCGTCTTGAGCTCGCCATCGATCTCTTTTTCGATAACACCAGCGATCTGATACTCGCCCCCGCTGCGCATCAGCGTCGCCTTGATGACATAGCCTTCGAACTCTTCCTGCCCGTCGACCGAAGGCGCGGCCCCCGCCTTGTCCGATCCCCCGCCGAATAGTTTCTTTAGAAACGACATATCCGTCTCTCCCATAAGCGTGGGGCGGCTCAAGGCCGCCCCTAATCGACTGATCCTAGTTGTCCAGGAAGCTCCGCAGCTTGCGGCTCCTGCTCGGATGCTTGAGCTTGCGCAGCGCCTTGGCTTCGATCTGGCGGATACGCTCGCGCGTCACCGAAAACTGCTGGCCGACTTCCTCCAGCGTATGATCGGTGTTCATGCCGATACCGAACCGCATGCGCAGCACGCGTTCCTCGCGCGGGGTGAGCGACGCCAGAACCCGCGTGGTCGTTTCGCGCAGGTTTGACTGGATCGCCGCGTCGATCGGCTGGATCGCGTTGGTATCGGGGATGAAATCCCCAAGGTTGCTGTCTTCCTCGTCGCCGATCGGCGTTTCGAGGGAGATCGGCTCCTTGGCGATCTTCAAGACCTTGCGCACCTTGTCGAGCGGCATCTGGAGCTTTTCGCTAAGCTCTTCCGGCGTCGGCTCGCGCCCGATCTCATGCAGCATCTGGCGCGAAGTGCGAACGATCTTGTTGATCGTTTCGATCATGTGCACCGGAATACGGATGGTGCGCGCCTGGTCGGCGATCGAGCGGGTGATCGCCTGCCGGATCCACCAGGTGGCATAGGTCGAGAACTTGTAGCCGCGCCGGTATTCGAACTTGTCGACAGCCTTCATCAGCCCGATATTGCCTTCCTGGATCAGGTCCAGGAACTGCAGGCCGCGATTGGTGTACTTCTTGGCGATCGAGATCACCAGACGCAGATTGGCCTCGACCATTTCCTTCTTGGCGATGGCCGCCTCGCGCTCGCCCTTCTGCACCTTGGAAACGATGCGGCGATATTCGGCGATGTCGAGGCCGGTTTCGGTGGCCAGCGTCTGGATTTCACCGCGCAACTCGTCGATCGTCGCCCGCTCGCGCGCCACGAAATCCGCCCAGCCCTTTTCGGACCGCTGACCGACCTTGTCGGCCCAGTCCGGATCAAGTTCCGAGCCGTAATAGGCGTTGAGGAAATCGTCGCGCTTGATCTTGTAGCTCTCGGCAAGCCGCAGCAGGCGCCCTTCATTGCGCACCAGCCGCTTGTTGATGTCATAGAGCTGCTCGACAAGGCTCTCGATGCGCGAGGCATTGAGCGAAAGCGATTTCACATCCGCGATGACCTGGCTGCGCCAGGTTTCGAGTTCCTTGAGCGCCGCGGTATCGAGCGACTTGGCGGCAAGCTGGTCCTCGACGTGCTGGTCCTGCACCTTGCGCATCTTGCCATAGGTCTCGGCGATGCGATCGAAGGTTTCCACCACCTGCGGCTTGAGTTCGGCTTCCATGGCCGAGAGCGAGAGATTGTTCTCGTACTCGTCGTCCTCGTCCTCTTCCTCGGGCTGACCGCCCTCGGCGCCACCTTCATCCTCGTCGGAAGAAGCGGCCTTGGCCGGACGTTCGGAACGTGCAGCGGGCGCGGCCTCTTCCTCGTCATCGTCGCTCTCGCCGCCGGCCGGCTCGGCCATCTTGGCGTCGGGCCCGGCATAGGTCGCTTCGAGATCGATGATGTCGCGCAAAAGGATCTCGCCTTCGGCGAGCTGGTCGCGCCAGATAATGATGGCCTGGAAGGTCAGCGGGCTTTCGCACAGCCCGGCGATCATGGTTTCCCGGCCGGCCTCGATCCGCTTGGCGATGGCGATTTCGCCTTCGCGCGACAGCAGTTCCACCGATCCCATCTCGCGCAGATACATGCGCACGGGATCGTCGGTGCGATCGGAGCCCGACTTGGTGTTGGAGGTGCTCGCGACAGCCGTCGAGCCGGTCGTGGCCAGCTCGCCGCTCTCTTCGTCGCCGCTGTCAGCTTCGGCTTCCTCGACCTCGTCTTCATCGACGACGTTGATGCCCATGTCCGAGAACATGGCCATGATGTCTTCGATTTGCTCGGAGGTCACTTCCTCGGACGGCAGGACGGCGTTGATCTCTTCATAGGTCACATAGCCGCGCTTCTTGGCGGTCTTGATGAGCTTCTTGACCGCGGCGTCGGAAAGGTCGAGAAGCGGTCCGTCGGGGCCTTCGGTCTGCGATTCCGGCTTGTTGTCGGTTTCGGTCTTGGTCTGGTTGGCTGCCTTGGTGGCCATATAGTTCGCTCTCCTGAGCCGCACCCTGGTCTGCGGCACTGGTGTCATCGCCTGATGATCGCACTGTAGCCGGGATTGAAAGACGATTCAGGGTTAACACTTCGCTTCCGTGGAGCGAAAAGACCCCGACGCTGGTTCGAATCCGTCTGGTGATGGACCGCTCCATACACGCAAAAATGCGCGGACACGAATCATCTTTTTTCAAAGACTACGTGTCGCACGCCCGGATAACGAACCAAATCCCTCGATCAATGCCTCAGTACCATCGACACTGGAAATCTGATTCTGGATGTCACGCAGCCGCTCGAATGCGTTTTCGCTCAGGTCTTCGCCTAGCGCCAATTCGGCTGCTTTGAGCTCCCTATTTAGTTGCACCGATTTGTAATGCAAGGCCAGCGCGTGCTTTAATCCGGTCTCGGCGTCGATTTGTGCGCTGTCCGCATCCGCCTGCCACACGCCCTGGCGTGCCAGAAGGTTCCGCATCTTGTCCAGAACCGGTCCATGCCCCCGCGCGATGAGGGCTTCCGCCAGCGCATTCGGCCCCAGATCGGGATGCACGGTCACAAGATCTAGAAGGCTCGCCAGCACCTGCCGTGCCGGAAGCGAGCGGAACTCGATCTCGGCCAGCGCCTCGAGCCGGGCTTGGGCCAATTCCGGGTGATTGACCAGGCTCATGATGATCACCGCCTCGCGCGGGATCACATCAGGCGCCGCCCCGCCCTTCAGGAGCCGGGAATTGCGCAGAGTATCGGAGACCAGCATCTTGGGATTGCCCCGCTGTCCGTATCCGCGCTGCTGATATCCACCACCACGCCCCCGGCCCTGAAACTGGCCGCGGGTGGAAATGAACAGAGACGAAATCTTCTCGTCGAACGCCTGGCTGTAATGCCGCCGCACCGACACGTCGGCGATACGTGCGGCTCTTTCGCGCAGGCGGGCTTCAAGCGCCGCGCGCTGCTCCGGAGCCTCGGGAATTCCCCCCGCCGTCTCGATCGCCCAAACCGCATCGGCCAGCGAGCGCCCGCCGGCGATCAGATCGGCAAAGGCCTGCCGCCCCTGCTGTTTGATGAGATCGTCCGGATCGAGCCCGCCCGGCAACGTCACGATCCTGATCGATTTGCCCGGTTTGAGCATCGGCAGCGCGATATCGATCGAACGCTCCGCCGCCCGCATGCCCGCGCTGTCCCCGTCAAAGCACAGCACAGGGATATCGGTCATCCGCCAAAGCAGGTTGAGATGATCTTCGGTAAGCGCCGTCCCAAGCGGGGCCACTGCCCCCTCGAACCCGGCCGCGACCGCCGCGATGACGTCAAGATACCCTTCGACCACGATCAGCGGCTTGCCGTCGTACCCCGCCTGCCGCGCCGCCTGGCCGTTGTAAAGCGTTTGCCGCTTGTGGAAGAGCTCGGTTTCCGGCGAGTTGAGATATTTCGCCGCCACATCGGCAGAGAGCGCCCGCCCACCAAAGGCGATCACCCGTCCCCGGAAATCGGTGATCGGGAACATCAGCCGGTTGCGAAACCGGTCGTACGGTACGGGAATGTCTTCCCCATGCACCACCAGACCGGTTTCGGCCATTTCCCTGGCCGTGACGCCGTTGGCGGCGAGAAATTCCTTGAGTCCGTTGCGGCTGTCGGGCGCGAACCCGATCCTGAAGCGCTGCTGCATCGCCCCCGAAACGCCGCGCTCGAGCAGATAGCCCCGCGCCCGCGCGCCGACATTATGCGCCAGCGCCTCGACGAAATAGGTCGTTGCCAGCTCCATGACGTCATAGAGCGAGCGCCGCGCCTCGGCCCTGCGCTCGGCGTTCTCGTCCCGCGCCGGCATCGGCACCCCGGCCCGTCCGGCCAAAAGCTCCACCGCCTCGGGAAAGCTCATCCCGGTCTTTTCGGTCAGAAACCGGAAATGATCCCCGCTCGCCCCGCATCCGAAGCAATGGTACCGGCCCCGCCGATCATCGGCATGAAAGCTCGGGCTCTTTTCGCCATGGAACGGGCAGCACGCCCACATATCGCCCTTGCCCGGCTGCGATTTGCGCTTATCCCAAAGCACGTGCTCACCCACCACCTGCGTGATGGGCAGCCGGTTTCGGATCTCATCCAGAAAGGCATCGGAAAAGCGCATTTAGGATAAGTAAGGACTGACTTACTTCCTGTCACGCGAAACGGGTGACTTATGCACCGTCTCGCTGCCGACGCGCTCGGAAAGCCACACCTTGATCAGCGATTGATAAGGCACGTCCTGCTTGTTCGCGACGACCTTGATGCTTTCAAGCAGAGAGACCGGCAAGCGCAGCGAAATCGACGTCGAAGATGGCTTGAGATTAGGCAAGCGGACCTTTTCGGCCTTGCTCCAATCCAGATATTCGGCGGAATCATTCTCCTGCCAAAACGCGCGCTCTTCAGCTTCACTGGCAAACTCGGGAATGGGTTTAAGAGCTTTGGGCATAAACGTTCCGCTCCTTGCGGCTCATGTCGCGGGCAGAAATGACGCGGATCAGCGTACCGTTTTCACGCAATGTGAAAGTTACATGCAGCAACCGGCCGCCATCGGCATATCCGAGTGCGTGAAACCGCATCTCCGCAACGCTGTGCTTTGGATCGGCAAGCACGATCAGCGGCTCGTTAAAAAACACCTGCTCGGCTTCTGACGAAGTCACTTGGTGTTTGTCACGGCTCTTGGTCGCGTTTCCGCGATCCCAGTCAAAACCGCTGACCCGCCCCCAATCAATCATGGGTGTATATTATCGTCATATACGCATTGACGTCAATGGCCCGCCTGCCAAAGCCGCCATGCCAGTCCGAACAACCCGAACGAGAAGATGATCATCAACACGCCGCCGACCATCACCAGCGCCGCAGCAGCCGCCAGCGGCCAGAAGATCAGCAGCAGGCCGAACAGCACATAGAGAATGCCGCTCAACAGCACCGGCCAGATCTTGGCGTAAAGCTCGCGTTCGCGAAGGATGACCACGATTTCCATGACGCCCACGAAAATCGCCTGGAAGGCGACGAGGTAGACCAGGAATGTCGCGGTGATCAGCGTTCCAAGCAGCGGCGAAAGGAGGATGAGCACGCCCACCAGGATCGATAGGGCGTTACGCACCACGTCGAACCAGAAATTCCCGGTCTTGCCGCCGCCAAAGGTGATGGTCCAAAGACCCAACACCCCGTCGACCACGAACAGGGCGGCCGCGACGGTCGTCAGCACCAGCAAAGCCGGTCCGGGAAAAAACAGCGCATAAGAACCGGCCAGCAGCATGAGCACGCCGCGCAGGCCGGTCAGGATGGATGGAAAGCGAGAAGAGTTCTTTTCGGCTGGCATCGTCAGGTTCCCACAAGCCAAGGGCAGGAACGACTATAGGCCGCTCGGTCTCGCGCGCATAGCCTATGCGCTCAGTTGCGCCTTCACCTGTTTGGAGGCCTGGCCGAAATCGATCTGGCCGGGATATTTGGCCTTGAGGACGCCCACGACCTTGCCCATGTCCCGCAGCCCCTCGGCGCCCGTCTCGGCGATCGCGCTTTTGATCGCCGCGTCGATTTCGGCTTCCGTCAGCGGACGGGGGAGAAATTCCTTGATGATCTCGATTTCCTCGCGCTCCTGCGCCTCGAGTTCGGGCCGCCCGTTCTGGCCGTATAGCGCCGCCGATTCCTCGCGCTGCTTGACCATCTTTTGCAGGATGGCAAGGATATCCTCGTCGGTGATGCCGTCCCTGCCCTCGCCCCGCGCCGCGATTTCGCGGTCCTTGATGGCGGCGTTGATCAGCCGCAGCGTCGTCGTCCGACGTCCGTCGCGGGCCTTCATGGCATCCTTCATGGCAGCACTGATCTGGTCGCGCATGATCGGCGTCCTTCATGTTCATTGGTTGCGAGCGCTCTATACTCCAATCGCTCGGCCAAAGCCAATTGCGTGACGAGCACAATGTCACGCTCAACCTAAGCTCTTGATTTTCAATATCTTCAAAAGCAAAGGACTCGGTTGACCGCGCCTGCCCCTTCAAATAGGTTCGCTCAAATTCAATATAGGGCGGACAGAACCACCAAACGGCGACTTTGGCCGGGGGTTCCGTGTGCCTGAACTTGCGCGCAGCGAGCGCGCCTCACCTGAAGGAGAAGCCCAATGTCCGGCTGGCAGGAAACCGCCCCTACCGCAGTCCTCATCCTCCGCGACGGGACGCGCCTTGAGGGTCGCGGCATCGGTGCCACGGGCATGGCGGCCGGCGAGGTCTGCTTCAATACGGCGATGACCGGATACCAGGAAATCCTGACCGATCCCTCCTATGCCGGCCAGATCATCACCTTCACCTTCCCCCATATCGGCAATGTCGGCGCCAATGACGAGGACATCGAGACGGTCAATATGGCCGCGGCGTCCGGCGTGCGCGGCATGGTGATCAAGGCCGATATCACCAGCCCATCCAATTACCGCGCCGCCAATGAACTCGACGCCTGGCTCAAAAAGCGCGGCATCATCGGCATTGCCGGCCTCGATACCCGCGCCCTCACCGCTCTCATCCGCGACAAGGGCATGGCCGATGCCGTGATCGCCCACGCGCCTAACGGACAGTTCGACGAAACCGAGCTTCAGGCCACGCTCGACGCCTTCCCCGGTCTCGAAGGCCTCGACCTCGCCAAGGAAGTCTCCACCACCCAGACCTATCGCTGGGACGAGACCCGCTGGCGCTGGGGTGAGGGCTATGGCCGCCTCGAAGATTCCCAGTTCCACATCGTCGCCATCGACTACGGCGCCAAGCGCAACATCCTGCGTTGCATCGCCGACCAGGGCGCCCGCGTCACCGTGGTTCCCGCCACCGCGACGGTGGAGGACATCATGGCCCATAACCCCGACGGCGTGTTCCTCTCCAACGGCCCCGGCGATCCCGCCGCGACCGGTGAATACGCAGTGCCCACCATCCGGAAGGTCATCGAAACCGGCAAGCCGGTCTTCGGCATCTGCCTTGGTCACCAGCTCCTCGGCCTCGCCCTGGGCGGCAAGACCCGGAAGATGCACCAGGGCCATCACGGCGCCAACCATCCGGTGAAAGACCTCACCACCGGCAAGGTCGAGATCACCTCGATGAACCATGGTTTCGCCGTCGACCGCGACAGCCTGCCCTCCGGCGTGCGTGAAACCCATGTCTCACTTTTCGACGGCTCCAACGCCGGCCTGCAGGTGGATGGCAAGCCTGTGTTCTCGGTGCAGTACCACCCGGAAGCCTCCCCCGGCCCGCACGACTCGCACTATCTTTTCACGCGCTTCCTTAATCTCGTGCGTGAGCAGAAAGGCGAGCCGGCCGTCGCAGAATAGCGGCTGTGGGGGCGCCGCTGCGGGGCTTGTCCCCGGAATCCAGCAACAGCGCCAGCCAAGAGCACCCCCAAGCTGCCTAAAGGTGCCGGACCTCCGCCGGTACGTTCCACCAATTGTCGTTAAGACCGTCGAAATAGGTGACGGGCGCGGCAATCAGGTCTTCCGGCGTCGCGTCGTCGAGACACGCGACGTTGATCTGCACCTCGGCGCCATTGTTCCATTCCGCCGCCGCCACCCGAGCGAACGGGGTCAATCCGCAGCCTGGGCAAAACAGGCCGGTGCCACCGCGATTGGGCACCAAGGTGTCTTCCCCTTCAAGCGCCCGGAACGCTTCGGGCTTGATGGTGGCACTCCACCAGCGCCGCTTGCGGCAGCTCGTGCAATTGCACTTCCCCGTTCCCTGGCTGAGATCGATATGGGCCTCGAACCGAACAGAGCCGCACTGGGAGCTTCCATGATAGGTGCGGAGTGTCATTTGGGTTTCTCCCTTTCAAAGCAATGACCTGACGCTACCGCGCAGTCGTGACAAACGCTGTCAGCAGCCCGCCACGAAAAGAAATTTGACCAAAAGATAAAAAGGCGCGACGCTTCCTCGCGCTCGTCATCGGACCGTCAGAAAACTGCGGCAAGGGGGGCGGGCGTTCCGCGGCGGTTGTCGCGGGCCATCAAGTTCAGTCCGTGGAGGGACCTCATGAATTCTCTTACGATTTCGCGCCGCGCGTTTCTCGCCGGCACGGCCTCGGTCGGCGCGGCCGCCGTTGTGATGCACCCGTTCGCGGTGCTGGCCCAGTCCAACCAGGCCCATCTGCGCATCATGGAAACGACCGACATCCACGTCGCGATCATGCCCTATGACTACTACACCGACGCCCCCAACGACACGATGGGCCTGGCCCGCACCGCTTCGATCATCGAGAGCATCCGCGCCGAAGCCGGCAACGCCATCCTTCTCGACAATGGCGACACCATCCAGGGCAATCCGCTCGGCGACTATGTCGCCTATGAGCGCGGCATCGACGGATCGGACCTGCACCCCACCATCGCCGCCATGAACGAGCTCGGTTATGACGCGGGCACGATCGGCAACCACGAATTCAACTATGGGCTGGAATTCCTCGACCAGGCCATGGCCGGCGCCAACTTCCCGGTGGTTCTCGCCAATGTGGTCAACGGCACAGAGCTGGGTGACGATCCGCTCCAAGACGACACCCTCTTCGATCCTTATGTGATCATCGAAAAGGAGTTGGTCGACGGCGCCGGCGAAAGCCATACCATCCGCATCGGCCTGATCGGTTTCACCCCGCCCCAGATCATGAGCTGGGACGCCGCCCATCTCGAGGGCAAGGTGGCCGTGCGCGATATCGTTGAGACCGCCCGCGCCTATGTGCCGAAGATGCGCGAGGAAGGCGCCGACATCGTCATCGCCCTCTCCCACTCCGGCATCAGCGGCGACGGCTACACGCCGGGCATGGAAAACGCCTCGCTCTATCTCGGTGAGGTCGAAGGCATCGATGCCATTCTCACCGGCCACCACCACCTCGTCTTCCCCGGCCCCGACTATGCCGATGTGGAAGGCGTCGATATCGAGAACGGTACGCTGATGGGCGTTCCCGCCGTCATGCCGGGCTTCTGGGGCAGCCATATGGGCCTGATCGACCTGCTGCTCGAACGCGGCGAAGACGGTTCCTGGACCGTTGTGTCCCACACCTCCGAAGCGCGTCCCATCTATGAGCGCGTCGATGGCGCCGTGACCCCCACCGTCGAATCCGACGAGGAAGTCGTGGCCTCGGTCGAAGCCGCCCACCAGGAAACCCTCGACTATATCCGCCGCCCGGTCGGTGAAACCGCCGCCCCGCTTCATTCCTACTTCGCGCTGGTCGCCGACGACCCCTCGGTGCAGATCGTCAACATCGCCCAGACCTGGTATATGGAACAGATGATGGTCGGCACCGAATGGGAAGGCCTGCCGATCCTCTCGGCTGCCGCGCCCTTCAAGGCCGGCGGCCGTGGCGGCCCAGACTACTACACCGACGTCCCCGTCGGCCCGGTCGCCATCAAGAACGTCGCCGATCTCTACCTCTACCCCAACACTATCCAGGCGGTGAAGATCACTGGCGCCGACGTCAAGAACTGGCTCGAACGCGCCGCCGGCATGTTCAACCAGGTCGAGGCCGGCGCCACCGACGCGCAGCTCATCAACCCGGATTTCCCGTCCTACAATTTCGACGTGATCGACGGGGTGACCTACAAGATCGACATCACCCAGCCGTCCAAATACGCAGCCGACGGTTCGGGCGAAACGAACCCCGATGCCAACCGCATCGTCGATTTGATGTACAATGGCGAGCCCATCGACCCGGCTCAGGAATTCATCGTCGCCACCAACAACTACCGCGCCGGCGGCGGCGGCTCGTTCCCGGGCATCGATTCGAGCAAGATCGTCTTCATCGGTCCCGATACCAACCGCGACGTGATCGTGCGCTACATCGTCGAGCAGGGCACCATCGACCCGGCCGCCGACAGCAATTGGTCGCTTGCCGAAATCGGTGACACCACCGTCCTGTTCGAAACCGGCCCTGCCGCCGAACAGCACCTGGCCGACGTGACCGCCATCACCATCGAGCCCACCGGCGATACCAGCGAAGCCGGTTTCGGCGTCTACCGCATCTCGCTGTAAAAGCGGCTTGAAGTAAAATCTCGATTCCGGGCCAAGAACTTGGCTCACGTTCCGGAATCCAAAAGAAGAGAGCTTCAGGTTCATCCGCAACCTGAAGCTCTCTGTCTAAATCGCCCCGGAGAACGTGTCGCACTGCCCCGGATCGCCGCCGGAATAGCCGCGTTCGAACCATTCCTGGCGCTGCGCCGAAGTGCCGTGCGTAAAAGTCTTGGGAACCACCACCCCCTGCGTGCGGCTCTGGATCGCGTCATCCCCGATCTGTTCGGCAGCGTTGATCGCCTCCTCGATATCGCCGCTCTCGAGCAGGTTTTCTTCCCCGACATAGTTCGCCCACACGCCCGCATAGCAATCGGCCTGCAATTCGATCCGCACCGAATAGGCGTTGGCCTCCTCCTGGCTCATCGACTGGATGGCCCGCGAGTATTCCGGCAGCACCCCGGTCAAATTCTGCACGTGATGGCCGATCTCGTGAGCGATCACATAGGCCTGTGCGAAATCGCCGGGCGCCCCGAACTGGCTGCGCAGCGTCTCGTAGAACGCCAGGTCGATGTAAACGCTCTGGTCGGCCGGGCAGTAGAACGGGCCAGTGCGCGCATCGGCCATCCCGCAGCCCGATTGGCTCATGTCGGTGAACAGCACCACTGTCGCGGGCACATAGGTCATGCCGTTTTCGACGAACACCTCTGTCCAGAGGTCCTCGGTGTCTTGCACGACAACCCCCACGAAATCGGCAAGGTCGTCCTCGCCCGCTTCCGGCAAGGGGCGTGAAACAGAACCGTTTCCGCTCGTCCCGGTGCCCAGCGATCCGTCGAGCAGCGACAGCGGATTGATCCCCAGTGCCATGCCGATGATGAGGATGATGACGATCGCTCCGATCCCCAGCCCGCCCCCGGCTCTCCCGCCGGTCGGTATGCGGAATCCCGAGCCGCCCAGCCCCGAAGAGCGGCCGAACATGCCTCCGCTCGCCCCGCGCCGGTCCTCGATATTGCTCGACCGTTTGCGTCCCCGCCACTTCATCGTCTCAGCCCTCGCGCCAAAGTTCCAGTAACGCCTTGCCACCGACGGGATCTGTTTCCGGCAGCGGCACGCGCGCGATGTTCGCGGTCGCCCGCTCCAAATCGCCGTCCTTGCCCTTGAGAATGTCCCAATCCTGCCCCGGTGGATAGGCTCCCACCACCGCAAAATCGTCGCTTGAACTTTCGAGCTTGTGCGCCACGCCGGCCGGAATGATCACGACGTCGCCGGGCCGCACATCCACGTGCCGCGCCCCGGGCCCGCCCAGCGCAAGCCGGGCCGAACCGGAAACGACGCCCAGCACTTCATGGGCTGTCGAATGGTAATGGTGGTAATCGAAGATCGTATCCACCCATTGCGGCGGCCAAGCGTTGCGCGCGAACATGGCCTGCACCGCATTGGTGGTTGCCGAACCCTCGACGACGCCGCGATAGACGATCACGGGCAGTTCGCTGTTTGGGAACTGCCCGTTTCGCTCCAACAAGATGCTTTCGACGTCGTCGTGCATTATTGCGACACGTCCACGTCGACCTCGGGCACATCCACGGCCGGCACGTCCACCGATACGGACCCGCCCTCGCCGCCCGTGTTGGCGTTGACGAACCAGATGATGCCCACGATAACGATCAGGGCGACGATGATCGCCGCGATGATACCGCCGCCGCCCCCACCGCCGCCATTGTCGGTCACGACAACCGTTTCGCGATCCCGTTCAATCATCTTCGTCTCCTTTGCTTGACCGTTATGGGCGGAAAAACGGGCGGCCGGAACGAAAGGTTCCTCTTTAGCGATTGACGCCAGCCATGATGGGCGGTCCAATCGGGCCGGAGAGGCGCCATGCAGCAAGCGGATCCTTTTGCCATCGTTAATCAGCCGGCCGCGCGAACGACCCTGCCTCTATGGAAGGGCGATCCGGCCCTGCGCGCGGCGCTGCCCCAACAGACCCAGGAGCCATCCCGCGCCTTCGCCGAACGTCTCGGGCAGCCCGATCTAGTCGTCGATGGACACCGCCTCGCCACCGGACAGCCGCCTGTTCTCGAGCGGTTCGACACCGGCGGCCGGCGCATCGACACGGTCCTGTTCGCTGATGCCTATCACCGTCTCTTGCGGACCGGTCTTAAAGCGGGATACGCCGCCCTGCCCTGGTCCGGCGCACCTGCCGGACACACTGCCCATGCCGCCATGGTCTATCTCACGAGCCAGGTCGAACCGGGCGTCTGCTGCCCCATGACCATGACCTATGCGGCCATCCCCATCCTGCGCCGGCACGATGGCCTCGCCGGCGATCTCGCCCACCTCGCCGCCACCGCCGATTACGACCCCAACGACGCTCCTGTCGCCCAAAAGCACGCCGCCACAATCGGCATGGCGATGACCGAAAAGCAGGGCGGATCGGACGTGCGCGCCAACCGCACGCTCGCCGAGCCCGCCGATGGTGCTTATCGCCTCACCGGCCACAAATGGTTCTGCTCGGCCCCAATGTCCGACGCGTTCCTCACCCTCGCGCAACTCCCCCAGGGGTTGACCTGCTTCCTGGTCCCCCGCCGCCTCCCCGATGGCAGCCTCAACGCCATCCACCTGATGCGTTTGAAGAACAAGCTCGGCAACCGCTCCAATGCCTCGGCCGAGATCGAATATCACGGCGCCCATGCCGAACTGCTGGGCGACCCCGGCCAAGGCATCCGCACCATTCTCGAAATGGTTCACCACACCCGCCTCGATACCGCGATCGCCCCCGCCGGCCTGATGCGCCGCGCTCTTGTCGAAGCCCTCTACTGGACCCGCCATCGCTCCGTCTTCGGCAAGCCGCTGATCGACCAGCCGCTCATGGCAAACCTGCTTGCCGACCTCACGCTCGAATGGCTGGGCGCCCTTACCCTCGCCTTCCGCGTCGCCCACGCCTTTGACGCCGCCGATCAAGGCTTCGCCCGCCTCGCGGTCGCTCTCACCAAATACTGGAACAACAAGCGCTGCCCACTCGTCACCGTCGAAGCCATGGAAGCACTGGGCGGCATGGGCTACATCGAAGATACCCCGATGCCGTGGCTCTACCGCGAGGCCCCGCTCAACGCCATTTGGGAAGGCTCGGGCAACATCATAGCCCTCGACGTGCTGCGCACCATTTCACGCTCTCCCGAAGCCCTCGACGCCCTCATGACCGAGCTGTCCGCCGCCCGCGGCACCCACTCGGCCTTCGATGTCGCGTTCGCCGCTCTCGATTCCACCCTCTCCGCCCCCGTTGATGAATCCCAGGCCCGCCACCTCACTGAGCGCATGGCCCTGCTGCTGCAGACGAGCCTCCTTCTGCGCAGCGCCCCCGCCGCCGGCGAACTCTTTGCCACAACCCGGCTTGGTGGGGATTGGGGTCATACGCTGGGCACCCTGCCCAGCGGCACTGACGCCGGCGCGATCATCGCGCTCGCTCAGGAGGACTGACGCCCACAGGCTCAGACCTGCAGGAACTCCCCCTCGTCCGGATTAACGCCGGTGCGCCCCCCAGCGTCATCCATCCGGCCGATCCGATCCATATCGTCTTCGTCCAGCGCGAAATCGAAAACCGCGAAGTTCTCAGCGATCCGCTCGGGGTTCGCGGATTTCGGAATAACGATGAACCCGTTCTCGATGTGCCAACGGATCACAACCTGTCCTGCCGTCTTTCCGTGCTTTTCTGCAATGGCGGCAATCGTGGAATTGTCGAGAACTCTGCCCTTACCCAACGGGCTCCAGCTTTCGGTTCTGATTCCATGCTTGTCGTTGAAAGCCCGCAGCGCCTTTTGCTGGAACACCGGCGAAAGCTCGATCTGGTTGACCACCGGAACGACGCCCGTTTCCGCGATCAGTTTTTCGAGGTGCGGCTGATGGAAGTTCGACACCCCGATCGATGAGATACGCCCCTGCTCCTTGAGCGAAATGAACGCCTTGAACGTATCGACGAAATTGCCCGTCTGCGGCATCGGCCAGTGGATGAGATAGAGGTCGAGCGTATCGAGGCCCAAATTGGCCATCGTCTCATCGAAGGTTCTGAGCGTCTCGTCATACCCATGCCGCCCATTGGGCAGCTTGCTGGTGACGAAAAGCTCGCTCCGCTCAACACCCGACGCCTTGAGCGCGTCCCCCAACGCCGATTCGTTGCGGTACGCATAGGCCGTATCGAAATGCCGATACCCTGCCGCGAGCGCCGCATCGATCACCGCCGGCATGCTCGTGCTGCTGAGTTGCCAGGTTCCCAGCCCCACCTGCGGAATCCGGTTGCCATCTGAAAGCTCGATGAAAGTCTGCTGCGACATGAGGCGCTCCTTGAAGAATCGCTTGGCAATGCTGATAGCCTAACGGCGGCTGGGACAAAGCCGCGACAAAAGAATTCGCCCGTGACGCTGGAAATCCCCCCGAGCTTGCTCTAAGGAGACCGCCTAGCCACCGTCTAGCCCGTCCGAAGCGCGTCAGTTTCCGCTGCCGCGCGCTTGCCGCACGAGAAGCCCTATGCCCAAACGCACAGACATCAAATCCATCCTCATCATCGGGGCTGGACCGATCATCATCGGCCAGGCCTGCGAGTTCGACTATTCGGGGACCCAAGCCTGTAAGGCGCTGCGCGAAGAGGGCTATCGCATCATCCTGGTGAACTCCAACCCGGCGACGATCATGACCGATCCCGACGTCGCCGACGCCACCTATATGGAGCCCATCACCCCCGAAGTGGTCGCCAAGATCATCGAAAAGGAGCGCCCGGACGCGCTACTGCCCACCATGGGCGGCCAGACCGCGCTCAACTGCGCGCTCTCGCTCAACAAGATGGGCGTCCTTGAAAAGTTCGGCGTCGAAATGATCGGCGCCAACGCCGAGGCCATCGACAAGGCCGAGGACCGCGAGCTGTTCCGCGATGCCATGACCAAGATCGGGCTCGCCACCCCGAAATCGCGCCTCGCTCACAACACCATCGAGGCCCTGCAGGCTCTTGAGGATATCGGCCTGCCCGCCATCATCCGCCCCTCCTTCACCCTGGGCGGCACCGGCGGCGGCATCGCCTACAACCGCGAGGAATACCTCGCCATCTGCGAATCCGGTATCGACGCCTCGCCCACCAACGAGGTGCTGATCGAGGAATCCGTCCTCGGCTGGAAAGAATACGAGATGGAGGTCGTCCGCGACCGCAACGACAACTGCATCATCGTCTGCTCGATCGAAAACATCGATCCCATGGGCGTCCACACCGGCGATTCGATTACCGTCGCCCCGGCCCTGACGCTCACCGACAAGGAATACCAGATCATGCGCGACGCCTCGGTGGCCGTCCTGCGCGAGATCGGGGTCGAAACCGGCGGCTCCAACGTCCAGTTCGCCATCAACCCTGCCGATGGCCGCATGATCGTCATCGAAATGAACCCGCGCGTCAGCCGCTCCTCGGCGCTGGCCTCTAAGGCCACCGGCTTCCCCATCGCCAAGGTCGCCGCGCGCCTCGCCGTCGGGTACACCCTCGACGAGCTCGAAAACGACATCACTGGCGGCGCCACACCGGCCTCGTTCGAGCCCACCATCGACTATGTCGTCACCAAGATCCCCCGCTTCGCCTTCGAGAAATTCCCCGGCGCCGATAACCGCCTCACCACCTCGATGAAGTCGGTCGGCGAGGCCATGGCCATCGGTCGCACCTTCCCCGAATCGCTGCAAAAGGCCCTGCGCTCGCTCGAAACCGGGCTCACTGGATTGAACGAGATCGGCATTCCCGGACTGGGCGAAGGTGACGACAAGAACGCCGTCAAAGCTGCCCTCGGCACCCCCACCCCCGATCGCCTTCTCTGGGTCGCCGAAGCCATGCGGCTCGGCTACGACCACCAGATGATCCACGAGGCCTGCCGCATCGATCCCTGGTTCCTCGAACAGCTCCAGTCGATCGTCGACACTGAAGCCAAGGTTCGCGAATACGGCCTGCCGGAAACCGCAGGCCAGATGCGTGCTTTGAAGGCCATGGGTTTCTCCGACGCCCGTCTTGCCGAGCTTTCCGGCAAGACCGCCAAGGACGTGCTAAACCACCGCCACAAGCTGGGCGTCCGCCCGGTTTACAAGCGCATCGACACCAGCGCCGCCGAGTTCGCCTCGCCCACGGCCTATATGTACTCGACCTACGAAGCCCCCTTCGCCGGTGCCGTCGCCGACGAAGCGCGCCCCTCGGATCGCAAGAAGGTCGTGATCCTGGGCGGCGGCCCCAACCGCATCGGCCAGGGCATCGAGTTCGACTATTGCTGCTGCCACGCCGCTTTCGCGTTGGCCGATGCCGGCTATGAGACCATCATGGTCAACTGCAACCCCGAGACCGTCTCGACCGACTACGACACCTCCGACCGCCTCTATTTCGAGCCGCTCACCGAGGAAGACGTCATCGAGATCCTGACCACCGAAAAGCAGAACGGCACGCTCCATGGCGTCATCGTCCAGTTCGGCGGTCAGACGCCTCTGAAGCTCGCCGCGGCCGTCGAACGCGCGGGCGTGCCGATCCTGGGCACCCAGCCCGACAAGATCGACCTGGCCGAAGACCGCGACCAGTTTATGAAGCTTTTGAACAAGCTCGACCTGACCCAGCCCAAGAACGGCATCGCCTATTCGCTGGAACAGTCGCGCATCGTCGCCGAGGGCCTGGGCTTCCCGCTGGTCATCCGCCCATCCAACGTGCTGGGCGGCCGCGCGATGATGATCTGCCATTCGGCCGATGATTTCGAACGCTACGTCCAGTCGACCCTGACCGAACTCGTCCCGCCCGACATCCGGCACAAATACCCCAACGACAAGACCGGCCAGATCAATTCCGTCCTCGCCAACAACCCGCTGCTGTTCGATTCCTATCTCCAGGGTGCCACCGAAATCGACGTCGATTGCCTCTCGGACGGCACCGACGTATTCGTCGCCGGCATCATGGAGCACATTGAGGAAGCGGGCATCCACTCGGGCGACAGCGCCTGCTCGCTCCCGCCCCACTCGCTTTCCGCCGACATCATCGAAGAGCTCAAGCGCCAGGCCACCGGCCTCGCCAAGGCCCTGAACGTCGGCGGCCTGATGAACGTGCAGTTCGCCTTGAAGGACAACACCCTCTACGTCCTCGAAGTGAACCCGCGTGCCTCGCGCACGGTCCCCTTCGTCGCCAAGGTCATCGGCTACCCGATCGCCAAGATCGCTGCCCGCATCATGGCCGGCGAAAAGCTCGGAGCGTTCGACCTCCAGGAACGCGAGATCAAGCACATCGGCATCAAGGAAGCCGTCTTCCCCTTCGCCCGCTTCCCCGGCGTCGATACCGTGCTGGGCCCGGAGATGAAGTCGACCGGCGAAGTGATCGGGCTGGACACCGACTACGCCCTCGCCTTCGCCAAATCCCAGCTCGGCGGCGGCACCAAGGTCCCGCGCGAGGGCACCGTGTTCGTCTCGGTCCGCGATGGCGACAAGGCCGCGATCGTGGAGTCGATCCGCTATCTCGCCGCTGCCGGCTTCAAGATCATCGCCACCGGCGGCACCCAGCGGTTCCTCGCCGATCAGGGCATCGAATGCACCAAGATCAACAAAGTGCTCGAAGGCCGCCCGCATATTGTCGATGCCATCAAGAATGGCGACGTCCAGCTCGTCATCAACACCACCGACGGCGCCAAGGCCGTCTCCGACAGCCGCGACATCCGCCGCGCCGCGCTGATGAGCAAGGTGCCCTACTACACCACCATCCCCGGCGCGATCGCGGCAGCCGAAGGCATCCTCGCCTATCGCGGCGGCAATCTCACGGTCAAAGCGCTGCAGGAGTATTTCGCGGCCTGAGCCGAAAAACTTGAAACAAATGGCCTTTGTGGCTATTTTAACGGAGTGGAGACCGGGCTTTCACCCGGCCTCCGTAGACTAGATTATGATTAGGACCCGGATCCGAACTCGCCAGCTCGTCCGGGTCTTTTTCATGTCTAGCGTGATGGTCAGTGGGAAAAACCACATAATCATCACCTCCGTTAGACGGCGAGGCTGTCGCCACAGCCGGGAGAGCCGATCTCTCCCGGTTACGCCCGCTGGCCAGGCGCTGCTGCTTCCGCCATCCGAGAATCATAAAATTCTATGCAGCCCCGCTTGGCAACCGGCATTGACTTCCCTCACCGCCACCGGCACAAACGCGCCACCATGAAATCGGCAGACCGAACCACCTCCATCGCGCTCCGCTCGGCCTGAACGCCGTCAGCCAGAGAGCGCATTCGCCGGGCGGGGCGCCGCCACGTTTTGCGTTGCCCGCCCGTTTGGCAGTTCCGATTTCAGGTTCATCATGACCAATTTTTTCGAAAGCCCCTTCAAGGGCAAGCTGCTCTCCGAGCAGGTCACCCACCCCAACATGTCGGTGGGCCGCTACTCCTACTATTCCGGCTACTATCACGGCCACGGTTTCGACGATTGCGCTCGCTTCCTTCTGCCCGATCCAGATGCCGACAAGCTGATTATCGGCAGCTTCTGCTCGATCGGCTCGGGCGCAGCCTTCATCATGGCGGGCAATCAGGGCCACCGGAACGAATGGGTCTCGACTTTCCCGTTCTACTTCATGCCCGAAGTCCAAGCCTTCTCCGGCGCTGCCAACGGGTATCTCCCCGCCGGCGACACGGTGATCGGCTCCGACGTTTGGATAGGGTCTGAAGCCATCGTCATGCCCGGCATCACCGTCGGCCATGGCGCCGTGATCGGCACCCGTGCGCTCGTCACCCGCGATGTCGAACCCTACACCATCGTCGGCGGCAACCCTGCCAAGCCCATCCGCAAGCGGTTCAGCGACGATCACATCGCCCTGCTGCTCGAAATGGCCTGGTGGGATTGGTCCGACGCGCTGCGGGCAGAGGCGATGCCGCTGATGACCACCGGCGACATCGACGCGCTCCATGCCTTCTGGCAAAGCCACCGCTGACGCAAATACCCCCGCGCGCTCCGGCGCGCGGGTTCCGGTTGACGCTCGCACGCCGCAAGCTATACTTCGCCCCATGTTCATGACGTCCACCAAGTTCGCCGTCTTCCTGCGCGCCTGATCCGGCGCTTCCCCGGAAGCAAGAAGCAGGGGCTCACGCCCTCCCGCCGCATGCATTGCGGCTCCGCGAACTCATGGACTTTTCAATGCCCGCTACAGCAAACACGCTCACCCAAGCGCAGATCGAATCCTTCATCACCGACGGCTTCGTCCGCATCGACGACGCCTTCCCCCGCGAACTCGCCGAGCAAGGCCGCGCCATCCTCTGGCGCGACACCGGCTGCGATCCGGACGATCCGTCCACCTGGACCAAGCCGGTGATCCGTCTCGGTGGCTATGCCGATGCGCCCTTCCGGCAAGCGGCAAACACCGAACGTCTGCACAAAGCCTACGACCAGATCGTCGGTGAAGGCCGCTGGCTCGCTCCGCAAGGTCTGGGCACTTTCCCCATCCGCTTCCCCTCGGCGGAAGCGCCGGGCGATGATGGCTGGCATATCGATGCCAGCTATATGCTGCCCACCGACGATCCCAGCGATTTCTTCTCCATCCGCGCCAACATCAAGTCGAGGGGCCGTGCCCTTCTGATGCTGTTCCTGTTCTCCGATGTGGACGAAGACGACGCCCCCACCCGCATCCGCGTGGGCTCGCATATGGATATGGCGCGCTTTCTTCTCCCTTATGGAGAAGACGGCGCCACCATGCGCCAGATGATGGCCGGCGATTTCGCCGGCACCGCCCGGTGCGAGGAGGGGCTGGCGACCGGCTCCGCCGGCACGGTCTATCTCTGCCACCCCTTCCTCGTCCACGCCGCTCAGCCCAACAGGGGCAGCCGGGTCAAGTTCATGGCCCAGCCGCCCTTGATGCCCGCGCATGATTTCGCCCCCGCACTGCCGCCTTCGCCGGTGCAGATCGCCATTCGCAGGGCGTGTAACTTGAATTTCTAATGCAGAACCGAAGCGGGAGCTTCCACGGCTTCCGCTTCGCCCATCTCGACCGCTTTCGAGATCACGGCCTCTGGCTTCCGCGCCACGAACAATCGCCCCATCACCGGCTGGCCGCCATCCTGCCGTATCACCGCCTCGGCGTCCTCGACGATCTCGAACCCGGCATCGGCCAGCGCCCGTTTGATGGCATCGCCATTGTGGGCATAGCGCAGCGAGGCTTGCAGCATCTGCTCCTCCTCGCCCGCATGGCTCTCCACCGAAAATGCGAACATCCCGCCATCGCGCAACACCCCATGCACGGCGGCAAAGATCGGCGGCAGGGCCGGGCAGTACATGAAAACGTCGGCGGCCGTCACCAGATCCGCCATCCGCCCCTCCTGCTGCAGAAACGCCAGGAGCTCCCCCTGCTCGAGGGCGTCATAAAGCCCTTTGCGCGCCGTCTCGCTCACCATGGCCGCCGAAAGGTCAACGCCGGTGAGGTGCGATACGCGCTGGCGCAACCGTTCCCCCATCAACCCGGTCCCACATCCCAGGTCGATGCCACGCGCAAACCCCTCTATCCCCGCCCGCGCCATCGCCCCCTCGATCAGTCCCGCCAGTCTGCCGGGTACCACATAGTCGAGCTTTTGCAGCAGGGCTTCTTCGAAATGGTCGGCATACTGATCGAACAGCGCCTCCACATAGGCGGCCTGAGCTTCAGGCTCCACCTCGGTGATCCCGTGCGCCGCCAGATGCATCTGTGCCCCAAGCGTGCCAGCCGGGTCGAGTTCGGCCGCCCGCTGCCAGGCCGTGATGGCGCTCCCTAGCGCTTCGGCCTTGAGGTGAAACCCGCCCGCCATCATCCATCCCGCCGCCCAGTCGGGCGCATCGGCCAGCGCCTGGTCCATCAGGTCCGCGGCGGCGGCGAAATCGCCGGCCTCGGCCAGCATCTGCGCATACTGCGCCCGGCGGTCCACGATGAGATCGCCCGAAGACAGGAAGGATGTGGTCACGATATGAGAAGCATCCGAGGACGCCGGCAGGATTGCCGGCGCGCGGGGAAATGCGCCTCGCGCCGGCAAAAATCAAGAGCCCTCGTCAGGCCGCCGCGAAAAATCTTGCCGCCGCATCGAGTGCTGCGTCGATCGCCTCGTCGCCGATATCCTTGTGCGTCACCCAGCGCTGCTGGCCATAACGCCCCGAAACGCCAATCCCTGCAGCGGCCATGTGGTCGGCAAACCGCTCACCGATGGCCGGATCGGCCCGCAAGAAGAAGATATTGGTCTGGGGCAGTTCCACATCGAGCCCATCATGGCGCGCCAGCCCTTCGGCCAGCCGCCGCGCGCGGGCATGGTCGTCGGCCAGCCGTTCGACGTTGTTCTCGAGCGCATAAAGTCCCGCCGCCGCGATGATCCCCGCCTGCCGCATGCCGCCGCCCACCATCTTGCGCAGCCGCCGCGCCTTGGCGATGAACTCCGGGCTCCCCACCAGCACCGATCCCACCGGCGCGCCGAGCCCCTTGGAAAGACACACCGAAACAGTGTCGAAGGCGGCGGCTAGGTCCTTGGCGCTGCGATTGGAGGCCACTGCCGCATTGAAAATCCGCGCGCCGTCGAGATGCGTCGCCAGCCCTGCCTGTCGGGCCAACGCCGTCGCCTCCTCCACATAGGTCTGCGGCAGCACCTTGCCGCCGATGGTGTTTTCCAGCGCCAGCAGGCGTGTCCGCGCGAAATGGATATCGTCGGGCTTGATCGCCGCCGTGATCTTGTCGAGCGGCAGCGATCCGTCCGGAGCGTTTTCGATCGGCTGTGGCTGGATCGAGCCGAGCACCGCCGCCCCGCCAGCCTCGAACTTATAGGCATGGGCCTCCTGCCCGGCGATATATTCCTCGCCGCGCTCGCAATGGCTCATCAGCGCAAGAAGGTTCGATTGCGTCCCCGAGGGCACGAACATCCCCGCCGCCTTGCCGGTCATGTCCGCGACCCTGGCTTCCAGCGCCGCGACGGTTTCATCCTCGCCATAAACATCGTCGCCCACCGGCGCTTCGGCCATTGCCGCGCGCATGGCCGCATCAGGCCGGGTTACCGTATCGGATCGGAAATCATGAACAATGGTAGCCATCGTGCCCCCGCTCAATTGGAAAACGCCGCCGATCCATACCGCTTTGCCCCGTCCCCGCCAACGGGCGGACGGACAGTTCCCTTTGTCCACCTAAATGGACGTAATACTGTAGAACGGCAGCCGATCGGCGCCTCAAAGGTCTGCAATACTGACATGTTAGACCATCAGGCGCCATGCCGCGCCCTCTACTACAGTGTTACGGCCGCCGGAATTTTTTTGAACGCCGCAAAACTCGCACCGTCTTGAATATTTCCACTGTTTCTTTTAAAAAAACGGGATCGAAATTGCGGCCGACCGATCTAGCCGTGCGTTTTTCGCGCCTGCTGACGTCCTGAACCAAGACTTCGATATACCAGGGGGGAAGGCGACTTTTCCCATTTGAGACAGCACGACGTGAAAGGGACACGCCATGGCAACCGGCACTGTCAAATGGTTCAACACTCAGAAGGGTTACGGCTTCATCCAGCCCGACGAGGGTGGGGCGGACGTTTTCGTCCACATCTCCGCCGTTCAGAATTCCGGCATGACCCAGCTCGATGAAGGCCAGAAGATTTCCTACGAGATCGTCAAGGACAAGCGCACCGGTAAATCGGCTGCCGGCAATCTTGCCGCCAGCGACTGACGGGCACCCGCCAAGAGCTTAAGCCCGGCTCATTGGTCGGGACGGATAAAGGGGCGTAGACCGAATTATCGGTTTGCGCCCTCTTCATTTGGGCACTTGCAGCCGCCTCGACGCGCCCCATATGTCCCAGGGTGCAGACAGGCGAGCCGGAGGGCGCCCCGCCGATTGAACTTGACCAGCCGGTCAGGGGCGGGCAACCTCAGGCAAGCAAGTTTCCCCGAAAGCGTGGATCGATTCCGCTGACGTGTGCTCAGCGAGGTTTTCGATTTGTGCTCGAAAGGACTTCCAGGAAAGTGACCCCACTTCGCTCGGAAGGCCGACTGCATACTGACGTAGCGTTTTACATAGGAGGGATTGGCAGAAATGGACAAGATCCCGATGACCGTGGCGGGACACGCCGCATTGATAGCAGAACTTCAGCGCCGCACCGGCGAGGATCGCCGCGCGATCATCGACGCGATTTCCGAGGCGCGCGCCCATGGCGACCTTTCGGAAAACGCCGAATATCACGCCGCCAAGGAGCAGCAGAGCCTCAACGAGGGCCGCATCATGGAGATCGAATCCATGCTGGCTATGGCCGACGTCATCGACGTCTCCAAGCTTTCCGGCTCGACCGTCAAGTTCGGTGCGACCGTCACGCTGATCGACGAGGACACCGAGGAAGAAAAGACCTACCAGATCGTGGGCGATCCCGAAGCCGACGCTTCGGCCGGCCGTATCTCGGTTTCCTCGCCCATCGCCCGCGCCCTGATCGGCAAGTCGGTCGGTGATTCGATCGAAGTCGCCGCTCCCGGCGGCGCCCGCGGCTACGAAATCCTCAAGGTCGCCTTCATCTAGGCCCCGCCGGGGCGCTACTCCAGGAGTGCCGCATCCTTAACCCTCTCCCCGCCGGGGAGAGGGTGGCCGGCAGGCCGGTGAGGGGCCGCCAAGGGCACCACACCTCTCTGCCATCGCCCCTTTGGTGCAATTTCGTCGCAGCATGGCTGGTTTTCCCCCGGCAAATGGCGTCTGCGCTTGTAACCGGGTCGGGCCGTGCCATATTTGGTGCCGAGATAAATTTGATCGGCACGACCTTCATGCACGCAAAGACTATCATCATCGGCTCGGGCCCTGCCGGCTACACCGCCGCCGTCTACGCCGCCCGCGCCATGCTTGAGCCGCTCATGATCACCGGCATGCAGCCGGGCGGGCAGCTCACCATCACCACCGATGTCGAAAACTATCCCGGCTTCGCCGATCCCATCCAGGGCCCCTGGCTCATGGAGCAGATGCGCGCCCAGGCGGTGAACATGGGCACCACGATCGAGAACGACCTGATCGTCGATGTCGATTTTTCCATCCGCCCCTTCCGGCTCACCGGCGACAGCGGCAAGACCTACACCGCCGATAGCGTCATCATCGCCACCGGCGCCCAGGCCCGCTGGCTCGGCCTTGCCACGGAAGAAAAGTTCAAGGGCTTCGGCGTCTCCGCCTGCGCCACCTGCGATGGCTTTTTCTACCGGGACAAAACGGTCCTCGTCGTCGGCGGCGGCAACACCGCCGTCGAGGAAGCCCTGTTCCTCACCAATTTCGCCTCCAAGGTGATCGTCGTTCACCGCCGCGACCAGTTCACCGCCGAAAAGGTCATGCAGCAGCGCCTGTTCAAGCACCCCAAGATCGAGGTGCGCTGGAATACAGTGCTCGACGAGGTCAAGGGCGACAACATGCCCCCCTCGGTGCGCGGCGCCGTTCTGCGCGACGTTGTGACCGACGAAAAGCACGAACTCGAGGTCGACGGAATTTTCGTCGCCATCGGTCATGCTCCTGCCACCGAAGTCTTCAACGGTAAGCTCGAAATGAAGAACGGCGGCTATATCATCACCGCTCCCGACAGCACGGCCACTTCGGTGCCGGGCGTGTTTGCGGCTGGCGATGTCACCGACGACATCTACCGCCAGGCGGTCACCGCCGCCGGCATGGGCTGCATGGCCGCGCTCGAAGCCGAGCGTTACCTCGCCGCCCACGAAATGGCCGAAGCCGCCGAATAACAGGCGACGAGGATTTTTGACTTGTAGCCGTCCGCGGAAATCCTCTCCGCGAACGGCATTCAAAGAGGGGACATCGGGGGATGCTGGATTGGGACAAGCTGCGCATATTCCATGTCGCCGCCGAGTCGGGGAGCTTTACGCATTCGGCTGAAAAGCTCGGCATGTCGCAATCGGCCGTTTCCCGCCAGATTTCCGCGCTCGAGGAAGATCTGGGCTTAAAGCTCTTCATCCGCCACGCCCGGGGCCTGGTGCTCACCGAAGTGGGTGAGCAGCTTTTCCGCACGGCCCACCGCATGGCCTGGGAGCTGCAATCGGTCCAGGCGCAGATGACCGAAAGCCAGGATGTGCCCACCGGCCCGCTCCTGGTCACCACCACCGTGGGGTTCGGCTCCACCTGGCTCACCAAGCGCATCCACGAATTCGTGACGCTCTACCCTACCATCCAGCTCGAGATCAAACTCAACGACGCCGAACTGGACCTGGCCATGCGCGAGGCCGACGTCGCCATCCGCCTGCACCGGCCCAACCAGTCCGAAATGATCCAGCGCAAGCTGTTCACGGTGCACAACCACATCTATGCGGCGGAGAGCTATCTTGAGGAGCACGGCGCGCCCCAAAGCATCGAGGATCTCGACGACCACAAGATCGTAAGCTTCGGGGAGCCCTCCCCCTCTTACCTTGGCGACGTCAACTTCCTCGAACGGATCGGCCGCCCTGACAATTCCCCGCGCCGGGCGACGCTGCGGGTCAACGCCATCTACGGCATGATGCAGGCCTGCCGGCAGGGCATCGGCATCGCCATGCTGCCCGATTATGTCACCGAGGAAGAACCCAGGCTCAAGCGCATCCTCACCGATTTGACGCTGCCCGAATACGAAACCTATTTCGTCTATCCGCCGGCCCTGAAAAGTTCCAAGCGCGTTGGCGTGTTCCGCGACTTCCTTGTCGAAAAGGCGCGCGACTGGCAGTTCTAACCTGCGGTCAAGCCAAGCACGCGCGCCGGCAGGGACCGGGATCGGCAAGAATCCCGGCCCGCTGACTTCCCTCAGGCCGCTGCCCGTTCGCCGCTGCGCCGGCGCCGGAGTTCGGGTTCAACCAGAGCCGGCGGAGCGTAATTGGCCTCGTTGGGGGCTAGGTCCATGCCGGGAGGCACGATCTCGTCGATCCGATTGAGAATCTCGTCGCTGAGCCGCACCTCGGCGCCGGCCAGAAGATCATCGAGATGCTGCATGGTTCGCGGCCCGATGATGGCCGAGGTGACCGCCGGATGGGACGTAACGAACCCAAGCGCCATGTGAATGAGCGACAATTCGTTTTCCTCGGCCAGCGCGATAAGCTGTTCGACCACCTCCAGGCTGGCTTCGTCGGAGAAGAGCTTCTTGAAGTAAGGCGCGCGCGGCGAGTCGGGCGTGGGCTGCCCCTTGCGGTATTTGCCGGTGAGCATTCCCTTCGCCAGCGGGCTCCAGACCATCACACCCATGCCGTAGCGCTGGCAGGTGGGCAGCATGTCGCGCTCGATGCCGCGATTGAGGATGGAGTAAGGCGGCTGCTCCGTGCGGAACCGGGCTAGGCCCCGGCGCTCGGACACCCATTGCGCCTCCACGATCTCCGAGACGGGAAACGTCGATGTACCGATCGCCCGGATCTTGCCGGCGCGCATCAGGTCCGTCAGTGCCGAAAGCGTCTCTTCGATGTCGGTATCCGGCGTCGGCCTGTGCACTTGGTAAAGGTCGATGTAATCGGTGCCCAGGCGACGCAGCGAATCCTCGACGGCGCGGGTGATCCAGCGGCGCGATGTTCCCTGCATGTTGGGGTCCTCGCCCATGGGACCAAAGAACTTGGTGGCCAGCACCACGTTGTCGCGCCGCCCTTTGAGCGCCTTGCCCAGGATCTCCTCGGATTCCCCGGCGCTGTAGCGGTCGGCGGTGTCGACGAAGTTGATTCCGGCATCGAGAGCCTTGTGGATGATGCGGGCGCATTCCTCATGGTCGGGGTTGCCGATCGAGCCGAACATCATGGCGCCTAGGCAATAGGGGCTGACCTTGATCCCGGTCCTGCCGAGTGGACGATATTGCATGTCATAGTCCTTTCCGAAGTGGTCAATGCCGTTCCAGCGTGCTAAACGGAACGACATTCCGATTAAATACGGAACAATGTTCCGTTTAGCAAGAGGTGCGTTCAATTTGCCTGAGCCGAAACTGGAAAAGCCGGTCCGCGCCGATGCGCGGCGCAGCGTCAACGCGTTGCTCGACGCCGCGCTGGAGGTCTTTGCGACCTCCGGCGTCGACGCGCCGGTGCGCGACATCGCGGAAAAGGCGGGCGTGGGCGTGGGCACGCTCTACAGGCACTTCCCGCAGCGGTCCGACCTGATCGTCGCGGTGTTCCGCAAGGAGGTGGACGCCTGCGCCGCCGCTGCTTCGGCCTTTGCCACCCAGTATGAGCCGGCGGAGGCGCTGGATCGCTGGCTGGAGCGGTTCATCGCGTTCGTCGCGGCCAAGCGCGGTCTGTCCGCGGCCCTGCATTCGGGCGATTCAGCCTACGAGGCCCTGCCGGCCTATCTGATGGAGCACCTTGCCCCCGCCGCGTCCGGCCTGCTCAAGGCGGCAGAAGCTGCGGGCAAAGTCCGGCCGGACGTCCAGCCGGCCGACCTCCTGATGGGGATTGCGCATCTCTGCTCGCCGGACGGCAAGGGCGGCATCACCGAAGACTCTCGACGCATGGTGAACCTGCTGATCGACGGGCTTCGCTATCGAGGCCCGAGCCAGCCCTGAGCGCCCGTGCAGGCGCAAGCATACCCTTACCCTTCCGAACGCGACACGATTCCAGCAGATCGAAAGCGCAGTCCCACCCTGCCGATTGTCGTTTTTAACTGTCGTTGGAGCCGCCCGCGGGCGTCTCCGCGGTCCGAGTAAAAAATTTTGGTAGTCGGCGGCCCGCCCTGCATACAGAATAATGCAACAAAAACAGCCACTTTGCCCTCAAGATAGGCAGAGATATGCAATAGCTGCATAGCTGGCATAACCGGAACAGGGTTGTCGCAACCCGGCTGAAACTCTACCTACCCGCCAGACATTGCGCGTCTTTCCTCCTCCCTTTGGGCGCGTTTGATGTTCCCTCCTAACGAGAAGCTTGCTTCTCGTCCTGGGCCCCGCTCTCCCCTCGAGCGGGGCTTTTTTTTACCTCGCCGACGGTCGGTGCCCACTGCTTGTGCATGGCAGTTCCCGGCACTTGCATCCAGCGCATAGCTGCCATGCCGTAAGACGACTTGAGAAGTCGTGATTAGGGTGGCATATACGCATCGTCAACGACGCGACGCGCCCTTCCTCCTCCTCCCAGGGCCCCTTGCGAGTTGGCAGCAGAGCGGGAAAGGTTCCTCCTCCTCCCTCCTTGACCGCTCCTAGGCCGTAATTCGATTCCTCCTCCCTCGAATGCGGCCGAAGGTTCAGAGGCTTCACCGAATTTCGGTGAAGCCTCTTTTCTTTTCCGGCGATATTCAAGCGTCCCGGACGCACCGGAACCGCCGCAGCCACGCCGCCTCCAACCCACTGCCTACGTTTTAATCATCGCATCCAACCTGCCTAATGCATGGCAGCTATGCGGTTTTGCGCATTGTTGCGGGGAACGAGGCAGCGCATATTGTCATTGTCGATGAGCGACGCGCCCTCTCCTCCTCCCAGGGCCCCTCGCTTTAGACGCCCGAGCGGACGATGTATCCTCCTCCCACGTCCTCCGCTCAACCCGATCCGCGCCGTCTCCTCCTCCCTCGGCCGGGTCGTAAACTGAGAGATTTGGGTTCTACCCGATCAAAGGCTCCGTCTTCCGACGGAGCCTCTTTTTTTGCTTTGCCATCGTGATTATAACTAAGGTTAGAACTTAGGAGAGCAGGTCATGACCAAGCTCAAGGTACGCTCGATCGGCAATTCCCTGGGGGTTATCCTTCCCAAGGACGCGCTATCCCAGTTGCATGTAGGCGATGGCGATACGCTGTATCTGACGACCGCCCCCGACGGCGCGATGCGCCTTACCGCATATGATCCCCAGTTCGAAGATCAGATGCAGGCAGCGCGCAAGGGTATGGCCAAATACCGCAACGCCTTGCGCGAACTGGCGAAATGATCGAGCCGCAATGGCTCTCCCCACGTGCGCTGTTGGCGATGCATGACGAGACGCTGGCAGCCCATGGCGGGCTTCCTGGCCTGCGCGACCCGGGAGCGCTGGATTCAGCGCTCTCCCGCGCCCCCAATCTCTTCGAGTACGATCAGGGCGACCTGTTTGACCTCGCCGCAGCCTATGCCGGGGGCATCGTCAAAAATCACCCTTTCGCCGACGGCAACAAGCGTGCGGCGTTTTTGGCGTCCTATGTTTTTCTCACCATCAACGGCTATGAGCTTGAAGCGTCCGAACCCGATGTCGTGGTGACTGTCTTCGCGCTCGCGGCTGGCGAGCTTTCCGAAGAAAGCTTCGCCGCCTGGTTGCGCGCTCATGCCGTCAAGATGAGCTGAGCCCCGCGCAGAACGCCTCGATCCGGTCCATCGCCTTGGCGAGTTCGTCGTCCGAGGCCGCATAAGAAATGCGGAAGTGCCCCGCCAGGCCGAAGGCCGAGCCGTGCACCAGCGCGACGCCGTTCTCCTCGAGCAGCGCCATCACCAAATCCTCGTCGGTCGCAAGCGTCCGTCCGCCGGCGCTGGTCTTGCCCAGCAGCCCCTTGCATGAGGGAAATACATAGAACGCCCCCTCCGGCACCAGGCATTCGATGCCCTCGAGCGCATTGAGCCGGCCCACCACATAGTCGCGCCGCTTCTGGAAGGTGTCCCGCCAGTCCGCGAGGAAGCCCTGCGGTCCGTTGAGCGCTTCCACCGCAGCCCATTGCGAAATCGAGGGCGGATTGGTCGTCGACTGCCCCTGCAGCTTGAGCATCGCCTTGAGGATTTCCCTCGGCCCCGTGCAATAACCGATCCGCCATCCGGTCATGGCGTGCGATTTGGACACCCCGTTCATCGTCACCGTCCGCCCCATGAGTCCGGGCTCGACCTGCGCGATCGTCGCGAACTCGCGCCCGTCATAGACCAGCACCTCATAGATGTCGTCGGTCAGCACGTGGACGTGGCTGTGCCGCATCAGCACCTCGGCCAGACCCTTGAGTTCATCCGCCGTATAGGCCGCGCCGGACGGATTGGATGGCGTATTGAGGATCAGCCATTTGGTCCGCTCCGAGATCGCCGCTTCCAGCGCCTCGGGCGTCAATTTGAAGCCCGTCTCCTGGCTGGCCTGCGCGAACACCGGCTCGGCCCCCGCCAGCCGCACGATCTCGGGATAGCTCACCCAATAGGGCACCGGCACCACAACCTCGTCGCCGGGATTGAGCGTCGCCATCAGTGCATTGAAGATGATCTGCTTGCCGCCGGCCGAAACAAAGCAATCCTCCGCCGTGACATCGAGTCCGTTGTCGCGCCTGAACTTGGCGGCAACCGCCTCTTTGAGCTCGGCGATCCCGTCGACATTGGTATAGCGCGTCTCCCCCCGCTCGATCGCCGCGATCCCCGCCTTGCGCACATGCTCGGGTGTATCGAAATCGGGTTCGCCCGCCGAAAGCGCGATGACGTCCTTGCCCGCCTGCGCCATCTGCCGCGCCAGTTGGCTGATCCCGACCGTTGCCGAAGGTTGCACGCGCGAAAGCGCATCGGAGATGAGTCCCATTTCGTCCTCTGCTGGGCTGGTCAAACCTCAAAGCTATAGCCGCCCTCCGCTCCGCCCGCCATCGGTTTGAGCATTTGCGCGCCCGCATCATCCGAAAGTCGACCATTTCCCCCGCTTGTGCGTTAGATTGTCGCAAGGCAAGCTCATTGCACAAGCTTGAGGAGATGACCGCAATGTTTGTTGAATCGATCCTGGCCACCAAGGGCTCTTCGGTCGTGACCGTTCCCTCGCACACCACCATCGGCGATCTCATCGCCGAACTGGCCCGGCACAATATCGGCGCCGTCGTCGTGCTCGATGAGGGCAAGGTGAGCGGCATCATTTCCGAGCGCGACATCGTCCGCCATCTGGCCGGCAGCGCCGAGGGCTTCCGCTCCAAGCCGGTTTCCACCCTCATGACCCGCTCGCCCCAGACCTGCTCCCGGTCCGATACCCTTGAAGACGTGATGAACAAGATGACCCGCGGCCGCTTCCGCCACCTGCCGGTCGTCGAGAACGGCGAACTCGTCGGCATCATCTCCATCGGCGACGTGGTCAAGCGCAAGATCGAGGAAGTCGAACACGAAGCCGGCGTGCTCCGCGAATATATCGCGAGCTGATCGCACACCGCCTCCGCCCGCCACAGCCCTCCACAAACACCTCACCAGATCACCACCGCCAACCCCAAGAGCCCCCCTTTCCCCTTGAGGGAGAGGGGCCGGGCGTGAGGGGGTGCGCTGAGCTTCAACAACCAACGAGGTGCGTGCTAAACTTCAGCACCCTCATCCGACCTTTCGCGGCCACCTTCCCCAAGGAGAGCCAGAACTGGGATAACCGCAAGCGAAGCGTTTCTGGCTGGTCTCTGACCATGCCCCAAGAGCCCCCTTCTCCCCCGGTGGAGAAGGGCCGGGGATGAGGGGGCTCAGCATATCAACGGCCACCGGTATGGTGTTGAACCTCAGCACCCCTCATCCGACCACTATACAGCCACCTTCTCCCACCCACGGAAGAAGAGGCAAAACACTACAATGAGTGCCCCCTCCACAAACGCGCCAGCCAAAGCACCACCGCCAACCCCAGGAGCCCCCCTCTCCCCTTGAGGGAGAGGGGTCGGGGGTGAGGGGTGCGCTGAGCTTCAACGGCAAGCGACGCGCGCAGAAACCCCAGGCCCTCTCATCCGCAAACTCCTCAGCAAGACCGAGGTAGTCTAAAGCAGCGCCTCAGCAAAAACCCCACCGCCCGCCCTATGAGCCCCCTCTCCCTGGTGGGAGAAGGGCCGGGGGTGAGGGGGTACTGAGCTTCAACAGCCAAGGAGGTGGCGTGCGGAACCTCAGCGCCCCCTCATCCGGCCACTGTGCGGCCACCGTCTCCCACCAGGGGAGAAGGTAGAAGAGGCAGAAACCCTACAACGAGAGCCTCTCCACAAACGCCTCGACAAAAAACCACCGCCCGCCCCGAGAGCCCCCCTCGCCCCTGGTGGGAGAGGGGTCGGGGGGTGAGGGGGGCGCATCGGCTAGCCGATGCGGCGGCGCAAGCCGCTCCTTGTTCCACATCGCCAAACCGGCTATTTCCATCCTGCCCGCAACGCATAAATTCCCCATGTCCCGCCCCATCGCGCTTAGCTGTCTGCTGCTTGCCACCGCCATCTGGGGCTTTGCCTTCATTGCGCAAAAAACCGCGATGGACGTCATGGGCCCGCTCACCTTCACCGGTTCGCGCTTCCTGCTCGGCGGTCTGTTGGTCCTGCCTTTCGCCCTGCGCGAAAACGCTCGCCAGCCCGAAAAGCTCGATCGCCGCCAATGGGCGCTGATCGGCTTTCTGAGCCTCAACTTCTTCATGGGCGCGCTGCTGCAGCAATTGGGGCTGCAGTTCACCACCGTCACCAATTCGGGCTTCCTCACCGGTCTTTACGTGCTCTTCGTACCGGTCATCCTGCTGGTCGTTTTCCGCCAGCCGCCCCACAAGGTCATCTGGGTGGGCATGCCCTTGGCGCTGATCGGATTGTTCCTTCTCAACGGCGCGCGCCTCGATCGCCTCAACACCGGCGATAGCCTTGTGATCGCCAGCGCCGTCTTCTGGGCATTGCACGTTCTTTTGCTTGGCTATCTCGCCATCGAGACCAGACGCCCGATCTTCATCTCCGCCGTCAGTTTCCTTGCCGCCGGCGTGCTCGGGCTTTCAGGCGCCTTGGCGTTCGAAACGCCCACGCTTTCGGCGCTCACGGCGGGCTGGGTGGAAATCCTTTATGCCGGCGCACTCTCCACCGCCGTGGGCTTCACGCTCCAGGCCATCGGCCAGCAGCACGTCCCGCCGGCCAACGCAGCCATCATCCTTTCGGCCGAAAGCCTCTTTGCCGCTCTGGGTGGCGCGCTGATCCTGGGCGAACGCCTCGATGCCCTGGGCTATGTCGGCGTCGCCATGATCTTTGCGGCCGTATTCCTCGTCGAGCTCCTGCCCAACCTGCGGCGCAAACCGGTTACTCAACCCGGTTGAGGCTGATGTCCTCGCACAAGACGAATAGGGCGCAAGCGCTCAACTCCATCGTGTCGTTGCCCGTCTGGACCACCGTGCCGCCGATATTGAACCCTTCCAGAGTCACGGTGCCCTCCCAGCGGTTCATCGCCACGTGGCGCGCATTCTTGAACATGTAGGTGTTGAGATACCGCGTGTTGCGCGCGTCCTGCTTATCCTCCTGGATCCAGATCAGCTCCGCGCACAACCGGTCGCCATTCTCGCCACAGAACGTGAATTCGTAGCGCGATTCCTTGTTGTCGGGCTCCCAGATCCCGATCGGGTTGAACTGTTCGGCCATCGCAGGCCCGGCGGCCAGCAGGGCCAGGCAAAGTGCGATCGGCTTGAGAACGGCTTTGAGCGCCATGACATACACTCCGCGATTGGGGATGACGGGCGCACAGTATCGATCCACCCGATGAACCCGGCATGAACCGCAGCGCCCTTGTGATTCGCGTCATATCACCGTCATGCGACAAGATTACGGTGTCTTTATCCGGCTCTACCCCAGCCGGTGCCCCGGGCCGATGTCCCAATGCCGGCCCCACTCGGTCGCCCACTTTGGCGGCCTTTTTCTTTTCCTGTGGATCGTTGTCGCGAACCGCTCCGCCTTCGGCCTCGCCACGGGCTACAAAGTCCCTTCACACGCGATCGGGACAGCCTTGGCCAAGCTCTACTTCTCCTACGCCGCCATGAATGCCGGCAAGTCCACCCTGCTGCTGCAGGCGTCTTACAATTACCGCGAGCGCGGCATGGATACGCTGCTGTTCACCGCTGCCCTGGACGACCGGGCCGGGCGCGGCGTCATCGCCTCGCGCATAGGCGTGTCCTGCGAGGCGCAGCTCTTCACCGCCCGGGACAATCTGTTCGCGATCGTCGAAACCGCCCACGCCCACACGCCCTATAGCTGCATCTTCGTGGACGAAGCCCAGTTCCTTACGCCCGATCAGGTCTGGCAACTCGCCCGCGTCGCCGATCGGCTCAATATTCCCGTGATGTGCTATGGCCTGCGCACCGATTTCCAGGGCAAGCTGTTTCCCGGCTCATCCGAACTTCTGGCCATCGCCGACACGCTGCGCGAAGTGCGCACCATTTGCCATTGCGGCGCCAAGGCCACCATGGTGGTCCGCCTCGGCCCCGACGGCCAGCCGCTCCTCGAAGGCGACCAGGTCGACATCGGCGGCAACGACAAATATATCTCCCTGTGCCGCCGCCATTGGGAAGAAACCGTGGGCCGCTGGCCGAAAACCCTGGGATAAGAACCAATGAGCGACAAAATCGAACCCCGCGGCGCCCTGACCATCCGCACCATGCCCATGCCCGCCGACACCAACGCCGCCGGCGATATTTTCGGCGGCTGGCTCATGAGCCAGATGGACATCGCGGGTGCCATCGCCGCAGTCGAACATGTGGGCGGGCGCGTTGCCACCGTCGCTGTCGAGGCCATGACCTTCATCGCCCCGGTCAGGGTTGGGGACGTGCTGTGCGTCTACACCTGGATCGACCGGATCGGCACCACCTCGATCAAGGTGGGCATGGAAGCCTGGACCAAGTCCCGCGCCACCCCGGACCGCACCAAGGTCACCGAAGGCCATTTCATCTATGTGGCCCTGACCGACGACGGCAAAAAGCGCGTCATCGGCCAAACCGCCATAGCTTAATTCCGGCACCCTACATGTGCGCCAATTCTTCGCCCAGGATCTGCTGAACCAGGCGAATGCGGGGGCTCCCCTCCAGCCCCCGATGCGTGACCAGCCATATGGGAACCTTGATCTCGAGCAAATCGGCCGGCAGTCGTGTCACCCCGCCGGTGCGGTCGGCCACCTCGCGCAGCATGGGGGCGATGCCAAGGCCGCGCTGTACCATCTGCCAGACGGCGAGTCCGGAGTTCGAAAGTATCCGGAAGTCGGATGCGTTGACGGGGAGGCCGACCCCGGTCAGATAGTCGGCGAGACTGGCCGGGTCCTCGATGCTGATAATGTGGGAACGCACCAGTTCATCGGGCGTGCGCGGCATGCCGTTGCACGAGATCCATTCCTCGGACGCATAGAAATAGGCGTAGGTATCGCGCAGGTGCTGCCCCACCAGTCCCTCCCGGTCCGGCGCGACGTGACGCACCGCGATATCGGCCTCGCGGCGGTGAAGATCGCTCAGATCGTTGGAGGCCAGGACCATCACGGTAAGCTGGGGCGCTTCTCGCCTGATGCGGGCGACGATTTCAGGCATGAGATAGGCGGCGAACGTATCGGTCACCGAAATGCTCACCTTTCCACTGATCGCCTTGGCGTCGCCGCTCGCCGACAGCAGGAACGCATCGGCGGCGTCGCCCATGAGCTGGACATGCTCGAGCAGCCCGCTTCCCGCCGATGTCAGATACAGCCTGCGGCCGATCCGCTCGAACAATACGAGGTCGAGATCGGCCTCGAGCGCAATGATCTGGCGCGACAGCGTGGGCTGGGTGAGATTGAGGTGGCGCGCCGCGGCGGACAGCGACCCCAGAGTGGCGGTCGCATGAAAGGCGCGCAACAGATTCCAGTCCAGCTTTCTCATTCATCTATGTATATGTATCGTGCGAAATTAGGCAATTGCCGCGCCAAATGCATATGCT
Organism: Pelagibacterium sp. H642; assembly: GCF_031202855.1. Taxonomy (GTDB): domain Bacteria; phylum Pseudomonadota; class Alphaproteobacteria; order Rhizobiales; family Devosiaceae; genus Pelagibacterium. The sequence continues at coordinate 2,667,488 of NZ_CP101829.1, read as the reverse complement.
AACGTCACCGGAAACGGTCGGAGGGCATTCTCGTGACGACAGCTTCTGATGCACGCTTCTGGGATAAAACCGCCAGGCGGTACGCGGCATCGGCGATTTCCGACATGCCCGGATATGAACGCACGCTCGAGCGCACGCGCAGCTTCCTTGAGCCCGGTCATCAGGTGTTGGAACTCGGCTGCGGCACGGGGACAACCGCGCTGCATCTGGCGGGCGCCGTCGCGGCCTACACCGCGACCGACATCTCGGCCCAAATGATTGCCATCGCCGAGGACAAGCTGCGCCGCAACCCGGTCGCCAGCTTGAACTTTCGCGTGGCGACCGCCGAGGAGATGGCCTCTAGGGGCCGCCAGTTCGACGTCGTCCTGGGCTTCAACTATCTCCATCTTGTCCAGGATCCCAAATCCACCCTGCGCGCGATCGATCGGCTGCTGAAGCCGCAGGGCTTGTTCATCTCCAAAACGCCGTGTGTGGGGGAAATGAACCTGCTGATCCGGCGTTTCCTGCTGCCGGCCATGCGCGCCGTCGGCAAGGCGCCGCATGTCTCGGTTTTCAACGCTCGCCAGCTCATGGAGCTGATTGCCGATGAAGGTTTCACGGTGCTGGCAAAGGAAAATCATGCCAGCAAAGGCCGCGATTTCCGGCCCTTCGTGGTCGCCTCGAAACCGTGACCTGAACAGCGCCCCCTCCCTGCCCACAATGTTCATTCCCGGTTCACTGCCAATTGGCTAATTCCTTGTTCATGAGGAATGATCTGGTCACCGACCGGTCGTCCGGTGGAACCAAAGGGCAAGCTTGACGATTTTTCGCCACAAAGCCCCAATCTCTCGGAGGGAGAGCGACATGAACTTGCGTAAACTCGCGGCTGCGGCGGCTTTGGCGCTCGCCGGCATTCTGACAACCGTCTCCGGCGCCTTCGCCTATGAAGCCTACGCCACCACCGCGCTCAACGTGCGCACCGGTCCGGGCACCAATTACCCCGTGATCGCCGCCCTTTCGGCCAATCAGGTGGTCGAGGTCGGGCAGTGCAGTGGAAGCTGGTGCCAGGTGACGGCGACCAACATTCGCGGTTGGGCGTCTTCCAATTATCTCCGCCGCATCCAGTCTTCCGGTCCGTCGCGCCCCCTTCCCGGCCGTGACGACGACGTAGGGTTCACCATCAACACCCCCAATTTCAGCTTCTCGATCGGCACCGGCCGCCCAGGGTCCGGCCCGGCCCCCACCGGCCGCGTCTGCTTCTATGAGGAGTTCAACTACAATGGCCGCAGCTTCTGCGTGACCGGCCGCGACAACGAACGCTATCTGGGCAATTTCTGGAGCGATCGCATCCGTTCCGCTCAGGTGCAGGGCAATATCGCCGCCACCGTCTGCACCGGCGCCGACTTTTCGGGCCGCTGCGCGGTGATCGACCGGTCGGTCCGCAATCTGGGCATGCTCTCGGACAACATCTCGTCCTACTATCTCGATCGCCGCTAAAGCCCGATCTTCAGCCCTGCAAAAAGCCGCCCACCCAGGGCGGCTTTTTCATGTCCGGCACGGAAACAGCCGGGTGTTGCCATATCATCACGGTTCCGGACGAATCGACGCAGATTCCGCCGTGCCGCCTTTTCGTCTGATTCGGTCCCATTTCTGGTCACATCTTCGTGTAGAACCCGAATTTGTCGCCAAACAAAAACGGGTCAGGACCGTATGAAAATCATCAAGCCTGCAGTGCTGTGCACAGCACTCCTACTTGGAACTTTCCCCCTCACCACCGCCCTTCACGCACAAGACACGGTCGCTGTCGTGCAAACCCTGACGGGCACCGCCTCTTGGTACGGCGGCAAGTTCCACGGCAGAAGAACCGCCAATGGGGAAACCTACAACCAGAACGCGCTGACAGCGGCCCACCGCTACCTCCCCTTCGGAACGGAAGTCGTGGTCACCAATCAGAACAACGGCGAAAGCGTCGTGGTTCGCATCAATGATCGTGGTCCCTTCACCGGCGGCCGCATCATCGACCTTTCGCGCCAGGCCGCCAGCGAAATCGGCATGATCAATTCGGGCACCGCCCGGGTCACCGTCGAGGTTATCGGCTAAACCAGGGTTTCTGCACACGGCTCAAAAAGGCGCTCCCGGCCCGGCCTGGAGCGCCTTTTTCGTGCGCGGCGATAGCCGCTTTCCACAGGACCGCCGCCGCTGAAACCGAAAATTTACTGTTAATTTGAGTTTCCCCCACAACCCCCGGTTAACCGCGCATACTCGGTTCCAGTCGGTCGAGGGCGCGGTTCCTGAAGCGTTTTTCGCCGGCAAGCGGCAGCAATGCCGCCGGCGTTGTGCGCAATGTTTGGCGACAGGCGCACACGCCGGTTTGGGGGCACTATAGAGCTATAATTGGAGCGGCCTGCGAAAATCCGCTCGAATGAGGGATGTGCCATGTCTTACAAGCTGACGACGCAGAAGTTTGTCTCCATGACCGTTGCCGCCGCCACCGGCGCCGTCCTGTGCGGGCTTTTCACCATGGTCCTGTTCGTCACCGGCGCCTTGGCCGCTTGACGAAAAAAGGGGCCGTACGGCCCCTCTATCCGGTCACTGCGCATTGTCGGCGGCCGCCGCCAACCGGGCGACATAATCCTCGATGCCCCAACGCAGCGAGAGCGCCGAGGGCGGGGACACCGCCGCCACCTCTTCTATCCCCACGATCGACGCATAGGCTCCGGCCTGGGTCTGGGGCAGGCGCGCTATATAGGGCGCCGAAAAGAAGGCATCGGAATCGGCCTCGTTCTCATAGTAGGAGACCAGGATGTCCGAGACCAGCGCGTCGGCATTCTCATAGCTCACCGAAAAATAGAAGCTCCCGTCGTCCGGCTCCAGCGCCTCAAGGCTGGGCGCATAGACCAGCCCGAGATCGGTGAGAAATTTCACTCGTGAATCCAGTTCCGCATAGATCGCCAGCGAACCATCGAAATCGTTGAGGGCGATGAAGGTGGTGCCCGCCAGCCCCGGCTGGGCCGCCACCGCATCGGCCACGAACTGCTCGGTTTCGGCAATCAGCGCTTCGGCTTCCTCGGCCAGCCCGAGCGCCGCCCCGGTCATCTGTGTCACCTCCTGCCAGGGCGTGCTCCAGGCCACTTCGGGAAACGCGACGGTCGGCGCAATGGCGCTCAGCCGTTCATATTGCTCCTCGGTGATCCCTGAATGGGCCGCGATGATCACGTCCGGGCCAGCGGCCAGGATCTGTTCATAGGGCGGCTCGTCGTTTTCCGCCAGGATGGCGGGCAACTCCCCGCCCATCTCCTCGAGCACCTCTTCCGCCCAGGGATGGATGCCATTGTCCCCGCCCCCGTAAGAGATGAATGGCATCGCCACCGGCTTTACCCCCAGCGCCAGCACCGCGTCGGTATTGCCCCAGGACCATGTCGCCACCCGCTCGGGTTTCTCGGTGATGGTCGTCTCCCCATAGGCATGCGCGATGGTAACGGGAAAATCCTGCGCCAGCACCGGTCCGGCTGCGGTCACCGCCATCGCCAGGACCAGCATGGCATGGGCACGGATAGACATTGCCAAAACTCCTCTTGCCGGCAACACAAACATGAATGCCAAAGTCATAATTTATTCGACGCTCGGCGCGCAAGAGGCCAAAGAAAAGGCCCGCGCTCTCGCACGGGCCTTCCGACAATCCGCTGATCCCCGATTAGAACTCGGACCAGTCGTCCTTGAGCGCCGCATTGCCCTGCGAGAGATAGGTCCGCGCCGTCCGTTGCGGCTTGGCAGGCTCGGCCATGGCTGTCGTCTCTCCACCGATGGTGAAGATCTCGACGATCCCGTCGAGTTCCCCCGCCTGCGCTTCGGTCTGCTCGATCGCCGCGTTGGTTTCCTCCACCAGCGCTGCATTGTGCTGGGTCATTTCATCCATCTGCTGGATGGCGGTCCGCACTTCCCCGATCGCCGTGGTCTGCTCGCGATTGGCTTCGGAAATCCCCTGCATCAAGACGCTGTTTTCCCTGACGGCCGCAAGGATGTTCCCCAGCTTTGCCGCGGCTTCCGCCACCAGTTTCGAGCCGCCACCCACCTCGGTCGTGCTCTGTTCGATCAGGACCTTGACCTCCGATGAAGCCTGCGCCGCGCTTTGGGCCAGCCGTCGCACTTCGATGGCCACCACGGCAAAGCCCTTGCCCGCCTCCCCGGCCCGCGCCGCTTCGACCGAAGCGTTGAGGGCCAGGAGGTTGGTCTGGAACGCGATGTCGTCGATCATCCCGATGATGTTGGAGATCTTGGCCGAAGAGGTGGTGATGCGCTCCATGGCGCTCGTCGCCTTTTCCATCACCACGCCGCCTTCATTGGCCAGATTGGCCGCCGACTGGCTCTTGTCAAAGGCGATCTCGGCCTTCTGCGCATTACCGCTCACCGTCGAGGTCAATTGCTCGATCGCCGCCGAGGTCTCCTCGATCGCCGCCGCCTGCCGCGTCGTGCGTTCGGACAGATCGTTGGCGCCCGCCAGGATCTCGCCCGTCGCCGTCTTGAGCGCGCGCGAGGTGGTCCTGAGCTTGCCCACGATCTCGGAGAGCTTTTCGGCCACCGCATTGGTATCGTCGCGCAGCGCCGCGAAGGCGCCGCGATATTGCCCTTGCATGCGCTGGGTCAGATCGGTGCGCGCCAGCGCCGAAAGCACCTGCCCCGCTTCCCCGAGCCCGGCATTGACCGTATCGAGCATCGCATTGAAATTGGCCGCGACCCGGTCGATATCCTCGTCCCCGAAGGTCTCGGTGATGCGCTTGGTGAAATCCCCGGCCACGCACGCCGCGATCACTTCGTCGAACGCGGCCTGGAAGCGCTCCATCATCGCCGCCCGCGCCGCCGCCGTCCGCGCATTGATGGCCCGCTCGGCCTCCGCCGCTTCCATCGCCTGTCCATTGGCCCGGAACACCTGCAGCGCCTTGGCCATCTGCCCCAGCTCGTGCTCGCGATCCGCCCCCGAAATATCGAGGCTGAAATCGCCCTCGGCCAACCGCCGCATGAGCGCGGTCATCCCCGCGATCGCCCCGGACAGCCACCGGCCCATCAGGAACGCCACCGCCGCACCGGCCAGCACCGCCAGCCCGCTCAAAGCCCCGATCACCATCATGCTGGTGGCCGCATCCTGGGTCGCTTTCGGCCCAAGTGTGTTCTGGCGCTCCGCGGCCCGCTCCGCCAGCGTATCGAAAATCGTCGCCATCTCCGGCGCCAGCGCATCCAGTTGCTGCGCCGCCGCGATCTGCCCCGCGAAATTGCTGCTCTGCTGCGCTGCGATCAGCGCCTCGGCCGCCGCCTTGAACTCGACCGCCAGCGCTTCGACAGCACCGATCCCCTCCAGCGCCGCCTCGTCCCCGGCAAACAGCGCCAATCCCTCGGCATCATTGGTGGCGACGTCGTCGATCGTCGCCAGAAGCTCCTGTGCCGCCCCTTCGCTGGGATTGAGCCGGTAGGCCAGGCTCAACCGCTGCGCCTCGGCCAGATCGCGCGTATATTGACTGATCTCGAGCGTCTGCCGGGCGGCAAGCCTGTAGGATTCGAAAAGCCCCGAGACGTGGTTCACGCCATAGATCGCCGCCAGCCCGGAAAGGGCAAGAAGAACGAGCAACGCCCCGAAGGCGCCATAGACCCTGAAGGCAACGCTTAGTTTTTCAAACATTCTGTTCAAGCCTTTTCGTTGTTGCAGGCGCCGGACGGCGTTCTGCCGTCCCGATGACTTCCTGTTTGGCTTTCGAACTTCGGGGAAGGGACGCTGATCTGTCCTCCGAAAAATCTCCGCCAGCCCGCGCGCCGCCATCCCTTCGGCGCCAGGCAAGGCCGGACTGTAGGTGAGCAATGATTAAAATAATTTCACTGCCGCTTCTGGCTGAACCGCCCATTCAGGCCCCGTTCAGCGGCACAATTGTTTTCTTGCCTCACACGAATACGTCATCGGCTGAAACCATTTCCGGTCTGCGGCCGTTACCAACAGCAAGGACGCTCCAATTTGAGGGCGTCAAAAAACAAAGACTTCGAGCCAAGCGCTCGAATACAGGCGACAAGCACTGGAGACTGAAATGGTCCGCACACTTATTCAGATGAGCATCGGCACCGCCGCGGGCGCCGTCATGGTCACCATGATGGTGACGGTCATGGCCTTCACCGGCGCATTTGCCTGATCGGCAAGACATTTCCAAAGCCGACAAAGCCCCGCCGACCCTCCCCGGCGGGGCTTTCCTTTGCCTTGCCCCTCCACGCCCTCTCCCATAAAAGCCATCATGGAAAAGGGGGACGGCCTGTCATGAACACCACGATCGAAGCGACATTGGTCACCGCCGGCGCGGGCGCCTATCAACGCCGCCTGCTCGGCATCTTCGGCTTCGTGTGGGCGGCCGACGCCATGCAGGTGCTGGCGGTAGGTTTCACGGTGGCATCCATTGCGCAGACCTTCGGCCTGTCGGTCCCCGAGGCCCTGCAAACCGGCACCGTGTTCTTTCTCGGCATGCTGATCGGCGCCACCGTGTTCGGCCGACTTGCCGACCGTTTCGGCCGGCGCCGCGTGCTACTCGTCACCGTCGCCTGCGATGCGGTTTTCGGCCTGCTCTCGGCCTTCTCCCCGTCCTTCGGCGTCCTTCTGGTCCTGCGCTTTCTCACCGGGGCCGCCGTCGGCGGAACGCTGCCGGTCGATTACGCTATGATGGCCGAATTCCTCCCCGCCAAAAACCGCGGCCGCTGGCTGGTGATCCTTGAAGGCTTCTGGGCCGTCGGCACCGTCGCCATCGCGCTTGCGGCGTGGGTCATCAGCCTCAATGGCGCCGCCGACGCCTGGCGCTGGCTTTTCGCCTTTACCGCGCTTCCGGCGCTGATCGGCATTTTCCTGCGTTGGTGGGTGCCCGAATCCCCAATGTTTCTCATAAGGACCGGCCGTGCCGATCAGGCGAAATCAGTCCTGAACAAGGTTCTGCGCACCAACGGCAGGCCCGAGCTTCCGCCGCAAGCCACTCTGCGCCTTCCCGCGACGCCCAGGGCCGGCAGCATCTTTGCCCCTGCCCTGCGCCGGCGCACTGTCGCGGTGCTGCTGGTCTGGTTCTTCGTTTCGATTTCCTATTACGGCGTCTTCACCTGGATGCCCGCCCGGCTGGCTGGTGAAGGCTTCGGTTTCGTGCGCGGCTATGGCTTTCTCGTCATCGTCGCCCTCGCCCAGCTTCCCGGCTATGCGCTCGCCGCCTATGGCGTCGAAGCCTGGGGCCGCAAGCCGACCCTCATCGCCTTTCTTCTGCTCAGCGCCCTTGGCTGCTCGTTGTTCGTGATCGCCGCCGAGGCCTGGCTGATCGGGACCTCCATCCTTTTGATGAGTTTCGCCCTTCTGGGAACCTGGGGCGCGCTCTATGCCTTCACCCCCGAGCTCTATCCCACCGAACGCCGCGCCACCGGCATGGGCGCCGCCAGCGCCATGGCCCGCCTCGGCGGTCTCCTGGCCCCGTCGCTGATGGCCCTGGTTGTCACCCAGAGCTTTTCGGCCGCCATCGCCCTGTTCGCCCTTTTCCTGATCCTGGGCGCCGCAACCGCATGGTTCATCGACACCGAAACGCGCCAGGCCGTGCTGAGCTGACCATCCTCCTGACTCCCCCTGTCAGCAGCCCCCGTTCCCATTGTGTTCCCGAGATGCTATTGAACTTGACCGACTCCGGAACGATATGGCTTTCCCATGACCTCCGAAAAGAAGACCCCCGCCGGCCGGCCCGGAAAAGCTGACTTTTCCATCGACGATTTCATCAAGGAAATCGAAAAGGCCGAGGACGCCGCCGCCTCGAAGCCCCTCTATGCCGAGCGCATGCGCAACAAGCGCCGTCTCGACCGCGAGGACGCTGCCGCCGCCGAGAAGAAAGCCGCCAAAGGCCAGCCCGTCCGGCGCGAGGACAAAAAAGGTCGCTCCGAAGCCACCGGCATGAGCCTCAAGGCCCCCAAATCCAAGGCCAATTCCGTCGAGCGCCCGACCAATCTCGATGGCTTCGCCGAAGCGCCCCAGGCCGGCTTCCACTCCCCCGCCACGGTGCAATCCACCGCTTCGGGTGTCTCGGCCACCGTCGCCGCGCTGGAAAAGATCATCGCCGAGGGCCGCAAGGAGGTCGAAGGCACCAACGCCTGGAAGCCCCACCGCCCCGCGCGTCCCCTGAAGGACAAGGGCGGCATCCCCTTCCGCCTCGCGACCGACTACACCCCCGCCGGCGATCAGCCCACCGCCATCGCCGAGCTTGTCGAGGGCATCACCAATGGCGAGACCGACCAGGTCCTGCTCGGCGTCACCGGCTCGGGCAAGACCTTCACCGCCGCCCAGGTGATCGCCCGCACCGGCCGCCCCGCGCTGATCCTGGCCCCCAACAAGACACTGGCCGCCCAGCTCTATGGCGAGTTCAAGAACTTCTTCCCCGACAACGCGGTCGAATACTTCGTCTCCTACTACGACTACTACCAGCCCGAGGCCTACGTCCCGCGCACCGACACCTATATCGAAAAGGAATCCACCATCAACGAGCAGATCGACCGGATGCGCCACTCGGCCACCCGCGCGATCCTCGAGCGCGACGACGTGATCATCGTCGCCTCGGTGTCCTGCATCTACGGCATCGGCTCGGTGGAAGACTACACCACCATGACCATCTGGCTCGAAAAGGGCCAGCGCATCAATCAGCGCGAGCTGCTGAACGAGCTCGTCGCCCTGCAATACAAGCGCGGCGACATGGGCTTCGTGCGCGGCACGTTCCGCGTGCGCGGCGACACCATCGAGGTATTCCCCGCCCACTATGACGACACCGCCTGGCGCATCACCATGTTCGGCGACGAGATCGAGCACATCGTCGAGTTCGACCCCCTGACCGGCAAGAAATCGGTCGAGCTCAACGCCGTCCGCGTCTTCGCCAATTCCCACCACGTCACCACCCGCACCACGATGAACGCGGCCATCAAGGAGATCAAGCGCGAGCTCCAGGCCCGCCTGCAGGAACTCAACGGCATGGGCCGCTTCCTCGAGGCCCAGCGCCTCGAACAGCGCACCCTGTTCGATCTCGAGATGATGGAAGCCACAGGCTCGTGCGCCGGCATCGAGAACTATTCGCGCTACTTCTCGGGCCGCAAGCCCGGCGAGCCGCCCCCGACGCTCTTCGAATACCTCCCCGACAACGCCCTGGTGTTCGTCGATGAATCCCACGTTACCATCGGCCAGCTCGGCGCCATGTATCGCGGCGACCTGCGCCGCAAGGCGACGCTGGCCGAATACGGCTTCCGCCTGCCCTCCTGCATGGACAACCGCCCCCTGCGCTTCGAGGAATGGAACGCCATGCGCCCGCAGACGGTCTACGTCTCGGCCACCCCCGGCGCCTGGGAAATGGACCAGACCGGCGGCGTCTTCGCCGAACAGGTCATCCGCCCCACCGGCCTCATCGATCCCGAGGTCGAAGTGCGCCCCGCCACCAACCAGGTGGACGACGTTGTCGACGAAATTCGCCAGACCACCGCCAGGGGCTACCGCACCCTGGTCACCGTCCTCACCAAGAAGATGGCCGAGGACTTGACCGAATATCTGCACGAACAGGGCATCCGCGTGCGCTACATGCATTCGGACATCGACACCATCGAGCGCATCGAGATCATCCGCGACCTGCGCCTGGGCAATTTCGACGTCCTGGTCGGCATCAACCTGTTGCGCGAGGGCCTGGACATCCCCGAATGCGGCCTCGTCGCCATCCTCGATGCCGACAAGGAAGGTTTCCTGCGCTCGGAAACCTCACTGATCCAGACCATCGGCCGCGCCGCCCGCAACGTCGACGGCAAGGTGATCCTCTACGCCGACACCATCACCGGTTCGATGGAACGCGCCCTCGCCGAAACCAACCGCCGCCGCGAAAAGCAACTCGCCTACAACGAGGCCAACGGCATCACCCCGCAATCGGTCAAGGCCCGCATCAACGACATCGTGGATTCCGTCTACGAACGCGACCACGTGTCAGTAAAGATCCGCCCGGGCAAGGACGGCAAGGATACGGTGCCGGTAGGCGCCAACCTCGCGGCGGTGATCAAGGACCTCGAACAGCAAATGCGCGAGGCCGCGACGAATTTGGAATTCGAACAGGCGGCGCGTTTAAGGGACGAGATCAAGAAGCTGCGGGATATGGAGATGGACGCGCTGGAGGGGCCGGGGGGGTAGACCACACTCGTCGAAGAGACTATCTGGCATTCTCGCCCTCTCGATTATTAGGCGTAACCATCCAACGCTTAAGCTCTTTCAATTCCTTAAGTAGCGGAAGAACCAGACGGTCGATTGAACGCCTTGAGAAATGATACATGATGGCTCCCCATCCGAAGCACACTGCTAAACTCATCAAGATGAAGAATAAGCCCACGTCATAACTACCCACCGCACCGTAGAACATGCAGATCACGGGAATGCCTACCCCGAGCCAGCTCGCTACACGTAGCCCATCTAAATGACTTAGCAGTTTTGGTAATTCCCGGTCGTAGTCCATCTCCAGGTCGGGCAAGATCGAGTCTATATAGTCACTCTCCACCTGTGACAAGTTCAGCGCAAACCGCAATTGTCTACAGCTTTCAAACTCCCGGTCGAGAGCTGTCAGGCGTGTTCGCGACAGCTCCTGAATGGCACCGGATACGAGTATGACGCTAATGCTAGCTCCATAAAGACTTGAAAAATCGCCTATATTCATGCAGTCTGCTCTAAGGGGGGACAATGAATCCAATTAGTCAGCATCTTGCGAGTCGGGGTCTAAGCCCGTCTGACTTCCTTGTCATAACGAAACTACCCGTAGATGTACTCAACGACGACTTCGATGTTGAGAGACTTTCGGCTAGCCAGCTGAAAGTGGCCGCACAGGTTCTTGGCATCCCTGAGTATCTGCTATTCTCCACGCGATCCAGTAAACTGAAACGGCTACCCCTAGATTTTCGCTCTACGGGAAACGCCAAAGTTGTGCACACCAAGTACAGCCTCTCCGCCGTTTATCAGTCATATAGCAATTCTGAGTTCATATCCTTAATAGAGCGTCACGTAAATATCAAAGGACGATTTCCTGATCTGCGTGAGGATCAGACTCCAATAGAGCGCATGAGGGTTCTATTTAACTGCGATAGCGCTTCCGACCTATTTTATCTAGATCCAATTTCTCTTTTTAAAAAGCTTAGAACTAACGCTGAAGATTCCGGTCTTTTTGTGTTTGTTGATGACGTTGTCGATACTTCGTTCCGAGGCTTCTGCTTCAAGGATGATCATAGAAACTTTGTTTTTATTAATCGCCGACACTTCAATGTACGATCTCGAATCTTTACACTAGCACACGAAGTCGCCCATTTATTGCAGGGGCACCCGGGAATCATAGACCCAGTGGGACATCGCAGTTCAGTTGAACGCCAGACGAATCGGTTGGCGGCCGAGTTTTTGATCAGTCTGTCGACACTTACCGAATATCTCCCTGCGAACGCCGAAAAGCAGGAAATTCCAGAACTGCTTAGTTATCTCCATTCTCGACTGCCGTTTAGCAAGTTTTTCTTGGCGATGCGATTGCAAGAGTTAGGCGGATCTTTTAGCGGAATCGTAAACAAGTGGCTAAAGCTAGTAAATGTAAAAGATTTACCTAATAGTTACGGAACTCAAGAACTAGCCCAATATGAACATGAGATTGACCAACTAGAGAGCCAGAGTGATGACGATCTCGATGTTGAAGCGATTAGGAGGCAAGGTTCCGGGGGAAGACAGGTATCGCGCTTAGGATCCAGAACACTCGAAACTATTGAAATTGCGCGGCAGCAAAACATTGTGTCCGTCTTTGATGTTCAGAGTTCTTTGGGTTTACCTGCTAAATATTATGAAAAGACGATAGCTTCGCTTAGACGTCAACTCGCCGAGGTCCAACGGTATGGACCTAGCTGATTTTGCCGAAAGCTGCTTCGTCCTAGATTTAGAGACGTTTGTTAGCGCTCTTATCACAAATCGAACAAACGCCAGTGTTGCCAAGGTCCAAGCGATCATTGCACGCGGCTGCAAAACTATCACTCGTGTACGCAAGGAGATGAACGATTTCCAAGAAGGATCTTGGAGCAGCAACGATCTTGATGGAATTTCGACTCATTCCATCGATAAAAAATTGCAACTCGTAGCGGCGGAGATGATCGAGGTTTGCATAGACAATGGCCTCGATGTGTCGGCCTCCTCCATAAGGAACAAGATCTTACTAATTGCTGTTTCGAAAATTGAAAAGGCTGCGATTATAACCGTAGATATTCGACCTACGGAAATTTCAATGTCTTCTCTGTGCAGAATTTTCGGCGTTACTTGTGTCGATTTCGCACAAATAACCGGGTACTAGACTGCTGTTTCTCGCTCGTTCTCGAATGGTCCGATCAGCGTCGCAGATTGACCAGCCAGCAGCGACTTGGCAGCGCTGACCGCTAAAAAGGGGCAGCGTGACGCAATGTCAAAAATTAGTGTTCCTTCGCAAGCTTCAATGGCGTGTGATTGACTTGCTCACTGCAAAAGGCTGAGGCACCAACTTATCCGCGCCTTCCCAAATGCAGGTATCTTCTGCTCCAGCCACGCCGTCGACCGCCGTTCATTCCTTGGACCGAGAGAGCAATAGCAGGAGAACTCCGTGCCATCCACCACCCACCGCACCGCCTTCCAAGCCCTCTACACCCGCGTGATCGCTCTCCACGACGACATCGCCATCCAATCCCGCGCCGCCAAGGCCGCTCCGCCGCCGCCCGCCACCTTCAAACTCGTGCGCGAAATCCGCGCTGAGGCGGCGCGCTTTCTCAAGGGGGGCAAGGCCGGGCCGCTGCCGAAACTGCCCGACCCCAAAGCCGCCACCCTGGCCGACCTGCTGACCACGCTCGGCCAGTTGCGCGCCATCCTGACCAGCTACGGCGCGGCCACCGGGCACGACAGGCAGCCCACGGAGGCCGAATTGAGTTTTGAGGACATGCGCAAGACCTTCCTGCGGGTCGCCGAAGTGGTGATGATCGGCGTCGAGCTGGGGGTGGATGCCCGCATGGAGGCCATCCGGAAGGGCGAGGACCCCGAAGAGGCCTACAACATCACCCACACCTTCTTTTACCGGGCCGTGCTGGAGAAGGCGCGCCGGAACGGCGTCGAAATTCCCGAGGTCGCACCTCGCCTCGCCACGCACGGCCACCGCTATCCCCCCGATTTTGACGACTGAACTTATCCCCGCGCTCCAAACCTGGGTCATAGTCGCCGCTACGGTCATGCGCACGATGGGCGCGGATGCATACGAGCTTCGGGCATGACCGGTCCGGGTTCCTCGCAGGTCGCTGCGGGGAAGGCAGAAACGTTCCCAGCGCCAGCCCACGGTAAGGCCGAGGGTGTACTGGCGAAAGCCAGCGGGGATTGGCCCCAGCATGAGAGGACGACCAGGCCCAAAATCCCGGACGAGTGCGGCGAGACCTGTCTCGCACACTACCAAATACGGATGAGGCATGTCTCGCCGCACTCCGCCCATCTCCTCCACCCTCCGAGGCCCCCGGCCATCGGATGCTTCAGCGCGCCTTGTGTCTCCAGCCGCGCCGCACACTTAACCCTCGCCCCGCCGGGGAGAGGGTGGCCGGCAGGCGGGTGAGGGGCACGGCGCTGGAGGTGGTCCCACACGCAACCGCTCTGCCCTGCCAACCGTTTCCCTCCCGAACCCCAAACCCCGGAGACGACATATGACCACGGAACACGCCGACCGCCTCTCCCCCGCCGAGACCGAGGACAAGATCTGGAAGCTCGCCGGCGATATCCGCATCTGCATGTTCACCACCTGGTCGGGCTCCGAGCAGCATTCGCGCCCCCTCTCGGCCACCCTCGATCGTGACGCGCACGCCGTCTATTTCCTCGTCGATCAATCCGGCCACAAGAACGATGAAATCGCGCAGTTCCCCGAAGTCTCCTGCGCCTTCGTGGACAAGGGCGCCAACAATTACGTGGTGATCGCCGGCGAGGCCACCGTCACCAACGACCGCGCCAAGATCAAGGACATCTGGAACGATTTCGCCAAGGCCTGGTGGGAAGACGAGAACGATCCCTCCATCCGCCTTTTGACCGTAAAGCCCTCGCGCGGCGAACTCTGGGACGGCCCCAACGGCCCCGTCGCCATGGCCAAACTCGCCTTCGCCGCCGCCACAGGCAAGGGCCCCGACATGGGCGAATCCGGCAAGACGCGGATGTGAGGGGAATAATGCTGGCGATCGACCGTTATGGAAACGATCCGGCCTCGGGAAACTTAAACGTTACATTCAGTTAAGGTTCAGGTTGAATGCGCTTTTATAGGGGCCAAGGCAGGCGAAAACCTGCCAGCTAACTCGATGGGAGAAGTCGAAATGGCTCTTGGAAAAACTGCAATAAAAGGCGGCGTCGCCGCCTTGATGGTCGCGGCGATGTCTGCCGGCGCATTCGCCTGGGAAGCCGTCGCGACGACCTCCGTCAATGTCCGCTCCGGCCCCGGCACCAATTTCCGCGTGGTCGAAGTGCTCCAGCGCGGTGAAGTGGTCGATGTGGAATACTGCCGTTCCGGCTGGTGTTTCCTCGATCTGGGCTGGAACGGCAATGGCTGGACCTCTCAGCGCTATCTCGCCGAGGCTGGCGGCTGGCGTCCGAACCCGCCGCGCCCGCAGCCCCCGCATTGGGCGAACCCGCCCCGTCCGCCGCATTGGGGCAACTACCCGCGGCCTCCGCATTGGGGTCACCCGCGCCCGCCCCATTGGGACGACGATGATTGGCGTCCCCGTCCCCCGGGCAACAGCGAAGTGTGCTTCAACGGTCCCAACGGCTATTTCTGCATCGGCGACAGTTAAGCAAAAACCGGTACGGCCGGAGCGTTTTTTTCGCTCCGGCCGCATTGTCTTGCCACCACCTCGACACAATATGCTAGCCACTCAATCTTGTCCGAGGGCCTGCATATGAAATCCTACGTCAAGCTTTCTTCCGGTCTCATGCTCGCCGGCATCGGCTCGGTGGCCCTCGAACGCGCCATTGCTTCGGGCATGTCCTCTTCCGGCATGCACCTGCCCGCCGGGTCCGGCTGGATCCTCTCGATCCTCGCCCTCGCCCCTCTCGCCCTCATCTCTGCCGGCGTGCTCGTTTACCTGGGCGGTGCCGTCCTGGGCCTCAAATGAGCCTGCAACGCTGGGGCCTGGCCTTCCTCCAGCTCGGAGCCCTGCTCCTGGCGATCGGCCTGCTGCCTGCGGCATTCATGGCGATCTTCCTGCCATCGACGCCCGCGCTGATCCCCGCGCTGTTGAGTGTCTCGGTCGCCCCGCCCGGCGCCGTCTGCTTTACCGCCGGCCTTCTGATCTGGGGGATTGGCCTGGTGCGGCGGTAGCGCTCCCCCGCATCAGCGGGCGCTTGACCGCAAGCTGGCGCTCGCGCCACATCACCACCAGCCCCGCCGCCACGATCACCAGCGCCCCCGCCAGCGCAAACCCGTCGATCATCGTCCCGAACACCAAAAACCCCAGCGTGATTGCCCAAGGCAGCGAGAAATAGTTGAACGGCTGCAGCACGCTCGCCGGCGCATAGCGCAGCGACACCATCACCAGCCCGTGCCCCCCGCACATCGTCAGGCACAACACCGCCATCAGCCACCAATCCTCCACCGCCATCGGCCGCCAGAAAAACACCCCCACCGCACTCGTCAGCACCAGCCCCACCACCGCGACGTAGAACAGCGACGTCGTCGTCGTATCGAGCTGGCTCACCTTCCGCGTCAGAACCAGGTACAGCGCATAGAACGCCGAACTGAGCAGCGCATAGACCACCCCGATCTCGACGGTGATGAACCCCGGCCGGATGATCAGCATCGCGCCCATAAATCCCGCCACCACTGCACTCATCCGGAACACCCCCACCCGCTCCCCGAGCAGCGGAATGGCAAACACCGTCACCAGCAGCGGATAGACCATATTGATCGCCCCGATATCCCCCAGCGGCACCGTCTTCAGCGCTTCTGCGAAAAACCAGATATCGACGACCAGCAGCACCCCCCGGGCGATCTGCCAGCCCACCGCACGCGACACGAAGGCCCGCTTGAGATTCGAATTGCGCATCACCAGCCACACGGCCAGCGCAAAGAACGCCCAATAGCGGATCATCACCACCTGGAACGGCGAATACGTCGCCACCAGAATTTTGGACGCGACATCCTGCACGCCGAAGATCAGCGTGGCCGCCAGAAGGAAGGCTACGCCCTTGGCAACACTGGTCGTCGGCCCGGCTTGGCTCGAGGAGGGCTGGGACGACATGCGGCCTGCACCGAAGTAAAGCGAAAAACAAGTGGCCCAGACGCAACCGTCCGGGCCAGCACAAAAAGTTCGTTACGAACCTTAGCTTGCCGTGGCCTTTTTCACGGCTCCGGCGATGGCCGTCAGAATACCGCCACCGACGAGACCTGAAACGCCCTGACCTACCAACGCGCCGGCTTCAAGCCCGCCCGCACCGGAGAGCATTTCAGCCAGTCCCGGGATGAGCGTAGCCAACCAGGTTCCCGCCACACCGCCGATTGCACCCGCGATGGTGTTGCCCGTGGTGCCCAGGCTCATATTCTTGGCCGCTGCACCAATTCCGTTACCGCCGATGGCTCCTGCCACCAGTTGGATGATGATAGAGACGATTGCTTCCATGATATCCCCTCTCGCAATCAAGGTGCTAGATTGCACCTCCCCACACAGTGAGCCTACTCCAATCTTTGATTCGCTGTAAGCACACGGAATTTGGTCGATAGGCGGAGCCATTGCGTTGCCGGCCGGTTCTGCCTATCTCGGAGAATGATGAACACCGATGACCGTTATCGGAACGGAAACGACCACATGTCCGCCGCGCTGATTACCGGAGCCGCCGACCGGATCGGCGCCGCCATTGCCACGCGCCTGGCCGCGGAGGGCTATGCCGTCGTCATCCACTACCGTTCCTCCGGCGAAAAGGCCGAGCGCCTGGCAGATGCAATCGGTGCCGATGGCGGACGCGCAGCAATCGTCCGCGCCGATCTTGCCCGGCGCGAGGACCGCATGGGCCTGATCTCCGCCGCAGCCGAGTTTTTCGGCCCGCTCAGCCTGCTCGTCAACAACGCCTCGGTCTTCGAGCCCGACAGTGCCGATACGTTGCACGAAGACCTCTGGGACCTGCACATGGCGGTCCACGCCGAAGCCCCGGTTTTCCTCGCCCGCGATTTCGCCGCTCAGCTCGGAGAAGGCGTGCAGGGCAACATCGTCAACATCATCGACGAGCGCGTCCTTTCGCTTTCGCCCGATTACTTCTCCTATACGCTCTCGAAATCCCTGCTCTGGACGGCCACCCGTACTCTCGCCCAGTCCTTGGCGCCGCGCATCCGTGTGAACGCCCTCGGTCCCGGCCCCACCCTCGCCAATTCGCGCCAATCCGAGGCCGAGTTCAAAGCCTCGCGCCAGCGCTTGCCGCTGCAAACCGGCGCCGATCCCGACGAGATCGCCGAGGGCGTGATCGCTATTCTGAACCTCCCCTCGATGACCGGTCAGATGCTGGCGCTCGACGGCGGCGAACACCTCGAATGGAGCGACCACAACGCTCCCACCCCGCGACAGCAATGACCGACACCGACCTCACCGGCCCCGAAATCATCAAGCGCTTCGTCAAGACCCTGCCCACCGGCGCGGGCGTCTATCGCATGCTCGATGAAAAGGGCGACGTCATCTATGTGGGCAAGGCGCGCAACCTCAAGGCCCGGGTCACCAACTACACCCGCTACGAAGGCAACTCGGTCCGCATCAACAAGATGATCTCTTCGACGCGCTCGATGGAGTTCGTGCGTACCGAGACAGAAGCCGCTGCGCTTCTGCTCGAAGCCAACATGATCAAGCGCCTGCGCCCGCGCTTCAACGTGCTGCTGCGCGACGACAAGACGTTTCCCTACATCCTGATCACCACCGATCATGAGGCGCCCGAGCTCACCAAGCATCGCGGCACCCGCCGCCGCAAAGGTCATTATTTCGGCCCCTTCGCTTCCGCGGTCGCCGTCAGCCGCACCATCACCGCGCTGCAAAAAGCCTTCCTCCTGCGCAATTGCTCGGACAGCTTCTATGCCGGGCGCACCCGCCCGTGCCTGCAGCACCAGATCAAGCGCTGCGCTGCACCTTGCACCGGCGTCATCTCCATCCCCGACTACAATGCGCTGGTCGATGAAGCCCGCGATTTCCTCTCGGGCAAAACCAAGGCGGTTCAGGACCATCTGCAAGCCGAGATGAACCAGGCCGCCGAAGCGCTCGATTTCGAGCGCGCAGCCATGCTGCGCGATCGCCTCAGCGCCCTCGCCCTCGTCCAGGGTACCGGCGGCATGAACGCCCAGAGCGTCGCCGAGGCCGATGTCTTTGCCATCCACAACGAGGCGGGCAATTTCTGCGTGCAGGTGTTCTTCTATCGTGCGCACCAGAACTGGGGCAATTACGCCTTCTATCCGCGCGCCGACGAGGCGATCGGCAATGCCGAAGTGCTCGAAGCCTTCGTCGCTCAGTTTTACGAAAACCGAACCCCGCCCAGGCTCGTCCTCCTCTCCGAGGAGTTGGCGGAAGCCGACGTGCTGCGCGAGGCGCTCTCGACCCGTGCCGAGCGCGCCGTGAAGATCGAGGCGCCGCGCCGCGGCGAAAAGCGCGCGCTTGTCGAGCATGCACTGACGAATGCCCGCGAGGCTTTGGGCCGGCATCTCTCGGACTCCGCCAGCCAGCGCAAGCTGCTCGAAGCCATGGCCGATACCTTTGGCCTTGACGAGACGCCGCGCCGCATCGAGGTCTATGACAACTCCCATATCCAGGGCACTAACGCCGTGGGCGCCATGGTCGTGGCAGGGGTCGAAGGGCTGTCGAAAAAGCATTACCGCACGTTCAATATCAAAAATAGAGACCTCACCCCCGGCGACGATTTCGGCATGATGCGCGAGGTTCTGACCCGCCGCTTTACGCGCCTCGCCGCCGAAAGCGACCCCGAGGCCGAGGACGATACCACCGGCATGCCCGATTGGCCCGATGTGCTCCTGATCGATGGCGGCGCCGGCCAGACCAATGCCGTCAAGGCGGTGCTGGCCGAAATGAACCTGCCACGCGATGTCACCGTCATCGGCATCGCCAAGGGCGAGGAACGCAATGCCGGGCGCGAGACTTTCTTCATGGAAGGGCGTGAGCCTTTCATGCTGCCGGCGCGCGATCCGGTGCTCTACTATGTCCAGCGCTTGCGCGACGAAGCCCACCGCTTTGCCATCGGCACCCACCGCGCGCGGCGCAAGAAGGAGATGGTGAAGAATCCGCTCGACGAGATCGAAGGCATTGGCCCCACCCGCAAGCGCGCGCTGCTCAACCATTTCGGCTCCGCCAAGGCCGTCTCGCGTGCCTCGGTCGCCGACCTCGCCAATCTCCCCGGCATCTCGACCGCCATGGCGCAATTGATCTACGATCACTTCAACCAGAGATGAGTAGGAACCTTATACTTCAGCGTTTCCCCCTTCTCCCCTTGAGGGAGAAGGTGGCCCGGCGAAGCCGGGTCGGATGAGGGGTACCGTCGGCAACGCCGACGAGTGGGCTAGGCCCGCTTCAACAAGAACCGAAAGAGCCGCATGACCGAAACCCGCTTCGATATGGCCAAGCTGCCCAACTATCTCACCTATGCGCGCATCGCCGCCATTCCGGTGATCATGCTGTTTCTGCTGGCCGACAATGCGGTCCTGCGCTGGCTTGCCCTGCTGCTCTATATCGCCGCCGCCATCACCGATTATTACGATGGCGCGCTGGCCCGCAAATACGGCACGGTCTCCGCTATCGGACGCATGCTCGATCCCATCGCCGACAAGCTCCTAGTCGGCGCCTTGCTGCTCGTTTTCTGCTTCGATGGCAGCTTCGGCGCCTGGGACCTCGTCCCCGCCACGATAATCCTCTTGCGCGAAATCTTCGTCTCGGGCATGCGCGAATTCATGGGCACCGAAAAAATCGTCGTTCCGGTTTCCAAGCTCGCCAAATACAAGACGACGGTGCAACTGATCGCTCTCGCCGTGGTCATTGCCGAACCGCTGATCCCCGGCATGCGAGAGTTGAGCGACATTCTCCTCTGGCTCGCCGCCATCCTCACGGCCATCACTGGCTGGCAATATTGGCAGGGCGTCTCCACGCATTTCCGCGCCAATGAGGACGACTTGCCATGAGGGTGATGTATTTCGCATGGCTGCGCGAACGCCTCGGGCGCGACGATGACGATGTGACCCCGCCTTCCAATGTCGCGACCATTGCCGACCTCATCGATTGGCTCGCCGAACGAGACGAAGGCTTTGCCTTGGCCACGGCCAACCGCAAGCTCATCCGCGCCGCCATCGACGACGAACTTGTCGATCACGACACCCCGCTCGCCGGCGCGCGCACCATCGCCCTCTTCCCCCCGATGACCGGAGGCTGAAATGGCGGTCACCCTCCAGTCCGAACCATTCGATCCCGGCGCCCTCACCAACGCCTTCCTCAAGACCGCCGATGGTGTCGGCGCCGCAGTCACCTTCACCGGCCTCGTGCGCTCCACTCCTGACGATCCCATCGTCTCGATGACCCTCGAACACTACCCCGCCCTCGCCCAGCGCCAGCTCGAAACCCTGCGCGACCGAGCCATCACCCGGTTCGATCTTCTAGCCGCCGACATCACCCACCGCTTTGGCACGCTCTACCCTGGCGAGCCGATCGTCCAGGTCATGACCCTCGCCCCCCACCGCCAGGCGGCGTTCGACGGCGCAAACTTCATCATGGATACATTGAAGACCAACGCTCCGTTCTGGAAAAAAGAAGAAAGCACAACAGGCGTCCGCTGGGTCGACGCCAAGGAAAGCGACGACACGGCGGCCGCGCGTTGGGAGTGAGTGGACGCAGCCTCGGCACCGCATTGCCATCGACCACGACAAAAAAGGCCGGGGACTTATCCCCGGCCTTCCAAACTCGCCCATAATGCGGCTTTTTATTCCGCCGCAGCCTTCTTGGGCTGAACTTCGCTCATATAGGCCTCGACCAGCGTGCGGCAGGCCTCTGCCGGCGTGAACTTATATTCGCCCACCTCGGCCACCGGCGTCACTTCCGCAGCCGTGCCGGTGAGGAAGCACTCGTCGAACTGGCTCAGCTCTTCGGGCTTGATGTGCCGCTCGGTGACCGTATAGCCGTTGGCCTTGGCCAACGCGATCACCGTGCGGCGCGTGATGCCGTCGAGGAAGCAATCAGGCGTGGGCGTGGTGATTTCCTTGCCCTTGACGAAGAACACGTTGGCGCCCGTCGCCTCGGCCACGTAGCCGCGATAGTCGAGCATCAGCGCGTCCGCATAGCCGGCATCCATCGCCGCGTGCTTGGAGAGCGTGCAGATCATGTAAAGACCCGCCGCCTTGGCCTTGCACGGAATGGTTTCGGGCGAAGGACGCTTCCAGGGCGCCCAGTTCAGGCGAATGCCCTTGAGCCGTTCTTCGGTCGAGAAATAGCTCGGCCACACCCAGGCCGCGATCGCCACATGCACCTTGTTGTCGCGCGCCGGAACGGAAATGGTTTCCGATCCGCGCCAGGCGACAGGGCGCATATAGGCATCGACGAGATTGTTCTTTTCGAGAACCTGCCGGCAAGCCTCGTCCAGTTCGTCGGCGGAATAGGGAATGGTGAAATCGAGCGTCTTGGCCGAAAAGATCAGCCGCTCGGTGTGCTCGCGCAGCTTGAACACCTCTCCGCCATAGGCGCGCTGCCCCTCGAATACGCTGCTGGCATAGTGCAGCCCGTGGGTGAGGACGTGGAGCTTGGCATCCTTCCAGGGGACCATCTCCCCATTGTACCAGATCCATCCCTCTCGCTGATCCATTGGCACGGTGGCCATTTTAATCTCCCGATTATTCGCTTCGTCTCAAGTGGCACATCATCTCGATGCACTTTGCCTTATAATGCGCCAATCTCTCGCCACTTGGCAAACCATAGCGGCTCTGTGATAAGTCGTTAAACGGCAAAGATGTTGGAAGGACGATGCCAGCGCAACCGATAAATGTCAATAAGGCTGACATAAATTCCGCGATCTACGATTTCCCTGAAATGCCGATCGATATCATGGGGCTGTTCTTCTTCGCCTATCGTGATTTCGTGCGCGACGCCGATGCGCTGCTCGAGATGCAGGGCTTTGGGCGGGCCCATCACCGGGTGATCTATTTCGTCAATCTGCGGCCCGGCATGACGGTTGCCGACCTGCTCGACATCCTGCGCATCACCAAGCAGAGCCTGGCTCGCGTCCTGCGCCAGTTGATCGACAGCGGCTATGTCGCCCAGCGTCACGGGGAGACCGACCGTCGCCAGCGCCTGCTGTTCCCCACCGAAAAGGGCCGCGATTTCTTCGAAGTGCTAAGCGCCACACAGGCCCGCCGCATCGAGGCCGCCTTTTCGGCGCTCCCCGAGCACACCCGCGATTGCGTACGGCATTTCTTTGCCGAAATGACCGAACGCGGCGACCAGCAACTCCTGCGCACTCTGCGCCTCGTCGACCAATAATCAGGACTTTCCCCAAGTGGATTTCTTCAGCACGGCTTTCCTTGCCCTCGTGCAGGGCATCACCGAGTTCCTGCCCATCAGTTCCTCGGCCCATTTGATCCTGGGCCGCTGGCTGATGGATTTGCTGGGCATCGCCACCTCGACAATGACTCCCGCCGAGGAGCTGGCGCTCGATATCGCCCTGCATGTGGGCTCGCTCGGCGCGGTGATCGTCTATTTCTGGCGCGACGTGCTCATGCTGGCGATGGGGCTGATCGACGGCGTCACCGGCAAGGCCGGCCCGCGCTTTCGCACCCTGGCCGTCGTCATCGCCGCCTCGCTTCCCATCGTGGTCGTCGCCTTCCTCGCCAAGGACCTCATCACCGAATCCGGCCGCAACCTGCCCATCATCGCCTGGACGACGCTGATTTTCGGCGTTCTGCTCTGGTTCGCCGACCGACGCCCCGAACGGTCCGGCGATCTCGAGACGCTTTCCCTGCGCAACGCGATGATCGTGGGGCTCGCCCAGTGCATCTCGATCATCCCCGGCGTCTCGCGCTCGGGCATCTGCATGACGGCCGGCCGCTATGTCGGGCTGGACCGCCCGCTTTCCGCGCGGCTCGCCATGCTGCTCTCGATCCCCACGATCCTGGGCGCCGGGGTTCTGGCTGGCTACGATCTCTACAAGGCCGGAAATGCCGAGGTCACAGGCGATGCCATTTTCGGCGGGGTGCTTGCCTTCTTTGCCGCACTGGCCAGCATCGCCCTGCTCATGCAGTGGCTGCAGCGCCAGTCCTACACGCCCTTCGTGATCTACCGGATCGTGCTAGGCGTGCTCCTTCTGGGCCTGCTCGCGGCTGGGCTGGCCTGATACCGGCTGCGGGGCGGCAGGAACGGCAATGCCGCCGCCCTCGCCGTCCGCTGCGGACTGTTCGAGGTCACGCACCCATTCGCGCCACATCGAAACCAGCAGCGCCATCAGCACGGGGCCGACGAACAGGCCGACAAACCCCATTGTCTTGACCCCGCCGATAAGCCCGAAAAACGTCGGCAGGAACGGCAGCTTGATCGGCCCGCCCACCAGCTTGGGGCGCAGCGTCTTGTCGACGATGAACAGCTCCACCGAGCCCCAGA
The DNA here is from genome assembly GCF_031202855.1 of Pelagibacterium sp. H642. GTDB lineage: Bacteria > Pseudomonadota > Alphaproteobacteria > Rhizobiales > Devosiaceae > Pelagibacterium. Next base: position 2,643,842 of record NZ_CP101829.1, on the reverse strand, counting down.
CGAACAGCGCCAGCCCCTCGACGATCGAACCGCTGGCCACCAGATAGATCGACACCAGGGTGAACGAGAGCGGCGCCCCGCCGGGGATCATGGCCGCAACGCCGGTAATCACCCCCAGCAATACCGGAGATGGCGCGCCGGCCAGCCAATAGGCGATGCCCAAAACGATCCCCTCGCCGATGGCGATGATCGTCATGCCGGTGACCGTCGAGGAGATCGTCGCCGGCACCACGCGGGAAAGCCGCTGCCAGCGCACCGGCAGGATGCGTTCGCCGAACTTGTCGAGCTGGGCCGAAAGGCTCGCGCCGTCGCGATAGACGAACAACAGCGCGATCAGCATGAACAACAGGTTCAGCGCCAGGTCGAAGATCGTGCCGCCGGTGGCGAGGATCGTCTGGTAGATGTTGTAGACATTGGCCCCGCCGATCACCGTCACATATTGGCCCAGCGCGCCGGGCGCCCCGACATAGAGATCCCACTGCTCGGTTGCCCATTCGCCCACCAGCGGCAGGGTGGCGAACCAGTTCGGAGCGGCAGCGCCATTGGCGTTGGTCGCCATGATCCAGCTTATGAGCTGACGCGCCTCGTTGGTGGCGTAGGAAAGCGCCATCAGGATCGGTACGAGGATGAACAGCACGATCACCGCGATCATGATCGAGGCGGCCAGCGTGCGGTTGCCGCCCACTCCGCCCAGCACGCGGCGATAGATCGGCCAACTCGCGAACCCGATAATCAGCGCGGCAAGCACCGGCGCCAGAAAGCCGTGGAAGAAATAGACGCAGGCGAGAAGGATCAGAATAACCAGCCATCGTGCCAGCGACAGGGGCGGCACGAGCGCCGAGCGATTGGAACCGAGCAGCCGAGGCTCGCGCTCAGGGGTAGAAACGTCCAGCTTGGTCACATGCACCGTCCGGTTTTCGTTTCGGTCACCTATAGAGCGCTTGCGGGCAAAGTGGAAACCACTTTTGCGTATTCGCGAGCGTCAAAGGCGACGGTCCGGAACAGGATAAGCACCCCTTGGGCAACAGGAAAACCTTCTTTGCCCCATTCACATAAGTTTGCGACCGTTGGGCACGGGCTTGTCGATCGCCGCCAGAACGATGGCACCAGCCTCGTCCTCAAACCCAAGGGTCAGCACTTCCGAGCGCAACGGCCCGATCTGGCGCGGCGGGAAATTGACGACCGCCATCACCTGCCGCCCCACAAGTTCGTCGGGCGAATAGTGAACGGTAATCTGCGCCGAGGATTTCTTGATCCCGATTTCAGACCCGAAATCGATGATCAGGATGATCGCCGGCTTGCGCGCCTCCGGAAAGGGCCGCGCCTCTATGACCGTCCCCGTGCGGATATCGACCTTAAGGAAATCGTCAAAGGAAATCGTTTCGCTCATCGTCCCAGTTCTTCGCTTCTCTTGCGCGCCGCGTCCACCGCGCGCGCCATCAGCGCCGCCAGTCCGTCCGGTCCCATCAGCACATCGAGTGCCGCCTGCGTGGTGCCGTTGGGCGAAGTGACGTTCTTGCGCAATTGTTCGGCCGAACTTTCATCCGCCTCCATCAGCGCCGCGGCCCCGATCACCGTCTGCCGCGCCAGCGCCATCGCCGTCTCGGACGGAAGCCCCTGCGCCTCTCCGGCTCCGGCCATGGCCTCGACGAGATGGAAGACATAGGCCGGTCCCGACCCCGAAACCGCCGTCACCGCATCGATCAACGCCTCGTCCTCGACCCAGACCACCTCGCCTGCCGCCGCAAGCAAAGCACCGGTTAGACTCCGGTCCGCGTCCGTCACGGCGTCGCCGGAAAACGCCCCGGAAATCCCCTTGCCGATCTGGGCCGGCGTATTGGGCATGGTGCGCACCACCCGGTCCGTACCCAGCCCCTTCGCCAGTCTGCCTGATGAAATCCCGGCGGCAACCGAAAGCACCAGCGTATCGGCGCCCACCGCCGGCCGCACCGTTTCGAGGACCGTAGCCATCATCTGCGGCTTGACCGCAAGCACCACAACGCGCGGCGTTTCACCGGGAACCGTCTCGAGCAGCCGCGCCCCGTGTTCGGCGGCAAAGGCGGCAACGCTCTCATGCGGCTGCGGATCGACGAGCGTCAGCGATGCGCCCGGAAGCCCCGCGCGCACCCAGCCGGCCGCCATGGCCATCCCCATCTTGCCCGCGCCAACCAGCAGCACGGCCCCCGCATCGGCGAGAGTCATGCCTCACCCACGGTTTCGAACATCACCTCGGCCAGCGCGTCCGCCGCCGATTTTCCGGCCCAAACCACGAACTGGAAGGCTTGATAGTAAAGATCGCAGCTCTCGGTCGCCGAACGCAGCAGCGCTTCGCATTGCTGCGGAGACACCTCGGCCCCGCCCGAAAGCAGGTGCGAGTTGCGGAACAGCACCACGCCTTCCTTGTTCCAGATGTCGAAATGGCCGATCCAGAGCTGCTCGTTGATGAGCGAGATCAACTGCTTGATCTCCCCCCGCCGCGCTTCGGGCACCTTGAGGTCGAACGCGCATGCCAGATGCAGGGATTCCATTTCCTCCATCCAGTTGAACGAGACGTGGTAGTCGCTCCACCCGCCCTTGACGGAGATGGAAATCTCATCGGCATCCTGCCGCTCGAACGACCAGTCGTTGATCGCGGCGATATGCTCGATGATATCCACCGGGTGGATGGTCCGATCCAGTTCCAATTCAAGGAGAGACATGGCTGGCTCCGCACGCTCGTTGCGTTTGTTCGAAGATGCTGCGCCAGACAGGATGTCGGACGCACTACGCGGCACAACCGAACCGGCCAGACCGGAACCCAGGATGTACGAATCGTCGTTGATTTGACTCTACACCGGGGTCGCCGGACACACCCAGAAACGCGGGCGCAAAACCGGAATTCTCCTGTGGATGATCGGAGCAACGTGGTTAACGGGGTCTTAACGAAAGCCCCAATCCACAGGCCTCTGAGTGGCGAATTTCAAGGCCGGGAGAACGGACGCGTTCGGCACGCCGATCGCCTCTTTCTACCCTTCTCCCACCAGGGGAGAAGGGACCCCTGATGCATGCTTATGCGAGAAGTCAGAAGTTCCGTGTTCGCGTTCACCCCCTCTACCCTTCTCCCCTGGTGGGAGAAGATGGCTCGCGAAACGAGACGGACGAGGGGCGCGCTGAGCTTGCGTGAAACTGCGGCGCGGGCGCTTTCACCCCGTCAGCGCTGCCGCCCATGCTCCAGGTCGCGCGCCCATTTCTCGCTCCCGTGAGCCCGCGCGATGGCGGCCGCCGCCATGTTGTCATAGGCAACCTGACGCAAGTTGACGTGCCATTTGCCGGCCGATGTCTCGACGATCGCATAAGCCGCGGCCGGCGAAACCCGCCCGGCCGATTCAGGGTCGCCCATCGTAAAGGACGGACGACCAACGCTTCCGGGATTGAAGACGATCGTGCCGTCTCCGAGCGTCACCACGCGGGCCACATGGGTATGGCCGCAGCAATAGACCGGCAGCCGCTCGGCTGACAGTTCCGCTTCGATCTCTTCGTGCGTCGCGGCCCGGAACCCGGTCTTTTTGTCCTTGCGGTCCAGCCAATAGGTTTCATCGGAATTGGGCGAGCCATGCGAAAGAAAGATCGCATCCTCGAACACCTCGGTTTCAGGCAACGACCCGAGCCAATCCATGGCATCGCCCGCCAGCGACCTGAGCGTCGCCTTGTCGTGCTCGTCGAGATATTTGGGGTCTGCATCGAGCAGATAGCGGTCGGTGTTGCCCCGGATCGCCACCATGTCGAGTTCCGAGAGCATCGCCGCCACCTTGACCGGCTCCAATGGGCCGGCGAAATGGTCCCCGAGATTGAGGATCTTGTCGACCTCGTGCCGCGCGATATCGGCCAGCACCGCTTCGAGCGCCAGCGCATTGCCGTGCACGTCGGAAATGACAGCGACCCGCATCCCGGATCAGTCGGTCTTCTTGCGGCGCTTGAAGGCGTCGAGTTCGCGCCGCAGCGCCTCGATCTCTTCGCCCTGAATGGTCACCAACTCCCGCAGGGCGTCATAATCCTCGCGTTTGACGAGGTTGAGGTCGTTGACGACCCTCTCGAGTTGCCCTCTGAACGCGGTTTCCGCCTCGCGGCGCGCGCCATCGGCCATCGAGGCGGCATCGTTGATCAGCCGTCCCAGATCGTCGAAAAACTTTTGTCCCTGCGACATCGCTCGAAATCCTCTTGGCTCGGATTGGTCCGTTCACGACTATGTAGGGCGTCAGGGGCCGCTTGACCAGAGCCGGCCCGGACGGCATGGTCCGCTCGCCCTTCCTTCGTCCAAGAGCGATAACGTGCCATTCCCTGCAATCGATCCCGTCGCCTTCGCCATCGGCCCCATCGTCATCCGCTGGTACGCGCTCGCCTATCTCGCGGGCATCGCCCTGGGCGTGGGCTATGGCATGCTGATCCTCAAGCGCAAATCGCTCTGGGCCAAGGGCACGCCGCCCATGACGCCGGACGAGCTGTTCGATTTCACCTTCTGGATCGTGATCGGCATCATCGTCGGCGGCCGGCTGGGCTATGTGCTGTTCTATGATCCGCTCACCTTTGCCGCCAATCCCGCCCAGATCATCGCGCTTTGGGACGGCGGCATGAGCTTTCACGGCGGCGCCATCGGTCTGGCACTGGCCATGGCGATTTATCTGCGCCGCAAAGGGGCCAACATCCTCTCCGGCCTCGACCTTCTGGCCTGCTGCGCCACCATCGGCCTGTTCCTCGGGCGCGTGGCAAATTTCATCAACGCCGAACTCTATGGCTCGGTCACCACAATGCCCTGGGGCGTGATTTTTCCCGGCGCGGGCGAGCTGCCGCGCCATCCCAGCCAGCTCTACGAGGGCATTCTCGAGGGCATCGTCCTGTTCCTGGTCATCCGCTATTTCACCCACATCAAGCTCATCCTGCGCCAGCCCGGCACCGCCGCCGGCATCTTCTGCATCGGCTATGGCCTTTCGCGCATTTTCGTCGAGTTCTTCCGCCTGCCCGACAGCCATATCGGCTATCTCGCCTTTGGCTGGCTCACCATGGGCATGGTGCTTTCGGTACCGCTGGTGATCGGCGGCATCGCTCTTGTCGCGTGGGCCCAATCGCACCGCCGCCATGCCTGAGCAGGGCCTTTCCCTTGGCGATCTGATCGACATGCAGATCCGCCAGAACGGCCCCATGTCGCTGGCCACCTATATGGGGCTGTGCCTCACGCACCCCACGCGCGGCTATTACCGCAAGGCCGACCCGCTGGGGGTAAAGGGGGATTTCATCACCGCCCCGGAAATCAGCCAGACCTTCGGCGAAATGATCGGCGCATGGATTGCCGATCTCTATTTCCAGATGGGCGCCCCCGAAAAGTTCACCCTGCTCGAACTCGGCCCCGGTCGTGGCACGCTCATGGCCGACGCCCTGCGCGTCGCCACCCGCGCCACCGGCTTTGCCGCCGCTCTCGATCTCAAGCTCTACGAAACTAACCCCGTGCTCATCGCCATGCAGCGCGATCGGCTCGCCGCCTATGCCCCCGAATGGATCGACGAGGTGGAGACGATCGGCAGCGCGCCGCTGGTCGTGATCGCAAACGAGTTCTTCGACGCCCTCCCCATCCGCCAGTTCGTGCGCCGCAATGGCAAATGGTACGAACGCAGCGTCGGGCTCTCCCACGGCAAGCGCAGTTTCGGCCTCTCCCCCACCCCCTATGATGAAGCGCTGATCGGCGAAGCCTTCGCTACGGCGGACGAGGGCGAAGTGGCCGAAATCGGCCTGGCCGCCCAGCAATTCATGGGCCAGATCTGCCGTCTCATCGCCCCGCGCGGCGGCGCCATCCTTACGCTCGACTATGGCCATGCCGAAACCCAGCCGGGCGAAACCCTTCAGGCCCTCGCCCGCCATACCCATGTCGATCCGCTGGCCCAGCCCGGCGCCGCCGATCTCACCGCCCATGTGGATTTCGAAGCTTTGGGCCGCGCTGCGCGCATGGCTGGGTTGATCGTCTACCCCCTTGCCGAGCAGGGTCCGTTTCTATCATCCTTGGGACTGGCCGAGCGCCATTCCGCTCTGGCCACGGCAAACCCGGAAAAGGCCGCCTCCCTCGCAACGGCCTTCGATCGGCTCACCTCGCCCGATCAGATGGGAACGCTGTTCAAAGTCCTGTGCGCATCGAGCCCCGGCCTGCGGCCCGCGGGCTTTTCCGCGCAGTGACGTACTGCCCCAAGGAAAGCCAAGCCTCACATGCATCCGCCTTTCGAACAGAGCCCCACCCTTACCCGGATCGTCGGCATCCGCCACGGCTTCTTCGGCCGGCGCGGCGGCGTCTCGGACGGCGATTTCGCCTCGCTCAATGCCTCGCGCACCGTCGGTGACGATACCGCCAACGTCGTCGAAAACGTCCATCGCGCCGTGATGGCGCTCAAGGGTGGCCCCATCGAAGTGGCGCTGGGCAAGCAGGTCCACGGCACCGGTGTTCACATCGTCGAAAAGGCCTTCACGCCCGAAACCCGCCCGGAAGCGGACGCGCTGGTCACCACCCGTCCCGGCATCGCCCTGGGCATCCTCACCGCCGATTGCGCCCCCGTGCTCTTCGCCGACCCAGAAGCGGGCGTCATCGGCGCCGCCCATGCGGGCTGGAAGGGCGCCGTCTCCGGCATTCTCGCCCGCACTGTCGAGGCAATGGAAAGCCTCGGCGCTACCCGCTCCAACATCGTCGCAGCAATCGGCCCGACCATCTCCGCGGAAAACTACGAGATCGGTGAGGAGATGGCCACGACCATCCGCAACGACTTCCCCCAGGCCGCCGCCTTCATCGTCACCGACGGCTGGCCCAAGCCGCATTTCGACGTGCCGGGCCTCGTCCGCCACCAGGCCGAGGCCCTGGGCCTCAAATCGGTCGAAGCCGTCGGCGCCTGCACCTACGCCCATCCCGACCTCTACTTTTCCCACCGCTACGCCACCCACAACGGCATCGGCACGGGCCGGCAGATCGCGCTGATCGCCCGGGGGTGAACGAAATGGGGTGCAGATCGGCAACACCGTCACGCCCCCGTAGCCTTCATGCAAAAGTCATATTGAAGTCGGGCTCCCCAGGGGCTAAACGTCCGGCCAACAAACTCGGGGCATTGGCGGCCTTGGGTGTCAGGGCGACAGACAGAGGCTGACCATGAAGCTGGTGACGGGCAACTCAAACCTCACCGTGGCCAAGGCCGTATCCGACTATCTTGAAATTCCCCTCACCGACGCATCGGTCAAGAAATTCGCCGATAAGGAAATCTTCGTCGAGATCCACGAGAACGTGCGCGGCGAGGATGTTTTCATCCTCCAGTCGACCTCCTATCCGGCCAACGACCACTTGATGGAGATCCTGATTTTGATCGATGCGCTGCGTCGGTCCTCGGCCCGCCGCATCACCGCCGTGATGCCCTATTTCGGCTATGCGCGGCAGGATCGCAAATCAGCCTCGCGCACCCCGATCTCGGCCAAGCTCGTCGCCAATCTCATCACCCAGGCCGGCGCCAACCGCGTCCTCACCCTCGATCTGCACGCGCCCCAGATTCAGGGCTTTTTCGATATCCCCACCGACAACCTCTATGCGGCTCCGGTTCTCACCCGCGACATCGCCGAGAATTACGACACCTCCAAAGTAATGGTCGTGTCCCCCGATGTCGGCGGCGTGCTGCGCGCCCGTAACGTCGCCAACCGCATCGGTGCCCAGCTCGCCATCGTCGACAAGCGCCGCCCGCGCGCCGGCGTTTCCGAGGTGATGAACATCATCGGCGACGTCGAGGGCCAGTCCTGCATTCTGATCGACGATATCATCGATTCCGGCGGCACCCTGGTCAACGCCGCCGAGGCCCTGCTCAATGCCGGGGCCAAGGAAGTCTCCGCCTATATCACCCATGGCGTGCTCTCGGGCGAAGCGCCCCAGCGCATCGCCAATTCGCGGCTCAAGGAGCTGGTGACCACGGACTCCATCGAAATGACCGAGGCCGTCGCCAAGGTCGACAAGATCCGTCACATCTCGATCGCAACGCTCCTGGGCGAAGCGATCGCCCGCACCGCGTCCGAGCAGTCGGTCTCGAGCCTGCTCGACTGACCGACTCAAGCGGTTAACGAAGCCTTAACCGCCTCCTAAGCAGCCGCGCCAGCTGTTTCCCGCGCCCAGAATCCCTGACGCTCCATGGTTAAGCAAGAGCTAACCGGAAGCGGGGTTTTGACCCATGAGCGCGACTCAGCCACAAGCAACGTTTGCACGTGGAACCTTGGACTGGCTCCGGCATTTTCTGTTTTTACGGAAATTCCGGTGGGGCGAGCCAGCCATGACTGCGGGCACTGCGTATGTGGATATATCAGTGACCAAGCCCCCTATCCGTCACCCGCTGGTGGCACCGCGCTCGTCCGCCGACGGCGAACTCAAAGCTTTGCTCGATGAAATACCGACATGGTCGGACACCATGCTGGTGCACATGCACAAGCGGTTCGGCACCAGCCGGCTGTTCCGCGTGCATCATGCGTCCGATGGCGAGTTGACCGAACGCGCCAGGACCCTGCGCGCCGCCGCGCTCGAGGAAATGGACCGCCGCGGGCTTGCTCCGCTTGCCGACGAGGCCGATTGAGCGCGCGTCGCTGCCTCTTGCTCAAATCCGGCCTCTCCTATATAGACCGCCGCCATGAAGCGTTCGTCACCCCTGGAGGACGGGCGCGCATTCTGCGTTTTGCAGACTGCACCCAACCAATGGATGATTTCCATGAGCGTCGAGCTTAAGGCTTCGGTGCGGGACCGGGTGGGCAAGGGGGCCGCTCGTGAACTGCGTCGTCAAGGTCTGGTTCCTGCCGTTATCTACGGCGACAAGAAGGCCCCTCTTTCCATCGCCGTGTCCTATAAGGACACCTTCAAGAAGATTCATGACGGCGGCTTTCTTTCGCACGTCATCGAGATCGATGTGGACGGCGAAAAGCACCGCGTGATCCCCAAGGATTACCAGCTTGAACCCGTGCGCGATTTCCTCGTGCATGTGGACTTCCTGCGCGTGGGCAAGAATTCGACCCTGACGGTCGAAGTTCCGGTCCACTTCGAGAACGAGGAAAAGTCCCCCGGGCTCAAGAAGGGCGGCGTGCTTAACGTCGTTCGCCACACCGTCGAGGTGACCGTCCCCGCCGACCAGATCCCCGAATATCTCGTGGTCGACCTGACCGGCACCGAAGTTGGCGACTCGATCCACATCTCGGCCGTGACCCTGCCCAAGGGCGTCACCCCGACCATCACCGATCGCGACTTCACCATCGCCACTCTTGCGGCTCCGTCCGCCCTGCGCTCCTCTGAAGGCGAAGAGAGCGAAGAGGCCGGCGAAGCCGAAGGCGACAACGAAGAATAACCGGTTGGGGGCCGGCCTCCGGCCCCCTCCGCTTCCCGGAGAGATGCGATGCACCTGATCGTGGGGCTCGGCAATCCCGGCGCCGAATATGCCGCTCACCGGCACAATATCGGCTTTCTGGCCGTCGACGAGATCGCCCTCCAGCACTCTTTCCCACCCTTCCGCCAGAAATTTTCCGGCCTCGTCTCCGAGGGCGTGATCGATGGCGAAAAGGTCATGCTGTTAAAGCCGCAGACCTTCATGAACCGCTCGGGCGATTCCGTCGCCCAGGCCGCCCAATTCTATAAGCTCTCCCCCGCCGATATTTCCGTCATCCATGACGAGCTCGACCTCGCCCCCGGCAAGGTCCGCATCAAGGCCGGCGGCGGCAATGGCGGCCACAATGGCTTGCGCTCCATCGAAAGCCATCTGGGCAAGAATTTCATCCGCGTCCGTCTCGGCATCGGTCACCCCGGCCACAAGGACCGCGTCCATTCGCACGTGCTCTCCAACTTCCACAAAGCCGAAAACGAGTGGCTCGAGCCCCTGCTCGACGCCCTGGCCAAAAACGCCGGTCTGATCGCCAAGGGCGATTCCGCCGGCCTGATGAACAAGCTCGCCCTTGCCGTTCCCTCGGCCAGGTCCGAACCAAAAGCGGAAAAACCCGCCCCCCGCCAGCAAAGCCACATCCGCCAGGCCCGCCCGTCGTCGCCTCAAGCCAAGGTACCCGAAACCGGCCCCATGGCCGACATGCTCAAGAAGCTGTTCGGCAAGCGGGACTGAGCGCGAACATTCCCACGACGCCCATTGCCGCCTGACCACCTATGCCCCCATGCCGGCCTTGAGGCGGTAAAGCGCGTCTAGAATAGCTCAAATGCTGTAGTGCGCGCATCACGACTCTGGTTCGGTTCCTACCCCGTCCTTGGCCCTTCTCCTCCCCTCCTTCTTCAGCCCCTGTTTCCCTCTCCCTTGCTCCATTCCCCACCGTGTCGCCCCGGGCTTGACCCGGGGCAAGGTATGCGCGCCGCTCGTCTCCGCCCCCCTCACCACGCTCCACTGCGGAGGTCTCCAGCAGCCCATCTGCTTATCCCCATCATCACCCCAACCCCCAACCGTCATCCCGGCCTTGAGCCGGGATCCAGTACACTCAGCACCTGAGCCCAAGCCGCAACGCTTCCTCAGGAACCCTTCTCCCCTTGAGGGAGAAGGTGGATCGCCCGCAGGGCGAGACGGATGAGGGGTGCGCTGAGCCTCAACAACCGCCACGGTGGCCGCTGATATGCCGAGCCCCCCTCATCCCCAACCCTTCTCCCACCAGGGGAGAAGGGGGGCTTTAGGGACAGCGCCGATGTTTTTCCCGAGAGCCTGCCAGGGGCTACCCTTCTCCCCTGGTGGGAGAAGGTGGCCGCGAAGCGGTCGGATGAGGGGGCGCTGAGCTTCCACAGACACACGCGCAAAAACTTATCCCCGCCCCCTGCGCTTGCCCCATACTCCCCCTCACGACCCCGCGCATATGGACGCAAGCGCTACGAACGTTTGGGCAGGATCGGTTCGGGTTCCTCACGGGTCGCCGTGGGGAAGGCCCAAAGCGGACAGATGGCCGGATGTGGATAAAAGGTGTGAGCGGACCACCAATCCAATCACTCCCACGTCGCACCGGGGAAACCCGGAGGGGCAGCGGGAAATCATCGGCAACGGTGGCTTTTCCAACAACCCCCAGCCCGAGAAGCCGCCATAAGCCCAAAATCCCGGACGCATGGGGCGATGATCGCTTCATACTAACAAACTCAGCACGAGGCGTTCATCGCCCCATGCCGTCATCATCAACCTCCGAAGCCTTGCGGCTGTCGGCCGCTTCCACATGCCTTCTCTTGACTTCCAGCTCTCTCTGCACGAGGTAGTGCGCAACGATTTCCCCCGCGCTTTCCGCGCCATTTCCGAGGTTCCCCCATGGGCTTCAAATGCGGCATCGTCGGCCTGCCCAATGTCGGCAAATCGACGCTTTTCAACGCCCTCACCCAGACGGCGGCGGCCCAGGCCGCCAATTTCCCCTTCTGCACCATCGAGCCCAATGTCGGTGAAGTCTCCGTCCCCGACGAGCGGCTCGACAAGCTCGCCGAGATCGGCAAGTCCAAGGAGGTGATCCCCACCCGGCTCTCCTTCGTCGACATCGCCGGATTGGTCAAAGGCGCCTCCAAGGGCGAAGGACTGGGCAATCAGTTCCTCGCCAACATCCGCGAATGCGATGCCATCGCCTATGTGCTGCGCTGCTTTGAGAACGACGACATCGTCCACGTCGCCGGCAAGGTCGATCCCATAGCCGATGCCGAAGTTGTCGAAACCGAATTGATGCTGGCCGACCTGGAAAGTCTCGAAAAGCGCATCGGCGGCCTGGAAAAGAAAATTCGCGCCAACGACAAGGATGCCAAGCTCACCCTCGAACTGGTCAACCGCGCAAAAGCGCTGCTCGAAGATGGCAAGCCGGCTCGCCTCGTCGAACGTGCGCCCGACGAGGAAAAGGCGTTCAAGGAGCTCCAGCTCCTGACCGCCAAGCCGGTTCTTTACGTCTGCAATGTCGATGAAGCCGCCGCCGCGACCGGCAATGAACACACGGCCAAGGTCGAGGCTTACGCCAAGGAGCAGGACGCCCGCTCGGTGATCATCTGTGCCGAGATCGAAGCCGAACTCGCCGGCCTCGATGATGCCGACCGCCTCGATTACCTCTCCTCCCTTGGTCTGTCCGAACCCGGCCTCAACCGGCTGATCCGCGAGGGCTATAAGCTCCTGCACCTGCAGACCTATTTCACCGTCGGCCCCAAGGAAGCCCGCGCCTGGACCATTCCGGTGGGCACCAAGGCCCCCCAGGCGGCCGGTGTCATCCACTCCGATTTCGAACGCGGCTTCATCCGCGCCCAGACCATCGCCTATGAGGATTTCGTGACCTTGGGTGGCGAAGTCGCCGCCAAGGAAGCGGGCAAGGCGCGCGATGAAGGCAAGGAATACGTCGTCAAGGACGGCGACGTGATGCTCTTCAAGTTCAACACCTGATCTATTGCTCGGGCCTGCATCGCTTGCAGGCCCGAAATCCCGCCGCGACGCAGTCCTCAACAGTCTCGAAGAACCGGCAGTTCTTTTTGAGCGGCGTGCGCGACGGACATCCCATCGTGCAAAATATCCCCGTGGACCTCACACCGACGTAAGCTTGGCCAAGATAAGCGCGATCCCGCGCCGCAACCGAAGCGTAGAGGTGATCCACATCGATGATTTCAGCCATGGCAAACTCCTTTCCCCGCCACTAAAGCAGTGGCAGGAGAGAGCACGCGACCCGTTTTCCCCCGGAACTCGAACCAACAGGCTTCGTTGCCCGAACAAACGGGAGACTGCCATGCACGGTTACGCACGCTTCTTTGCCATGATCGCCACCTCGACCGTGGTGATGTTTGGGCTCATGTACCTCAATACCTACGCGCTCGATCACATCTTTTTCAGCGAAACCCGCGCCTATATGGCGCTGCTCATGGGCGCGGCGATGGCCATCATCATGCTCAGCTTCATGCTGGGAATGTACAAGAACACCGCTCTCAATATCGGCATCTACCTCGCCGCCATCTTGGTTTTTGCGGGCTCGCTCTACCTCGTCCGCTCGCAGGCGACCATCGAGGACGTGTCATGGATGCGCGCCATGATCCCTCATCATTCCATCGCCATCCTGACATCGGAAAATGCCAACCTCTCGGACCCGCGCGCTATCGATCTTGCCAATCGCATCATCGAGGCCCAGCGTAGCGAGATCGAAGAGATGAAGGCGTTGATCGCAGACCTCGAGCAATGAGCGGACGTCACTGCGCCGAGATTGATCGCCAAACAGTGGGCCATCCGCCGCCCTCTGCCTCTTGAGACTGCACGTGATTCGGCTACACATTGCCCCTCCAGCGGAACGGGAGCGAGCATGCACATCGACCTCAGCCTCATCGCCCCACCGCTCAAGACCATCCTCGGACGCTATCTCAGAACCGCCAAGCTGATCCTCGTTGCGGTGCTGGTCATCACCCTCTTGGGCTCGCTGGCCACCATCGCCGCGCCCTATCTCTTCTCGCGCCTCATCGACAGCATCGATGCCACCTCTCTCGCATCGGGCATTATCTGGGCCTTCATGGCCTATGCCCTTCTCATGGGCCTGGGCTTTGCCCTCCAGCGCATGTCGGCCTTTCTGACCTTCATGACCTCGGAGAGCCTCGACTTCGTTTCCTCGACAGCGTTCTTCGAACAACTTGTCGGCAAGGCATCATCATTCTTTCTCGACCACAACCCGGCCGAGATCCAAAGCGCCCAGCACAAGGGCGGGGATGCCCTCAACTTCGTCGTCCAGTTCAGCCTCGCCGCCCTTCTCCCCGGCATCGCGCAAGTGACCCTCAGCATCGTGATGCTCGGGACCGTGCTCGATCTCGATATTGCCCTGATCGTCCTCGTCTACGGCATGGTCTATATCGCGCTCGTCATGCATGCGACCCGCATCACGCGCATCCATCTCGATGCAGCCATCGAACATTCCCAGGAAAGCTCCAAATTCATCGGCAATGCCATTGCCGGCATGGATACGTTGCGCCAGTTCGGGTCGGACCGCTGGATGATCGGCCAGTTCACCGCCCGCCAGCAATCCTCCCTCGACTCCTGGCGCCGCTACGCCACCACCCAGGTGCGCTTCGCCGGCATCTTCGGCCTCGCCCTCACCGCGCAATTTGCCCTGACGCTCTGGCTTCTGGTCCCTCGCGTGGTGGAAGGTACGCTCACGGTCGGCGATCTCGTGCTGTTCAATACCCTGCTGCTGCAGCTCAACACGCCCTTCCAGATGGTCGGGCAGGCCATCCAGCAGGTCTCCCAATCCTATTCCCGCTTCCTTCCCTTCGCCCGCATGTGGCAGGCCGAATCCCACGACGACACCACCTCCGGGCAACCGCTCACCCTCACCGATGGAAGGGTGGTTTTCGAGGACGTGACCTATCGCTATCCCAACGGCCGCGGCGTCGAGGGCGCAGGCTTCGCGGCACGGCGGGGCACCGTGACCTACATCACCGGCGATACCGGCGCAGGCAAATCCACCCTGTTCAAGCTGCTGCTCAAGGCCATGCGCCCCCAGCAGGGCCGCATCCTCATCGACGGCACCGACCTCACCGAAATTTCCCGCGCCGATTGGTTCGCCCATGCCGCCGCCGTGCCGCAGGACGTGGTGCTGCTCAACGATACGCTGGCCACCAACATCGTACTCGGCCGCCCCCATGACGAGGCGCGCCTGCGCCGCGCCGCCGAGCGCGCCGCCATTCTCGATTTCATCGATGGGCTCGATGATGGTTTCCAGACCGTGGTTGGCGAACGCGGCCTCAAGCTTTCGGGCGGCGAGCGCCAGCGCATCGCCATCGCCCGCGCACTTTACGCCGATCCGGCCATCGTGCTGCTCGACGAAGCCAGCTCGGCCCTCGATGCCGAAACCGAAAAAGAGATCATGGATCAGTTGCGCCGCATCTGCGACGAGGTGACGATCATCGCCATCACCCATCGGCTGAGCGTCATCCGTCCCGAGGACACGGTGATCCGCATCGGCCCGCAAGTGCAATGACCAAGGCTGCGACAGCCGCTCCTCTTGCCGGCCAACCATCCTTGGGGCACAATCGGATTGACGTAAAGGGCAGCAGGATGACCAATCCGATAACGCGAGATCGACGCCATTTCGAGGACTTGAAGGTCGGGGAAACCGTGACGCTGGGTCCGCGCACGGTCAGCAAGGCCGACATCATCGAATTCGCCACCGAGTTCGACCCCTTCCCCTTCCATCTCGATGAAAAGGCAGCCAAGGCCAGCCTTCTGGGCGGCCTGGCCGCGAGCGGGTGGCAGACCGGAGCGCTCTCGCTGCGCATGCTGGTCGATACCTTCCTTTCCAAGGTCGCCTCCATGGGCGGTCTGGGCTTTACCGACCTCAAATGGAAGCGTCCGCTGATGAAGGGCGACACGCTTTCCGGGACGGCGACAGTCACCTCCCTGCGCCGCTCGGCCAGCCATCCCGAAATGGGCATCCTCACCGTCGCCTTCGACATGCGCAACCAAAAAGGCCAGCAGGTGATGACCCTCAACCTCACCAATCTCGTCGAAGTTCGCGATCCCTCGGCACCCATCCCGGAGGCCGCCCAATGACCCGCTGGTTCGAAGACGTCAGCCTCGATACGGCCTATGATCTTGGCAGCCACACCTTCACCCAAGCCGAGATCATCCGCTTCGGCAAGCTCTATGATCCTCAATATTTCCATGTCGATCCCGAAGCCGCGCGCCACTCTCATTTCGGCGGCCTCGTCGCTTCGGGCTGGCATACGGTCAGCGTCGGCCATCGCCTGATGGTCGACCGGTTGGAAGCCGAGGAAGATATCGTCCGCGCCGAAGGCGGTGAGCCCGGCGTGTCCGGCCCCTCACCCGGGGTCAACCGCATGGATTTCAAGGCACCCGTCCGCGCCGGCGATACCGTCGGCTATACCCTGACGGTCACCGGCAAGCGTCCGTCGAACTCAATTCCCGGCTGGGGCCTGCTCTTCAATCTTCTCGAAGCGCACAACCAACACGGCGAACTCGTCTATTCGGCCGATCTGGTGGGCTTTTCCAAGCTGCGAGACTACAAAATGCCGCTCAAGGTCAAAGCCGCAATGGCCCTCGCCAGGGTGCCAGGTCTCAAGACACTGGCCCGCAGATGAGCCCGTTCCAGCGCATTGCGATAGCCATCGCCGGCTTGCTCGGCGCATCGGGCGTTGCCGCCGCGGCGGCCTCGTCCCATGTGGGCGCCACCTTGCTCGGCCCTTACGCACTGATCGCGCTGACCCACGCCCCAGCGATTCTCGCCCTGGCGCTGGCGCCGCTGCCGCGCCTGTTCGACTTTTCCTTAGCCGCTCTCCTCATCGGTGCTGTCGTTTTTTGCGGCGATCTCGCCGCCCGGCATTTCCTGGGCGCCTCGCCCCTCCCGCTGCTGGCCCCCATCGGCGGACTAGCGCTGATCGCCGGCTGGCTTCTCGTCATCGTTGCGGGTCTCTTTTCCCGACGCTGTTGACAGGATGATTTTCCTGTGTTTTCATGCGCTCGTTCACAAACGCTCCGAGGTCGCGACTCCAATGATCTGATACCGTAACGCGTCAGCGCAGATGCCCAGGCACGCCTGCCCATTGTCCGGCAGGCTCCAAGAGCGCAGCGATGCGAGGATATCGGATTTGTGGAAGTCGCTGGTGAACTTATCTCCAGCTTTATTGAGATAGACCCGTTCGTTCTCCTGACCGGAAACGAAACAAAACAGGCATATAAGTGCCTACAATAGCGGCCTTCTCTGCTTCCTTCGCCTTTCCTGCTCACAAGCTCTCGCCTGCGTCGCGGCGGCGATGCCCTCGCGACTTTCGAGCATTCTGCGCTGCGCGCAACCTCTCGAAACAAGCAAAGGCTGTTCGCGGAGAGCAACGCTTGTCCGCCGACGCAGCTCCACCCGTAATCCGCCGATCTCTTCACGCGGACACGGTATCGTTTTGACTGTTAGGATTTTAATCCTAACAAGGAGGTTTCGCATGAAAGGCAAAATGTACAAGCTCACCGGCACTGGACGGTTCGGCAAGTCCCCTCTCCCCAAAGGGCCGCGGCAAGGTCCGCCAGTGCCGGTACGGCACAGGGCCAGGATCGAGGATCATCTGCCCCGCACCGACAGCGTCCCGCTGCCCCTGCCCGATAAACTCAGGGGCAAGTAGCTACGGCCGGCGTCCGCGCCGGCCTTTTCTTTGGCCGTCCCCGCTCGGTCATACCTCGCCGGGTGCCAGACCGCCGGCGCCGCACAATATCGCGGCACTACCTAAAATAATTATATCTTAGTAATATAACATAAATTGCGAGACAATTGACTTTCTTCCAGTTCCGCGAGCAGAATTTCAGAAGTCGCATAGTAAAAATATTATACGATTAAAGGTGAGGAGAGAGAAATGTTTCGTTATCGGAAGGTCGCGTTGGTGATCGCCGCTTTACTCGCGGCCCCAAATGCGATGGCGCAGGACAATCCAGCGCAAATATTGGGAGAAGAAAGACTGCAATCGCTTATGGAGCGCACCGCTCCCCTCGACATGACCGAAGGCAGCGCCTTGCCCCATTTCATCGCCGACCCGGCTTGGCCAAAGCCTCTGCCCAACAACTGGACCTTCGGACAGATTGCCGGCGTCTATGTCGACAATGACGACAATATCTGGGTCTTGCAGCGCTCGCGTTCATTGACCACCGAGGAGGCGGGCCGGCTCGAGGCTGTGGGCGAAAACGCCGAGGGCGAACAGGTCAGCGCCCTGGGCCATCCGCGTCCGTTCGGTCCGATCACCGATTGCTGCACGCCTGCTCCCGCCGTCATGCAGTTCGACCAGGAGGGAAATCTTTTGCAGGCCTGGGGCGGCCCATCGGATGGCGATTTTCTTCAAACCGCCTGCCGCCAGGAGGACGGTTGTTTCTGGCCGGCCAACGAGCACGGCATCTATGTCGACCACAACGATTTCATCTATATCGGCTCGAACGGCAACGGCTCGGGCGATACCCCATGGGCCAGCGCCAATGGCTGGGACGGACACGTGCTCAAATTCACCATGGAGGGCGAGTTCGTCTTGCAGATCGGCGCCACCGGAGCCCAAGCACCCGACAGCAATGACACCGATGGCGGCATAAACGGCACGCCGCAATTGTTCCGCCCCGCCGACATGGTCGTCGATCCCGAGACCAACATCCTCTATATCGCCGATGGCTATGGCAACAATCGTGTGGTCGCCGTCGACGCGGAAACGGGCGAGTATGTTGGCCATTTCGGAGCCTACGGACAGAACCCGGTGGACGACGAGGTCGCTGACAATTCGGGCACTTTTGCGGAGGACCTGGCCACCGGCGAAACCCCGCGTCCTGGCTTCTTCCGCAATCCGGTCCATTGCGTGGAGATTTCCGATGATCGGATGCTCTATGTCTGCGATCGAGGCAACAACCGCATTCAGGTATTCGATCTCGCCGAGCTTGGCCAACCGTGCGACAATCCCGATGGCGAAGCGGGACTATGCGGCTTTGTCGAAGAGCAGTTCGTGAGCGTGGAAACCCGCACGACTATTCCGGGCACCGCGGTGTCGGTGAACTTTTCGGCCGATGACGGCCAGACCTGCCTTTATGTCGGCGACAACTCCAACATGACCATTTACGTGCTCAACCGCGACACGCTGGGCGAACTCGCCCGCTTCGGCCGTCCTGGACAGGGCGTTGGCGAGTTCCATTGGCTGCACAACGTCGCCGTCGACAGTTCGGGGAATATCTATACGGGCGAGGTCGATACCGGCAAACGCGCCCAGCGCTTCATCCGTTATGGCGAAACCGGCTGTAGCGGTGAAGGTGATACCGTCGGCGGCGTCCTACTCTCGGCAGCCGAGTAACCGCAACTGTGAACGGGCGGCATGTCCGCCCGTCCCCTAATGGCCTTCGAAGGCCATCAGCGCCTCGACGGCAACGCCCTGGCTGCGCAGCTTGTCGGCACCGCCGATATCGGGAAGGTCGATGACGAAAGCCGCGTGTTCGGCCTTCGCGCCGGTCCGCCGCAACAGGGAAATCGCGGCGATGGCGGTTCCGCCCGTGGCGATCAGATCGTCCACCAGCAGCACATTGTCACCCGAGCCAACCGCATTGGCGTGGATCTCGATGGTATCGACGCCGTATTCGAGCGCGTAGTTCTGGCCGATCGTTTCGCCAGGCAGCTTGCCCGCCTTGCGCACCGGCACGAACCCCACGCCCAGTGCGATCGCCACGCCCGCTCCAAAAATGAAGCCTCGCGCCTCGATGCCGGCCACCTTGGTGATGCCTCTGTCCCGATGGGCGTTGGCCAGCAATTCGCAGCTCTCGCGAAAACCGTCCGAATCCTCGATCAGCGAAGTGATATCGCGAAAGATGATGCCTGGCTTGGGATAATCGGGAATCGAGCGCACGAGCGCCTTGAGATCGGTCGGCATGGGCGAGCCTTTATGGAAGATGGGCACCACAGTGCCGATATGAAGGGAGCGGAAATCGTCAGAAGTAGCGATTGGGCGGCACCACGCGGGCGGTCATCTCGCCGGCCTTGCGCGCGGCGCGCTTGGTGGCTTCGTAAGCCGCAGCCTTGCGCTCCTCGGAAATCAGATGCGGCGCCGCCTTGACGGCAGAGCGGACCAAGGGACTGCGGCTTGCCGCTAGGGCCAGAAGCGCCACTGTCTTTGCTACGCGAATGGCGGACATGGGTGTTCTCCGCATGGACCGGACGCGCCATACAATGAAGAAATCATGCTCTCCGGGCAAGAGCGCGAGATACAAAAAAGGGGCCCGAAGGCCCCTTTCGATCAATCGTGAATGTCGCGCCAGATGCGGCGCTTGACCAGATACATGAGCACCGCCAGGACGATCAGGAAGATGATGACCTTAAAGCCGGTCGCCTTGCGCTCGACCATGTGCGGATCAGCCGTCCATTGCAGGAACGCTGCGATGTCGAGCGCATACTGCTCCACCGTCTCGGGGGTTGCCTCGTCGTCGTAGCTGATAAGGCCGTCGCTCAGCGGCGGCGCCATGGCGATCAAATGGCCGGGGAAATATTCATTGTAGTACTGACCGGCCGGCACCTCGGTACCCTCGGGCGCCTCGGTATAGCTGGTAAGCAGGTTGTAGATATAGTCAGCACCCGCCTCCTGATAGGCGGTGAAGTAGTTGAAGACCCACCAGGGGAAATCCATGTGGATCCCGCGCGCCTTGGCCATCAGGGACAGGTCGGGCGGGAAGGCGCCACCATTGGAATCGCGGGCGATCTGTTCGCTGGCGAACGGGTTCGGCCAGCGGTCGGCGGGCACGCCTTCGCGCTCGCCGCCTTCGGCAGTCTCATCGGCAATGGTGAACTCGGCAGCCAGCGCACGCACCTGATCTTCCGAATATTCCGGGCCACCGGGCTCGGAGAGATTGCGGAAGGCGATGAAATCAAGGCCATGGCAGCTTGAGCACACTTCCCGGTAGATATGGAATCCGCGCCGAAGCTGGTTCTGGTCGTAAGTGCCGAACACGCCGGCAAAGCTCCAGTCCTGCTGCTCGGTGTGCGCGTTTTCTTCCGCCGCTTGCACCGTGGCGCTGCCAAGGGCGACTGCTGCGAGGGCGAGTACACCAAGGATCGTCTTTTTAAGCATCATTGTTGTCCTTCGCTCCCGATCAGCCATTGGCCTTGCCAAGCACGCTTTCCGAAATGCTCGCCGGCAGCAGGGCGGGCCTTTCGATGCGTCCGAGAACCGGGAGAATGATCAGGAAGTAGGCGAAATAATAGGCCGTGGAAATCTTGGCCAGCAGCACATAGATGCCTTCCGCCGGCTGCGCGCCGAGATAGGCGAGCACGATGAAGTTGACCACGAACAGCCAGTAGAACGGACGGAACAGCGGACGGAACGATCCCGAGCGCACCTTGGAGCTATCCAGCCAGGGCAGCGCGAAGAGGATCAGCAACGAGCCGGCCATCACGATGACGCCACCGAGCTTGGAGTCGATGAACAGCACGTTGAAGTCGATGGCCCGCAGCATGGTGTAGAACGGCAGCAGATACCATTCAGGCACGATATGCGCCGGCGTCACCTGCGGATTGCCGGGAATGTAGTTGTCGGCGTGACCGAGGATGTCGGGCGCAAAGAACACGAACCAGGCGAACGGGATCAGGAACAGAACGACCGCGAACAGATCCTTCATCGTGATGTAGGGGTGGAACGGCAGCGTGTCGCGGCTGTCCTTGACCTCTACGCCGGTGGGGTTGTTGTTGCCCGGAACGTGCAGCGCCCAGATGTGCAGCACAACCACCGCCGCGATGATGAACGGGATAAGGTAGTGCAGCGAGAAGAAGCGGTTGAGCGTGGGATTGGCCACCGAGAAACCGCCCAGCAACAGCGTCTGCAGCGCCTCGCCCACCACCGGGATGGCCGAGAAGATGCCGGTGATCACCGTCGCGCCCCAAAGGCTCATCTGCCCCCAGGGAAGCACGTAACCCATGAAGGCCGTAGCCATCAGCAGGATGAAGAGAATAACGCCCAGCATCCAGATCACTTCGCGCGGGGCCTTGTAGGACCCGTAATAGAGGCCACGGAAGATATGGACATAGACCGCCGCAAAGAACATCGAGGCGCCCACCGCATGGGTGCCCTGGATGATGCGGCCGTAATTGACGTCACGCCGGATGTGCTCGACCGAGGCAAAGGCCAGGTCCACATGCGGGGTATAGTGCATCACAAGGATGACGCCGGTCACGATCTGGATGACCAGCATGAAGGTGAGGATGGCGCCGAAGGTCCACCAATAGTTGAGGTTCTTCGGCGTGGGATAGTCCATCAGATGTTCTTTGGAGAACCTGATGATCGGAAGCCGTTCATCGAGCCAGCGCTCGATTCCGGTGCCCGGCGTGTAATTGCCAGCGTGATTGGCCATGCCCTCTACTCCCCTTAACCGATCTCGACGACAGTGTCGGACACGAACTGATAGGGCGGCACGACCAGATTGGCCGGAGCGGGCCCGCGGCGGATACGACCCGATGTGTCGTAGTGGGACCCGTGGCAGGGACAGAACCAGCCATCGAAATCGCCAGATTCACCCACCGGCACGCAGCCGAGATGGGTGCAGTTGGCGACCATGATCAGCCACTCCTCGTGCCCTTCGAGCACGCGCTCTTCATCGGATTCGGGGTCCTTGAGATCGGAGAGCGGAACCGCCCGCGCTTCTTCGATCTCGGCTGCGGTACGGTGTCGCACGAAAACCGGCAGGCCGCGCCACAGGATCGTCACCGAAGATCCTTCCGCAACCGAGGAAACGTCGAACCGGATCGAGGCCAGCGCCAGAACGGACGCATCGGGATTCAACTGATGGATGAGCGGCCATGCCGCCCCCGCTACTCCAACCGCACCGACGGCACCGGTCGCGATATACAAAAAATCGCGCCGCGTCGCCTTTGATTCACTCGCTGTCGCCAAAGTTCTAGATCCCCAAAAAGGCCTGTTAAGACAAGTCATTAGACCGACGGGCCCCGCTGGGATATTCGCACGGATGCACGTCTAGACCCCCGCCGCCGTGAGGCGGTGCGGATTTCGGGCCCCCTTTTTGCACTGTCTCATTGACTTGTCCAGCCTCCGGGACCGTGACGTGATCAATCTGCGGCACTATACCCAATTCACTTTTCACAGCTTTTTGTGATGGGACGTTCCGGTGCCGCTCGCTCTCGCCCTTTACCAACCCGATATCGCCCTCAATACGGGCACTTTGCTGCGACTCGGCGCCTGCCTGGGCGTGCCGGTACACATCGTCCACCCCACCGGCTTCCCCTTCTCCCGCGCGGCGCTCAAGCGTTCGGGCATGGACTATCTCGACAGCGTGGAGATGGTCGAACATTCAAGCTATGACCGGTTCGACGCTTGGCGCCGTGCCGAAAAACGCCGCCTGGTGCTTCTGACCACCAAGGCGAGCGAGCCCCTTCACAATGCCGTGTACCGAGAGGGCGACATCCTGATGGTCGGCCGTGAAAGCGCCGGCGTTCCGCCCGAGGTCGCCGCCGATGCCGATCTGCGCATCCGCATCCCGATGCGTCCGCAAGCCCGCTCGCTCAATGTCGCCATCTCCGCGGCGCTGGCCCTGGGCGAGGCCATGCGGCAGACCGACGGCTTTGCCGGCCTCGCCTGAACGGGAAACCGATTGATTTCCATCAAACAGCCGCGACACGCTCTGGAGCATGGTCTCGATACCCTCAACATGCTACGGACCCGGCACACAATGACGACCATGCCGAAAATGACTGCAATGCCCCTGCCCGACGATATCGAAGACAAGAAAACCCGTGCCAGCGCCTGGTTCCGCCAGGTCCGGGACGATCTCTGTGCCGCGATCGAAACGCTCGAAGATCAGGTCGCCGGCCCCCATGCCGATCGCGCCCCGGGCCGTTTCGAGCGCGAGATATGGAATCGTCCCGCCGGTGGTGGCGGTGAGATGTCGATCATCCAGGGCCGCGTTTTCGAAAAGATGGGCGTTCACATCTCCACCGTGTTCGGAGAGTTCTCGCCCGAATTCGCCAAGCAGATTCCGGGCACCGAAGACAGCCCGCAATTCTGGGCCTCGGGCATTTCGGTCATCGGCCACCCCTGGAATCCCAACGTTCCCGCCGTGCACATGAACACGCGCATGGTGGTCACCTCCAATTGGTGGTTCGGCGGCGGCGGCGATCTGACCCCGGTGCTCGATGCCCGCCGCACCCAGACCGACCCCGACTCCGTCGATTTCCACGCCGCCATGAAATCGGCCTGCGATGCGCATCCGCAGGTCGATTACCAGCGGTACAAGGACTGGTGCGACGAGTATTTCTATCTTCCCCACCGCAAGGAACCACGCGGCATCGGCGGCATCTTCTACGACCGCCACAACAGCGGCGATTGGGAGGCCGATTTCGCCTTCACTCAGGACGTGGGCCGGCGGTTCGTCGAAATCTATCCCGAACTGGTGCGCCGCAACTTCAACACCCCCTGGACCGAGGAGCAGCGGCACGAACAACTCGTCCGGCGCGGCCGGTATGTGGAGTTCAACCTGCTCTACGACAGGGGCACGACCTTCGGTCTCAAGACCGGTGGCAACGTCAATTCCATCCTGTCCTCGATGCCGCCCGAAGTCCGCTGGCCCTGAAGGAGGGAACCGCGACCTATTGCTGCCCGTTTCATGGGTAACAATTCCTCGTGCAACACGACGTAGGGAGAACAACCATGAAACGCTTTGACGGTGGATCGCTGGTTCCCGGTGCGACCTGGCACGCGACGGCGGAAACCGAGGCGGAAGTCGTCCGCAAGGCCGTTGAACGGCTTAAATCCGAGCACGGCGAAACCGAGATCCGTCCCGATATGGTCGAGCGGATCAAGGAGCGTATCTTCGAGGTGCAGACGCACCACTGACAACTAAGGCTGCCGGACCTGTTCGAGCAGTCCATCGCGGTCCAGCTCGAACCGGGACTCGATCCATAGCCTTTCCAGTCGTTTGAGCTCGGCCCCGACCTCGGGGCCGGGCTTCATGCCGTGCGCGAGCAGGTCGGCCCCCGAGATCGGAAAATTCCGAGACCCGATGCCTTCGACCGCCGAAATCGCCTCGTTCATCCAGGCAGGGGCGTGCTGGTCGAGCGCCGTCGCGAGCGCGATCGCCTGTGTTTTTCGCTCTGGATGGCGGTACGCCAGTTCCGCCCAGTTCGCCGCGCGCGCAAGCGCGAGAGCGGCGGTCAATTGGCCCAGGCTCGACATCGTCGCATTGGAAAGACGCCACTTAACCCGCAAGGCAGCCACTTGCTCGCCGGCGAGTTCCATCGCCGCCAGGCGCATGTCGGCCGCTATGGGAAGCGGGAGCGCTTCGAGCCGCTCGAGTGCCTTGAGCACCGGCGGGGAAAACAATGCCGCAGCCAAAACGCCTACCCCTACCATGGCGGCCAATGTGGCCGCACATTTCGGCTGCGCCAGAAGCCGCATCATCTCGCTGCCCACTCTTTCCGCCGAAAGCGCCCCCAGTTCACCGGCCGCGCGCCCGCAAGCAGCAAGCGCTTGCTCTTCGAGCCTTTGCTCTCCGTGGCTGGCCGCAAAGCGGAAGTAGCGATAGACCCGCAGCCGGTCCTCGGCGATCCGCGCATCGGGATCGCCGATGAACCTCACCCGCCGCTCAAGGCAATCTTCCAACCCGCCGAGCGGATCGAACAGCGTGCCATCGACTCCGCAATAGAGCGCGTTCATCGTAAAGTCCCGCCGGCGCGCGTCCTCGGTCCAGTCGGTGCCGAACGCCACCCTGGCGTGGCGGCCGAACGTCTCGACGTCGCGCCGCAAGGTCGTCACCTCGACAGCCCTCCCGTCATGTACGAGCGTCACGGTGCCGTGCTCGACGCCAGTAGGATGGGCACCCAATCCCGCCGCCTTGCCGCGTGCCAAAACCTCATCGGGCGTAAGTTCGGTCGCCATGTCGATATCGGTCGACCCGCGCGGGCGCCCCAAAAGCGTGTCGCGAACGATGCCCCCCACCGCCCGCGTCCGGCCCATTGCACCATCCAGGCAGTCGAACACCGGCCGGGCCGCATCCAGCCAATCGGCTTGCGCCAGGCGCGTCAGGGCTTGTTCACGCGACATGGCCGTCTCCAGCCAGAACCGTGTCCCGAAACCGGCGCGTCAGGTTGGCGGTGATCCCCCAGATCCTGTGGCCTTCGAAATCGATCTGCCAGCTCTCGCGTTTCTGGCCGCGATGGACGATGCGGAACGTCTGATAGCTCGCTTCTTGGACCAGCATGTCGAGCGGCACCTCGAACACCGCATCGACCTCTCCCGGATTGGGCACAAAAGGGGCGCGCGGCTCGACGATCGCCACGACGGGCGTGATGAAATAGTTCGTCCCGGTGTAATAGTAGGGCATATACCCGAGCACCTGCGCGTCCTCGGGATAAAGCGCCACCTCTTCATTGGCTTCGCGCAGCGCGGCATAAGCGGCGTCGTGATCCTCGGGATCGATCCGCCCGCCGGGAAAAGCCACCTGCCCCGAATGCTTGCGCAATCCTCCTGACCGCCGGGTATAAAGCACGTTATAGCCCGATCCCCGCCGCACCAGCGCGATCAGCACCGCAGCGGGAACGGGCGGCTCGTTGCCCAACTCCTCGAGCACGAAATCGGCAACGAGATCCCCGGCATCGGGCATCGGTTCGGGAGCCGGCAAAAGCCGCGTCACGATTTGCCTGATATCACTTTCGCTCGACATTCTTCCCCGCAGCACACCCACCTTTGGTGGCGCTATACCCAGGGCAGAACGTCCCCGGTCAATTTTCCCGCCATGTTCTGGTCGTGAGATTGGACCAGCACGCGGGAGGGATCAACGGGCCCCGGAAACCGGATGGCGCTGGAGACGGTCGGCACGAAACCGAGCGGTCCGTAATAAGCGTAGTCGCCGACCAGCAGAACGAAGGCGATGCCGGGCCGCGCCAGCGCAAGATCGCATACGTGGCGCACCAGAGCCCGTCCGGCGCCTTGCTTGCGGAACCCCGGATCGGTCATCAGCGGTCCGAGGAGATAGCCATTGATCCCGCCGACGCTGATCGGGGTCATGCGCACGCTGGCGGCACGTTCACCCCCGATTTCGGCGATATAGGAAAATTCCGGATCGACGGCGATGCGCTCACGGACCCTGAATGCGGCCCTGGCAAAGCGCCCCGGTCCGAACGATACCTCGTGCAGCGCTTCGATCCACGCGTCATCCTCAGGCGCTTCGAGCCTGATGTCGAGCGCGGCAGGCGTAGGGACGGTTGCAGCCGGGAGCGGCGAAGTGGCAGTCATGGTCACATTTATCCAGATCGATGAAGGCAATACGACGACGTCGCGCAGCGAGCGCGTTTCAAAGTCGTCGAATGTCTCGTTCGATGCTGAACACTGGTGCCGGACTCCTGTTCGAGGCCAGCGACCGATGTAGCACCCCCGTGGGTTGCGGTCCATCGAAAATCTCTTCGAACACCGCGTTCACGCCAGGCCCCCTAATAATCGAGAACAATCCCGCTAGATTGGCCGTTAACGACGACAAGCGCGAAAGGAAAATCCCGATGGGCCAGTTGATCGACGGCAAGTGGTCGACCCAGTGGTACGACACAAAATCGACGGGCGGAAAATTCAAGCGTTCAGAATCTGCCTTCCGCAACTGGGTCACGGCCGACGGTTCAGCCGGCCCCACCGGCGAGGCCGGCTTTGCCGCTGAAAGCGGGCGCTATCATCTCTATGTTTCCTACGCGTGCCCCTGGGCTCACCGCACCCTCTTGTTCCGCGTGCTCAAGGAACTCGAGGACCACATCTCTGTATCGGTCGTCTCCCCCAAGATGCCCGACGAAACCGGGTGGGCCTTCACAGGCGAACTCGGCTCGGACACCGACATGCTCAACGGCGCCGACTATCTCTGGCAGGTCTACACCAAGGCCAAGCCTGACTACACCGGCCGGGTGACGGTCCCAGTGCTCTGGGACAAGCACACCCAAACCATCGTCTCCAACGAAAGCGCCGACATCATCCGGATGCTGAACTCCGCTTTCGATGGCATTACCGGCAACCGTCTCGACTTCTACCCCAAGGACAAGCGGGAGGAGATCGACCGGCTCAACGCCCGGATCTATGACGACATCAATAACGGCGTCTACAAGGCCGGGTTCGCTACCACCCAAGAAGCCTATAGCGAGGCGGTCATCAAGCTTTT
This sequence comes from Pelagibacterium sp. H642, assembly GCF_031202855.1. Lineage (GTDB taxonomy): Bacteria > Pseudomonadota > Alphaproteobacteria > Rhizobiales > Devosiaceae > Pelagibacterium. The sequence continues at coordinate 2,616,213 of NZ_CP101829.1, read as the reverse complement.
CGACGCACTCGACTGGGTCGAGGGTATCCTGGAGCAACAGCCCTTTCTGGCGGGCACCGCGCCGACGGAAGCCGATTGGCGCCTCGTGACCACGCTCATGCGGTTCGACGCCGTCTATGTCGGGCATTTCAAATGCAATATCCGGCGGATCGCCGATTATCCGCACCTTTCAAAATACCTCAAAACCCTTTGTGACTGGCCGGGCGTGGCGGGCACCGTTCATATCGACCACATCAAGACCCACTATTATTGGAGCCACACCACCATCAATCCGCACCGGATCATCCCCGAGGGGCCGGAGCTCGATTTTCTTGAGTAGCACTACCACTTGCTCGCGGGAGGCCGTCCCTCGATGATCTCGCTCAGGCGCCGGGCAGCACCCGGCGCCATCTCGGGCGGCAAGTCGTCGAACGCAAACCAGCCGATCTCGGCAATCTCCTTATTGGGCACGAACGGACGGGATTCGTGCGCAGCGCGCGCGACGAAGACGGCGACGTGGTCGCGATCGGTATAGATGGTGGCGTGGTAGAGACCCTGTAGCGTCATGGGGCCGTCGATCGCGAAGCCCGTTTCCTCGAACACCTCCCGTCGCGCCGCCTCCTCGGCGCTCTCTCCGGGATCGACGCCACCGCCGGGGAGCTGCCAACCGGCCACGTAGCCGTGCCGTACCAGCAGGACCTTGCCGTCCACCAGAACCGCAGTGCGCGCGCCCAGCGTCAGGTGCTTGTAAATCCCGACTGCCCGCAGCATGAGCCCGAACTTGAATCGTTGCCAGTTCGACAATCACAACTCCTTTACCCAACCCATTACAAACTGTGGCAAACCCTTCTATCGGCCATTTTCTTGCCACTGGCAGCGTGCCATTACTGGCGCTCAATGATGACGCTCGCGCACATATCGGACATCCATCTTTCGCCCCTGCCACACCCCAGCCTCAAGGATCTCGCCTCCAAGCGGATCACCGGCTGGCTCAATTGGCAACTCAGCCGCGCCCGCATGATGCGCCGGGATACGCTTTCCGCTCTCATTGCGCACCTCAAATCCCACCAGCCCGACATGACCGCCGTAACCGGCGATCTGGTCAATCTCGCGCTCGATGAGGAAACGGCACGGGCCGCCAATTGGCTTTCGGCATTAGGCAAGCCGGAGACCGTGTGCGCAATACCCGGAAACCACGACGCTTATGTCAGCGGAGCACTCCCGGTCGCGCTTTCCGCCTACGGGCCCTACATGTCCGGTGAAACCCTGGACGAAAACCCCTTTCCCTATGTGCGGCGCTTCGGACAGGTCGCCCTTGTTGGCCTTTCAAGCGCCGTCGCGACCCTGCCCTTCGTTGCAGCCGGCAAGCTTGGCCGCGAACAGATCGCCCGCTGCGCGCGCATCCTCAAGCTCTTGGGTGACGCGGGTTATTTTCGCGTGGTGATGATCCACCATCCCCCCAACCACGAACTCGCCCGCTCCCGGCGCCTGGGGCTTTGGGATGGTCCCGACTTCCGTACCGCGCTCAAGGAAAACGGCGCCGAATTGGTCCTTCACGGCCATACGCACCTTTCCTCGATCAATTCGATCCCGGGTGCTGACAACGAGATCCCCGTGATCGGCGTCGCGGCGGCCTCATCGGCTCCCGAAGGTCACGACGCGCCCGGCCGCTACAACCTCTTCCGCATCGAGCGCGTGGGCAAGCAATGGTCTTGCATGATGCGCGAATACGGATATCAGAGAATAGGCGACGAGATCGCATTGCGGCTGCAAATGCGCATATACTGATTAGCGAACGCGCCAACCCAGGGCGGGACCATTGAACGATTCCCGATTCATCATCGAAGCTCCCCGGTTCGATCTCCTGACCGGCGAAGCCGTATTCACCTATCGGCTCGACGATTTTGAGTTCACTGAGATCCTGCGGTTCAATACAAGCAATATCGACCAAACACGGGCCGGTTCCGACGCCTTTGTTTCCTTGCTCGATCTGACCGCGGCGGTGTTGGGCGTGAGCTATTTCAAGCTGGGCGCTCCCTTCGAGATCGATGCCACCGCCTTGGGATTTTCCCAGGCGCAGCAAGCATTTCTGCTCGATGTCTATGAAAATGGACTCGGTGAATTCTACGCCCGAAACGATCTGAAACGCTTCGGCCGCCTCTCCCTCACCGCCGGCCCCGCCCGCGACCTCAACCCGATCGCCCTCCCCGACAAATCGCTAGTTCTGATCGGCGGCGGCAAGGATTCCCTGGTCAGCGTCCAGCTTCTCGAACGTGCCGGCCTGGACCTGACGCTCTTTGCCGTAAACCCCAAAGGCCCCATCCTTTCGACCAGCGAACGCTCGGGTCTTCCCTTCATTTCGGTCGAACGCATTCTCGATCCCGAGATGATCCGCCTCGGCCAGCAGCCCGGTTTCTATAACGGCCACGTTCCCTCGACCGCCATCAACTCCATGATCGCGGCCCTGGCCAGCCTGCTCTATGGCTTTGATAAGATTGTGCTTTCCAACGAACGCTCGGCCAGCGAGGGCAATGTCGAGTTCGACGGACGCCTCGCCAATCACCAGCATTCGAAGTCCCTCGATTTCGAACGCGCCATCGCCGACACCCTCTCGTCGGCAACCGGCGGCGCGCTGCAATACTTCTCCCTGCTGCGCCCCTATTCAGAAGCGCGGATCGGCCAGCTTTTTGCCCGCTCAACGCGCTATGACGACGTGTTTTCAAGCTGCAACCGCAATTTCCGCCTCGCAGGTCATAACGGCCCGCTCTGGTGCGGAAAGTGCCCCAAATGCCATTTCGTCTTCCTGATCCTGGCTCCGCACATGGACCGGGCAAGGCTTGAAGCCATTTTCGGCCAGAACGTTCTCGACAACCCCGACAATATCGGCCCCTACCGTGAACTTACCGGGCTGATCGGCCACAAACCCTGGGAATGTGTCGGCGAAATCCTGGAGGCCGCGGCCTGTCTCTGGCACATCGCCGATGACCCTCAATGGCGCGACACCGCCGTGCCCAGAGCCCTTAGGCCCGAGCTGGAAGCATTCTACGGCGCCGCGCGCCTCCAATGGGCATATCAAGAGCTGATGACCGACAGCAGCGACCATCTCATCCCCCAAGATATCGAAACGGCGGTAGCTCCTCATGCAAATTGACGGCCCCGTACTTCTCTACGGCGCTGGCCGCGAGGCCCGCTCCACAGCGGATTTTCTGCGCCGGACCTATCCGAACTTGGAACTGTTCGTGACCAGCGACGACGGATCGGCCGAAATCGAGGGGGCAACCTTCATTTCGCCCGAGGATGCACAGAAGGTTTCCCGGTTCGGCACGATCGTCAAAAGCCCTGGCGTTTCGCTTTACAAACCTGTCTTTGATGCGGCTCGCGCAGCCGGCGTTCCGATCACATCCAACCTCAATCTCTGGGGAGCTCATTTCCGCAATGGCCGCACCGTGGTTGCCATTTCGGGAACCAAGGGCAAATCGACCACTGCCACCCTCGTCCACCTGATGCTCAAGCATTCCGGGGTCGATGTGGTTCTGGCCGGTAACGTCGGAATTCCCCCGCTCGACGCGGCCGGAACGGCCGAGACGGTTGTTCTCGAACTCTCCTCCTACCAGACCGCTGATATCGACTTCGCCCCCGACATCGCAGCGATTTCCAACCTCTATCCCGAGCATGTCGACTGGCATGGCGGGCTCGACAGATACTACAATGACAAGCTCAATCTGATCACCAAGGGCCCGCGTCTTGTTGCCATTGGACCGCAGGCTGCGACGGTCGAACGCGTCATCAAGTCCATTCCTGCCGGAACTGCCCGCGTCCCGGCCCTCGACGTCGAATTGAGCGATGCCATCCTCATGGCCGCGATGAATTCGCGTCTCAAGGGTGCCCACAACCACGACAATGCTCGACTTGCCGCCGCCATCGCACTGGCTGCCGGTGCATCGCGTGAGGGCATTTTCGCTGGCATCGAAGCTTTCGTGCCGCTCCCGCATCGGCTTGAGGAGTTGATGATGGGTGATATTCTTTTCGTCGATGACTCGATTTCCACCACCCCCGAGGCCACAAAAGTGGCACTCGCGGCCTATAAGGGCAAAAAGATCGCGCTGATCGCCGGAGGCCATGAACGCCAGCAGGACTATACCGATCTCGCCAATCTCATGGGTCTAACAAGCGTCGTCATGCTGTGTTCCCTGCCCGTAACCGGACCCCGGCTCGCTCAAGCCGTGCGTGAAAATGCACCCATTCCGGTTGCGGAATGCTCGACGCTTGATGAAGCTATGCAGGCCCTGGCGTCTGCCGGCCATGTTTTCGATACCGTCATACTCTCGCCGGGCGCGCCGAGCTATAACCAGTTCAAGAACTTCGAAGAGCGCGGGGACAGGTTCAAGGCCCTCGCACGGCAATATTTCGGTTAACGTTTAATGACTTATCTCTATCTTCTCTGCGCCATTGTCGCAGAGGTCGTTGCCACGTCCGCGCTTCGGGCCACGAACGGCTTTACCAACCTCCTGCCCTCCATAATCGTTGTCGTAGGCTATGCAGCGGCATTTTATTTCCTGTCATTGACGCTGCGCGCGCTGCCGGTGGGCATCGCCTATGCGATCTGGTCGGGCCTCGGCATTGTGCTGATCTCGATCGTGGGTTGGGTCGTCTACAAGCAGGCTCTGGATCTCCCCGCGGTGGTCGGCATGGGACTGATCATCGCGGGCGTCATCGTGATCAACGCCTTTTCGCGCGCCGGACACTAGCCTTCCAAAGGGCGCTAGACGAGCTTTGATATGCTCGCGAACTTCGCTTCGAGTTCGGCCTGCATCTCCTTGGCTTTGGCCTGCAGTCGTGCCTGAGCGTTTTGGGCCGCAAGTTCCCCTATACCTTGAATCTGGAGAGTGGCCGCTCTCTGAAATCCGGCGGCGAGCGCATTTGAGCGAGCCATGAAGTCTTCCATGTTCTGGCGTCGCTTGGCGCGTGCAGCCTGCATCTCCTCCCAAGCTGATTGCTTGGGAGCCCAATTCATCTTCTTGAAGCCGCTGACACCTGCCATGGGCCCGAGCGTAAGCGCAGGGCTTTTAACATTGCGTTAGCAATCACGCCGGCGCGAACTCGGGCTTGATCTCTTCGAGCTCGATCAACGTGCCATCGAAATCCTTGGGATGCAGGAATACCACGGGCAAGCCGTGAGCGCCCCGCTTCGGTTGCCCATCCCCCAGGACACGTGCACCGCTCTCGATGAGAACACGCAAAGCCGCCGCCAGATCACCAACCTCGTAGCAGATGTGATGCATGCCCCCGTCCGGGTGCCGCTCAAGGAAGTCGGCAATCGGCGAAGCTTCGCCCAGCGGCTCAAGCAATTCGACCTTTGTGTTGCCCGTATCAATGAAGACCACCCGCACCCCATGCTCCGGCAGGCTTTGTGGCTCGGAAACCCTGGCGTCGAGCAGATCGCGATAGCGCGCTGCGGACCGCTCCAGGTCTGGCACCGCTATGGCGATGTGATTCACGCGCCCGATCATCGGTTGGATAACTTTCCCTCGATCCGGTCGAGCACGGCAAAGGCCGCATCGAGCACGTTGGTTCCGGGCCCGAAAATCTCGGCCACGCCTGCCTTAAAAAGGAAATCGTAATCGCCTGTCGGGATGACTCCACCGACAAAGACCGGCACCTCGGCACGTTCGCGCTCCCTTATCGCCATGATCAATTCCGGTACCAGCGTTTTGTGCCCCGCCGCGAGCGATGAGACCCCCACCGCGTCGACACCAAGCGCTTCGGTGTGCGCAGCAACTTCCGAGGGCGTTTCGAACAGGCTTCCCATATGCACGCAAAAACCCATATCGGTGAACGCGGTCGCGATCACCTTCGCCCCGCGATCGTGCCCATCCTGCCCCATCTTGGCGATGAAGATCGCAGGCGGTCGTCCGTGCCGGTCCGAAAACGCGGCGATCCTTTCTTTCGCCTCGCTGAACTGCGGATCGCCTCGGTATTGATCGCTGTAGACGCCGGAAAGCACACGCGTATCAGCCTCGTAGCGGCCGAACACCTCTGCCATGGCCTCTGAAATCTCGCCCAGCGTGGCCCGCGCCCGAACGGCTTCGATGGCCGCGGCCAAAAGGTTTCCCTCGTCCTTGGCCGCGTATTCGCGCAAGCCAGCCAGCGCCGACCTGCACCGGGCATCATCCCGATTGCGGCGAACATCGTCCAGCCGCTGGATCTGAGCAGCTCGCACCCGGGCATTATCGATTTCGAGCGTTGGTATGGGTATCTCGGTCTCCAGACGATACCGGTTGACGCCCACGATCACCTCTTCGCCCCGATCGACCGCAGCCTGCCGGATAGTTGCGGCCTTTTCGATGGCCAGCTTGGGTTCGCCTGATTGCACCGCGCGGGTCATCCCGCCCTGCGCTTCGATCTCGGCAATCAGGGCGCCCGCCTTCTCGACGAGCTGCTCGGTTAGCGCTTCGACGTAGTAGGAGCCCCCCAGCGGATCGACCACGTCGGTGATCTTGGTTTCATGCTGGAGGATCAATTGCGTATTGCGGGCGATCCGCGATGAGGTTTCGCTCGGCAGCGCGATGGCCTCATCGAACGAATTGGTGTGCAGGCTCTGTGTGCCTCCAAGCACCGCCGCCAGTGCCTCATAGGCGGTGCGCACGATATTGTTGTAGGGGTCCTGCTCTGTCAGCGACACGCCTGATGTCTGGCAGTGCGTCCGCAGCATCTTGGAGCGGACATCCGTTGCTCCCAGATCGGTCATGATCCTGGACCACAGCGTACGCGCCGCCCGCAGCTTGGCCACTTCGACGAAGAAATTCATCCCGATGCCGAAAAAGAAGCTCAGCCGGCCGGCGAACTTGTCGATATCGAGCCCGCGCGCTTGCGCAGCGCGCACATATTCCATTCCATCGGCCAGGGTATAGGCCAACTCCTGGATCGCCGTCGCCCCGGCCTCGTGCATGTGATAGCCCGAGATCGAAATGGAATTGAACTTCGGCATGTGGTCGGCGGTGTAGGAGATGATGTCTCCAACGATCCGCATGGATGGTTCGGGCGGATAGATATAGGTGTTTCGGACCATGAACTCCTTGAGAATGTCGTTCTGGATGGTCCCCGAGAGCTTCTCGGGCGGCACGCCCTGCTCTTCCGCCGCCACGATGAACATGGCCAGAACCGGGATCACGGCCCCGTTCATGGTCATCGATACGCTCATCTGGTCGAGTGGAATGCTATCAAAGAGGATTTTCATATCCTCGATGGAATCGATCGCAACCCCCGCCTTGCCAACATCGCCCGCGACCCGCGGATGATCGGAATCATATCCCCGATGAGTGGCAAGATCGAAGGCAACCGAAAGCCCCTTCTGTCCCTGCTCGAGCGCCTGACGATAGAACCTGTTGCTCTCTTCGGCCGTCGAAAACCCAGCATATTGCCGGATCGTCCAGGGCCTGTTGGCATACATCGTCGCCCTGATCCCGCGGGTAAATGGCTCGGCGCCGGGGATGGCCTTATCCTGCCCAAAATAAACGGGCTCAACGGACAGGCCGCCATAATCGCGGTTCAAGGTATCGACCGGGACATCGCGCAGTTCTCCGCTGGCGATATGAGACCAGACATCGCGCGCGCCCTTGCTCATCACACCGCCTCGAACTCCATGATCACGGCATCAACTGTCAGGATGTCGCCCGCCCCGGCGTTGATCCTGGCAACACGTGCCCGCCGCTCGGCCCTGAGGACGTTTTCCATCTTCATGGCTTCGACGATAGCCAGGCTTTGCCCCTCCTCGACCACATCGCCCTCAGCGACATCCATCCGCAGGATCTGCCCCGGCATGGGACACACCAAAAAGCGGCTCATATCGGGAGGCGCCTTGTTCGGCATGATCCGCATGAGATCGGCAACATGCGGCATGACCACCTTGGCGGTGATATCGGCTCCACGATAGCGCATCCGGAAGCCCGAGGTGATCCGGTCCATCTTGACATAGAGTGTACGCCCGTCAATTTCTGTTGCCGTCAGGCTCGCGCCCGGCTGCCAGCCATCCTCGATCAGCAACCCTTGTCCGTGATCGGTCATCAGCACGAACGCTTCTCCGGACTTAGGGATCGAAAAGTCCCACCGCCGATCGCCAATGATGACGCTGCGCTCGGCGATAACATGCTCGCGCGTCAATGGTGTCGGCTCGAGAAATCCGCGCGTTTCGAGCTGGAAAGCGGCACGGCAGGCCAGCGCAGCCAAGGTCTGAAGCGTCTCGTCATCGAGTTCGACACCCGAAAAACCCGCTGGAAATTCCTCGGCGATATAGCTCGTCGAAAGCCTTCCCTTACGGAACCTGTCCTGCTGCGTCACCGCCGCAAGAAACGGTATATTGTTGCCCACCCCCTCGATCTCCGATTGATCGAGCGCCACTGCCAACCCATCGATCGCTTCGGTTCGGGAAGGCGCCCAGGTAACGAGCTTGGCGATCATCGGGTCGTAGTAAGGACTGATTTCGCCCCCCTCCTCGACGCCGGTATCGTTGCGCACGACGAGTTGGGCCGAGGCTTCCTCGGTAGGTGGCCGGTAGCGCTTAAGCCTCCCTGTGGAAGGGAGGAAATTGCGATAGGGGTCTTCCGCATAAATCCGCGCTTCGACTGCCCAACCGTTGAACCGTATCTGCTCCTGGGTCCATCGCAGCTTCTGACCATCGGCGATCCGGAGCATCTCTTCGACAAGATCGAGCCCCGTTATCAGTTCGGTCACCGGATGCTCGACCTGCAGCCGCGTATTCATCTCAAGGAAGTAGAAGTTGCGGTCCTTGTCGACAATGAACTCAACGGTGCCGGCGCTGACATAATTGACAGCCTTTGCCAGCGCCACCGCCTGTTCGCCCATCTTGGCGCGCGTCGCGGCATCGAGGAACGGGGAAGGAGCTTCCTCTATGACCTTTTGGTTTCGCCGCTGGATCGAACATTCCCGCTCGCCAAGATGAATGCAGTTTCCCAGAGCATCGGCGAGAACCTGTATTTCGATATGCCGGGGCTGTTCGATATATTTCTCGATAAACACCCGGTCGTCGCCGAACGATGACGCCGCTTCCGATTTGGCCCGCTCGAACCCCTCGGCCACTTCGGCTTCGGACTTCACGATCCGCATACCCTTCCCGCCACCGCCGGCTGAGGCCTTGATCATTACCGGGTAGCCGATCTTACCGGCGATCGCCGCCGCCTCCTTGGCGTTCTCGATCAGCCCCATGTGGCCCGGCACGGTGGATACGCCGGCCTTCGCCGCGATCTTTTTGGACGTGATCTTGTCGCCCATCGCCTCGATCGCCTTGACCGGCGGGCCGATGAAATAAATGCCCTCCTGCCGCAGGCGTTCTGCAAATTCTGGGTTTTCCGAAAGGAACCCGTAGCCCGGATGGACGGCTACCGCGCCGGTCTGCTTGCAGGCGGCAATGATCCTGTCGATGTTGAGATAGCTTTCTCCTGCCGGCGCCGCCCCGACATGAACGGCTTCATCGGCCATCTTCACATGCAGAGCGTCGCGATCGGCATCGGAATAGATCGCCACCGTCTCAACGCCCATCCTACGCGCCGTCTTGATGATCCGACACGCAATCTCCCCGCGATTGGCTATGAGGATTCTGGAAAACATCAGGCAATCCTCACAACGGAATGTTCCCGTGCTTTTTAACCGGTCCCTGCGCCTTCTTGTGCCGCAGCGCCTCGAGTGCCCTCGCCACCCGCCGACGGGTGTTGTGCGGCATGATCACGTCGTCGATGAATCCCCGCTCCGCCGCCACGAACGGGTTGGCGAACCGGTCCTCATATTCCTTGGTCCGCGCCGCAATCTTGTCGGCATCGCCCAATTCGGAGCGATAGAGAATCTCGGTTGCGCCTTTCGCGCCCATAACGGCAATTTCGGCGCTCGGCCAGGCATAGTTCACATCCGCGCGGATGTGCTTTGAAGCCATCACGTCATAGGCCCCGCCATAGGCCTTGCGTGTGATCACCGTCACCTTGGGTACAGTGGCTTCGGCATAGGCGAACAGCAGTTTGGCCCCATGCTTGATGATACCGCCGTATTCCTGAGCCACGCCGGGCAGAAAGCCCGGAACGTCAACGAACGTCAGGACGGGAATTTCAAAACTGTCGCAGAACCGGATGAACCGCGCCGCCTTTTTCGAAGCGTTGATGTCTAGACATCCGGCCAGCACCATGGGCTGATTGGCAACAACGCCTACCGTCTGCCCGTTGAGCCGGATGAAACCGATCAGGATATTGCCCGCATGCTCCCGCTGCAGTTCGAGAAAATCGCCCTCATCGGCGACCTTTTCGATCACCTCCCGCATGTCGTAGGGGGTATTGGCATTGGCCGGGATCAGCGTATCGAGGCTGTCCTCGCGCCGGTCGATCTGATCGTTGGTGGCAACCCGCGGAGCGCGTTCGCGCGCCGAAAGCGGCAGGAAATCGAAAAGGCGGCGAACCTCGAGCAGCGTTTCAATGTCGTTTTCGAACGCTGCGTCAGCCACCGACGAAATCTTGGTGTGCGTCAAAGCTCCGCCCAATTCTTCATGGGTCACGCTCTCATTGGTCACCGTCTTGACCACGTCCGGCCCGGTCACGAACATGTAGCTGGTGTCCTTGACCATGTAGATGAAATCGGTCATGGCCGGCGAATAGACGGCACCACCCGCGCAGGGGCCCATGATCACCGAAATCTGTGGCACCGCACCCGAGGCCTGCACGTTACGCCAGAAGACTTCCGCATAGCCGCCCAGCGAGGCCACGCCCTCCTGAATCCGCGCCCCGCCGGAATCGTTCAGCCCGATGATGGGCGCCCCGTTTTGAACCGCCAGATCCATGATCTTGCAGATTTTCTGGGCGTGCGTTTCGCTCAGCGAGCCGCCGAATACGGTAAAGTCTTGCGAGAAAACGTAAGCCAGCCGTCCGTTGATCGTGCCCCAACCGGTTACCACCCCATCCCCCGGCACGATCTGCTCGTCCATGCCGAAATCCCGCGCACGGTGGGTGACGAACATGTCGTATTCTTCAAAACTTCCCGGATCGAGCAGAACAGCCAGCCGTTCGCGCGCCGTCAGTTTGCCCTTGCCATGCTGCGCCTCTATGCGCCTGGAGCCTCCGCCTAGGCGCGCGTCCTCGCGCCTTTTCTCGAGCGCATCGATGACATCCTGCATGTCGCCCCTCCATATCACGCCTGACACTAGCGCAATTTTCGCCTTTGGCGAGAGCCGAAGTTATTGAGAGTCCATGGCAATCGGTGCGGATCAGTGTTTGGGTTGAACGATCACCCGCCCCCTGATCTGGCCCGCGAGGATTTTTTCGGCAACTGCCGGAAGTTCCGCCAATCCCACCTCAGTGACCATGCGCTCATAGGCGGTGAAGCTGAAAATGCTCGCCAGCCTCTCCCACGCCGCGATGCGGCTTTCATAGGGCTGCATGACGCTGTCGATCCCGGCCAGGGTCACACCGCGCAGAACGAAGGGAATCACGCTCGCCGACCATTCATCGCCAGCCGCAAGCCCCACCGAGGCAACGCACCCGCCTTGATGCATCTGCTTGAGCAACTCGCCCAGCGGAGCGCCCCCGACATTGTCCACCGCCCCGATCCATTTGGTGCCAAGCAGCTTCTTAGATGATGGCGCGAGCACGTCTCGTCCGACGACCTCCCGAGCACCCAGGGCAATAAGATCATCTACGAGTTCGGGACGCCCGCTCATGGCGTGCACCTTGTAGCCGAGCCGGCCCAGCAATAGGGTGGCCATCGATCCCACGCCTCCACCCGCTCCAGTGACGAGAATATCGCCATCGCCCGGTTTGATGCCTTCCGACTTCAGTCGGTTGACGGCCAGCATTGCCGTAAGTCCTGCGGTGCCGAGCACCATTGCTTCCCGGGTGGAAAGTCCCTTGGGCAGCGGCACCAGCCAATCGGCGGACACCCGTGCCCGTGTCGCAAACCCACCCCAGTGCCATTCGCCCACCCGCCATCCGGTGAGTGCCACGGCCTGCCCCGGATGATATCTGGCATCGCTGCTCTCGATCACCCGACCAGCGAAATCCACGCCGCCGATATGAGGGTAGCTGCGCACCAACCCTCCGTGCCCAAGCAGAACCAGTCCATCCTTGTAGTTGAACCCAGCCCAGTCGATCCCGACCAGGACATTGCCCTCGGGCAATTCACCTTCGTCGACTTCTCTGACTTTGGAGACGATCGTTCCGCCCGCGGATTTGTCGCTAACCAGTGCCCTGAATGTCATGAGGTCCCTCCTTGGGGACATCACACCGCGAATTTCAGCCCGCGTCCAGTCGCATTCGTGTCGTTCACGCTCCCATTCACATCAGGCAATTTCCCGGCCTGTTTGCGATGGCTGGGAACCCATCCCAGATGGCCGCGTTCCGCTCGGAACCGAACCCCATCAAGAGGCGTGGTGCTGATGGTATTTGAACTGCGCGTGCAGGCGGCTCTGGATTAGGGCTCCGTTCAACGTCAATTCGGGCGTAGCCACCGCGTCCCCGGTTGCGTCCGATAGGGAGGAGTGAACTCCTTATGCGTCCCCCAAGGAACGTGTTTGCATCATTCCTCCCGCCCCTTTCGGCCTACGGCCGTGTTCTCGTCGCGGTTTGTCCCTCCCGAGCCGCGACATGAAGGACGGCGATCCCTTCGTTGACGATCGGCCGGACTTCATCGGGGAGAGGAAAACGTCCTCTCCAGCCATGTGACAAGGACACCTCTCCCCGCATCTTTTCCCCAGCTTCCCCACAGGGCTTGCCAGACGCAAATCCCTGGAGCATTCTTGCCCTGTATGCGGCGTTAATTTTCCGGGAACCATAACGCTCTCCGAGCCAGCGTTTCCGGACTCGTGCGGGAGGCCACCATGATGACCACGCCACGCCTCGTCAGCCTGACCGCCCTTGCGGCCAGCCTGTTCATCGTCATTCTGACGATCACCCAAGCCAACGGACTGACTGGAGCGCCTGAACGCGGCGTAACCAGCCTCGCCTGCATTGAAGCCGGTCAAGCCGGATGCGAAGCTGTAGGCATGACGACGCAGGCAAGTTTGCTGCGCTGAAATCAACCGGTTCTGGCCGGGGCGACCTGGCCAGACCTTCTGAGTATCGATGCGCTTTGTATTTCCGGCAACTCGGTCCGCCGGCAGGAACCATTGAGCTTGGAAGGCATTGAACGAGCATTATAGGCAACAGCCAGATCAGGGTTATGCACGATACGGTTTCGGCCATCCTGTCCGAATGCACGGGCCCGGTGGCGCTTTTGCTTGATTTCGATGGAACACTTGTCGAAATTGCTCCCAGTCCGGACGCGGTCGTGGTTCCTCCCGATCTTTCCGAGCGATTACGATCGCTTTATTCGGCCCTTGATGGCGCTCTTGCCATCGTTACCGGTCGCACCATTGATGCGATCGACAGCTTTCTTCCATCCCAGGAATTCGCCATAACCGGCGGCCACGGAGCCGAACGCCGCATTTTCGGTCAGCGCGAAACCGCCAATCCCAAGATTTTGGATGATGCGGCGGCGATCGCCAGCCGGCTTACCGACACGCTCGGCGGAGAACCCGGAATCCTCATTGAGCCAAAGCCGACGGGCGTTGCGGTCCACTATCGCGCGGCGCCTGAAAAGGCGGCACTGGCAAGCGCTGCCCTCACCCGAGCGCTCGAGGGATATAACGACTTCCACGCAATCTCCGGCAAGAAGGTCATCGAAGCCCGACCGCAATGGGCAAACAAAGGCGCGGCGATCGAAGGGTTGATGCAGGTTAAGCCCTTCGCCGGTCGTACGCCTGTTTTTATCGGCGATGATGTGACCGATGAAGATGGATTTGCCGCTGCCGACCGCCTGGGAGGTTTCGGCATCAGGATTGGCGAGGGGGAGACCCGGGCACGCTTCACATTACCCGACATCGCTCACCTTTTTACTTATTTCGACGCTCTCATCGAAAGGGAACGAAACTCCTCATCTCGCACTTCGGTGAACACTGCCCAGGAAAGCATGGTCAAATGAGCCGTCTCATCGTCGTATCGAACAGAATTCCCGGAAAATCCCCCGCTGCCGGCGGCCTCGCCGTGGCCCTTAAGAAAACGCTTTCAACCCGTGACGGATTCTGGTTCGGGTGGTCAGGCGCATTCGCTGAAAATCCCGATAGACATGCTCGTTTTGAAACGATCGACGGCATGCGGATCGGATCGATCGACCTGACCCGATCCGACCATCAAAGTTATTACGCCGGCTTTTCCAATTCCATCCTCTGGCCTTCCTTCCACCTTCGGCTCGACCTGACCGATATCCAGTCGCATTGGTATGAGGGATATCGCGGGGTTAACGCCAAATTCGCGGACGCGATTGCCGAGCATGTCGAGCCTGGCGATATCATCTGGGTGCACGATTACCATCTGATCCCGCTCGCCACCGAGCTGCGCCGCCGTAACATCCGCAACAAGATCGGCTTTTACCTCCACATCCCCTTCCCTACGCCCGATGCCCTGAACGCCATTCCTCATCACGAGGAATTGCTGAACGACCTTCTCGCCTATGATCTGGTGGGCATGCAGGCGCAGCGCGACGTGGCTGCCTTCAACGAATTTCTGGCCCATGAAGAGATGTACCGCCAGGCCGGCGGAACGCCCGTCGAGCTCGACCTTGGTGACACGACCATAGAAGCTTTCCCGATCGGGTCGGACCCCGACGCCTTTGCCAAGCTGGCCCTCAGTCCCAACGCGCAGAAGATGTATAAGAAGGTCGAGCGCGCCATGAACGGGCGAGCCATGATCCTTGGCGTAGACCGGCTGGACTATTCCAAGGGTCTGCCCCAGCGCGTGCAGGCCTACGAGAAGCTGCTCGAAAACAACGCCAATCTGCGCCGTGCTGTACACATGATCCAGATCGCTCCGCCCTCGCGCGATACGATCAAGGAATATCAGGTCATCTCGGATGAGCTCGACACGACCGTTGGGCGGCTGACGGGACGCTTTGCCGAACCTGACTGGCTACCCATCACCTACGTCAAGCGGGCCTATGCCCAAGCTTCGCTTGCCGGGCTTTACCGTCTCGCTCGTGTCGGGCTTGTGACGCCCCTGCGCGACGGTATGAACCTTGTCGCCCACGAATATGTCGGATCGCAGGATCCTGAAAACCCAGGCGTACTCGTCCTGTCACGCTTCGCAGGCGCCGCCGAAATCTTCCACGATGCACTCATCATCAATCCGTTCGATACCGACGAGACGGCCGAAGCCCTTCGGATCGCCTTGGCCATGCCGCTCGAGGAACGCAAGGAGCGCTGGCGAAATCTGATGGATGCGGCGCGGGCCCACAACGTGGACAATTGGGCCGACAGCTATCTCAACGCCCTGACCGGCCAAACCGACGCCAATGAGGCCGATGATGAACCGGAAAGTGATGGTGGCGGGCAGGATCAGCTCTTGCCGCG
This sequence comes from Pelagibacterium sp. H642, assembly GCF_031202855.1. Classification (GTDB taxonomy): domain Bacteria; phylum Pseudomonadota; class Alphaproteobacteria; order Rhizobiales; family Devosiaceae; genus Pelagibacterium. The sequence continues at coordinate 2,600,804 of NZ_CP101829.1, read as the reverse complement.
CAACAAAGCCATTGACCAATCGAGCGGCATGGCGCTCGAGCGTCTAACGCGGCGCATCATGCTCTTGCCCTGGCTTCGCGGCGTCTTCTCAGGAACGTAACGGGCGGCTTTCGGGCTGCCCTTTTTTGGGAGGACCACATGAAGCGCGCCAAGTCCGACTTCGATGCGTTTTTCCAAAGCTATGTACGGGCCTATAATCGCTCCTTAGGCGAGAGCGTCGATGTGCATGGGATACGATCTCATTTTTCGGAAAGCTTTATTGCTGCCGGTCCCGGCACGGTGATGACGGGCGACAATGACGAAACTTTCACCGAAACCCTGCAAAAGGGCTACGCCTTCTATAAATCCATCGGCACCAGAAGGATGGAGGTCACCAGCGTCGAAGTGACCGATATCGACGAAGAACACTATCTCGCAAAAGTCGGCTATCAGGCCCAATACGAAAAGGATGGCGAAGCAATCGCCATCCCATTTTGTGTTTCCTACCTGCTAGAAGAGCGCGACGGGCGCCTCAAGGTTTTCGGCTTCGTGGCCGGCGACGAAATGGAACTCTATCGTCAGCATGGCCTTATCGAACGCTAAGCTCCGGGAACCGCTGCCGGTTCTTCGGTCTCGGCGGGAGCCTCCGGGTCGGCAGGTGCTTCAGCATCAGCCGGTGCCTCGGCAGCAGGGGCTTCTGTCGCAGGTTCGGGTGTTGCCGCACCATTCGCCGGCTCGGCTGCTGCCGGCTCGTCAGGTGTGGGGGTCGGCAGATCTTCGGCATCGTCACCAACATCGCCGCCTGCGGCAGGAGCATCTTCGATTGTCGTTCCGCCCCCGGTGGTAGTGGCGGTCTCATCATAAGTCGCCGTGCTGAACCAATAAACCAGCGCGAACAGGATCACGAGCCCGATCAATCCAAAGATCAAGGCGCGGGAATTCATCTTGCGGCTATTGCCTTGCCGCACTTCACTTTTGGTAAGGTCGGGCCTGTCGTCGGTCATCCTTGCATCCCTCTTCAGCCAGGGCCCGTTCCGGCGCCCCTGTTGGTCCGGCCGCCACGCGGTCGGTTGGGATTAACGCTACGAGTACGCTTCCAGTTCCGACGTTTGAAATGCTCAAAATCGAGCAGACGAAAATAGCGCTAAACATCGCGCTGGACGCAGCTTGATGCGCCTTGCGCTGCAATATGGGTGACCACATAGTGTTTTGCCCAAGCGCTCGCCAAATGGCGGCGGCAGCGCCGTCGCTTTTAGATTAACAACAAGAGGTTAGCATGACCGACGCCGCCACGCTCGCAAGGATGATCCGCGCTGGTCGTGGGCTGGAGCCGGCCGATCTGGTGATCAAGAACGTCCGTCGCCTGGACGTCATCACCGGGGAATTTACCCAAACCGACATCGCGATCGTCGCCGATCGGATCGTCGGCATATCGGGCATATACGGGTCGAGATCGGAGATAGACGGAAGAAATCGCTTCGCTGTACCGGGGTTTATCGACACGCATGTGCATATCGAGTCTTCACTAGTCACTCCCTTCGAATTCGACCGCTGCGTTCTGCCCTATGGAGTGACCACGGTCATCTGCGATCCCCATGAGATCGCCAACGTGCTCGGGGCAACGGGGATAAGATATTTCCTCGATTGCGCCGAGCGGACGATCATGGATGTGCGGATCAATCTTTCCTCCTGCGTTCCGGCAACACCGTTCGAGACGGCGGGGGCGCGGCTGGAGATCGAGGACCTGCTGCCCTTTGCCGATCATCCTCAGGTGATCGGGCTGGCCGAGATGATGAATTTCCCTGGCGTGCTCGCCGGTGACGCTGGGATACTGGCCAAGCTCGAAGCGTTTCAGCACCGCCACCTCGACGGTCATGCGCCGCTGCTCTCGGGGGCCGATCTCAATGGATATCTGGCGGCGGGGATCAGGACCGATCACGAGGCGACGAGCGCGGCCGAAGCGCGCGAGAAACTGGCCAAAAGTATGGCGATCCTCATTCGCGAGGGATCGGTCTCAAAGGATCTCGATGCGCTGGCCGAAATCCTCGACGAGAACACATCGGCCTTCGTGGCGCTGTGCACAGACGACCGCAATCCTCTCGATATCGCCGAAGAGGGGCATCTGGATTCCTCGATCCGCCGGCTGATCGCCCATGGCTGTCCGATTCATCACGTTTACCGGGCCGCCTCCGTCTCGGCGGCGCGCATCTTCGGGCTCAAGGATCGCGGACACGTGGCCCCTGGGTGGCGGGCTGATATCGCGCTGCTCGACAGCCTGGAAGAATGCCGGGTTTCCGATGTCATCGCGGCTGGTCGGCATGTGACGGCCGATATCTGGGCGGTACGCAAACCAGTGGCGCCGGTGGGGCTGGATTCGATGAAGGCCAAGCCGGTCGAACCCGAAGCCTTCGTCACCGCACCAAATCCCGACCATAACGAAGTGCCGGTGATCGGGGTCAAGCCTGGGCTGATCCTCACATCCAGGGAAAACGCCGCGCTGGCGTCGGACGAAAGCGGGCTGAAGCCGGATATCGATGCTGATGTCATCAAGGTCGCGGTGATCGAGCGGCACGGGATCAACGGCAATATCGGCCGGTCCTTCGTCAAGGGTTTCGGTCTCAAGCGCGGTGCCATCGCTTCATCGGTCGGCCATGACAGCCACAACATCACCGTTGTCGGCGTGACCGACGAGGATATGGCGCTGGCCGTCAACCGGCTGATCGAGATCGGCGGCGGTTTCGCTGTGGCCTGTGAGGGCGAAATCCTGGCCGATTTGGCGCTACCCATCGCCGGGTTGATGAGCCCGGAACCCTTTGAGATCGTGACCGAACACCTTGAGCACCTGCGCGAAGCGGCCAAGGCACTCGATTGCACCCTGCCCGAACCGTTCCTTCAGGTCGCGTTCCTCGCCCTGCCGGTCATTCCGCACCTCAAGATGACGGACAAGGGACTGTTCGACGTCGACAAATTCGATTTCGTCTAGGGCGCCAGGCCCGCTTCCATGGTGGTTTCTACGGGGGTGGCCGGATCGCCATCCACCGCCGCCTCGATGAGCGGCTCCAGCCGGTCAAGCAGGTAGTTGAGGCTGAGCGGGGTGGCGAATGAGAAGGCGCCCGAGAGGAGATAATCGGCGAATACCTCCCGGCCCTCCTGGTGTGCGGTGAGCCGCTCGCGCAGAGCCAGACCTTCGATGCGCTCGACACTGCCCGCGCCGATGATCCAGACCAGAAGGTCGGCTTCGAGCAAGGTCAAATCTTCTTCGGAAATTTCGACGTTGAAATCGCCTTCCTCGCCAAGAGCGTCAATTGCCGCGGGAGTGGAGAATCCGAGCTGTTCGAGAAGCTGGGCGCGAATATCGACTGAGCGATAAACACCGGGATAGGTGACGTTGAAGGCAATAACCGCCTCCATCCCATCCCACTCGGGATGTTCGGCGGCAATGGAGGCAATGCGCGCCTCGAGATCGCTCACCAGCCGGTCGGCCTCGTCCTCTTGGCCAAGGATGCGACCTACCGTGCGTGCGCGCTCGGCCCAGGGAGTGGAAAAATCGGTGTACTGCGCCTCAGCGGCGACCACCGGCGCGATGCGGGACAACTCGTCATACTGTTCCTGGGTGAGCCCGGATCCGATTCCCTCGATCACATCGGGTTCCAGCGCCGCGATCTGCTCATAATCGATCTCGGTGAGCACGAAAGGCTCCGCATCGCCTAATGCATCCTGTGCCCAAGGCCAGACCGAACGGGGAAAATCACCATACCAATGCCGCAGTCCCACCGGGACAACGCCGAGCGCCAGGTAATGGTCAGCTCCGCTATAGGTGAGCGTAACCACCCGTTCGGGCTGGTCATCGATCACGGTGGTGCCGAAACGATGTTCGAAAGTTTGCGGGAACTCCTGCGCCGCGGCGGACATTGCCAATCCAACCGCGATGGCCATCCCCCACACCCATGCCGCTCGTCTCATTCTGCCCACCCTCATCAAGGACACTGATCGAGTGATGTTCATGAATTAATGTGATCAGGAAAGTCAAGTTTATATGCAGCATCCCGCCGGGCTTGATTAAGCCATTTTCACCATTATCTCTTGAGCCATGGACAAAGAGCGCACCCGTTTAGAACGCCTGTTTCTTCGCCTTGAAGCACGGTTTCCGCGCTTTGCGATGATCATCTACGTGCTGCGTCAACCCTGGGCGATGCTTATCCGCATTCCCTTGGGCATCCTGCTGGTGCTGGGCGGTATTTTGTCGTTCCTGCCCATCCTGGGCATCTGGATGCTGCCGCTGGGCCTGCTGCTGCTGGCCATCGACCTGCCCTTCCTGCAACGGCCCATGAGCGCCACGCTGCTGCGCGGCGAGCGCCAGTTCAACCTCTGGCGCCGCAGCCGGAGGGATAAAAAGGCCGCCCGGAACGGCGAAAAGCAGAAGACGCGGCCGATGCCGCGCCTTCCCAAAAATCACACCGATTGTCCCTGAGCTTTCTTCTCGCGCCGCTTGGCGTGCAGGATCGGCTCGGTGTAACCCGAGGGTTGCTGGGTGCCTTCCAGCGCCAACGCCAAGGCAGCCTGGAAAGCAGTTGAATTTTCCGGATCGTCGCTCATACGCCGATAGGCCGGATCGCCCGCGTTCTGCTCGTCCACGACCTTGGCCATGCGCGTGAAAGTCGCGACCACCTCGTCCTGCGTCACAACCCCATGCCAAAGCCAGTTGGCGATGGCCTGGGAGGAAATCCGGCAGGTCGCGCGGTCTTCCATCAGACCCACATCGTTGATGTCGGGCACTTTCGAGCAGCCCACCCCCGCATCGATCCAACGAACGACATAGCCCAGGATTCCCTGCGCATTATTGTCGAGCTCGCGCTGGATCTCTTCGCCGCTCAGCGTCGAGGGGTCGAGGGCGGGCATGGAGAACAGTTCGGTGAGGGTCGGGATCGGCTCGTTGTGACGCCGCTTCTGGGCCTCGAACACATCAACCTCGTGATAGTGCAACGCATGCAGCGTCGCCGCCGTAGGCGACGGCACCCAGGCACAATTGGCTCCGGCCTTCGGATGCCCGATCTTCTGTTCCATCATATCGGCCATGGCGTCGGGCTTGGCCCACATGCCCTTGCCGATCTGAGCGCGTCCGGTAAAGCCGCAGACGATGCCGATGGTGACGTTGCGGTCCTCATAGGCCTGCAACCAGCGCTCGGCGCGCACCTTGTCCTTGGGCAGAACAGGACCGGCTTCCATGGAAGTGTGGATTTCGTCGCCGGTGCGATCAAGAAACCCGGTATTGATGAAGAACACCCGCTCGCGCGCCGCATAAATGCAGGCCTTGAGATTGGCCGAGGTGCGGCGCTCCTCGTCCATGATGCCGATCTTGATGGTGTTGAGCGGCAGGTCGAGAATTTTCTCCACTTCGCCGAACACATTGCAGGCGAACAGGACCTCGGTGGGCCCGTGCATCTTGGGCTTGACGATATAGATCGAGCCGGTCACCGAATTGGCGCGACGCTTCAAATCGTGCATGGAGCAAAGGGTAGTGACCATCGCATCCATCAGCCCTTCGCCGATGGGCTCACCATCGGCACCGAGCACCGCGTCGGTGGTCATCAGGTGCCCGACATTGCGCACGAGCTGCAATGCGCGTCCCTTAAGAGTCAGGGCTGAGCCGTCCGGTGCCGTGTAGGTCCGGTCGGGATTGAGCCGCCGGGTCATCGTCTGGCCGCCCTTTTCGAAGGTTTCCGCAAGATCGCCCTTCATCAGACCCAGCCAGTTGCGATAGACACCGACCTTGTCCTCGGCATCGACGGCGGCCACCGAATCCTCGCAATCCTGGATGGTGGTCAAAGCGCTTTCGACGATCACATCGGCCAGATGCGCCGGATGGTCCTTGCCGATCGGGTGCTCGGGATCGATCACCAGTTCGATGTGCAGGCCGTGATGGACAAGCAGGATACGGGTAACGCCCCCGTCCCGGCTATAGCCGGCAAAGGCCTCGGGATAGGCAAGCCTGGCGGGACCATCCTGGCTTTCGATCACCAGTTGCGCCACATCGCCCGAGGTGTCGATGCCATAGCGGGTCACGGCCCAGTGCTTAACGCCGAACAGCGGAAACGCTTCGTCGAGAAAATGTCCGACCCGCGCGAACACCTCGCCGCCGCGCTTGGGGTTGTACGCCTTGCCCGGGGCCAGATCGCCTTCGCGCGCGATGGCATCGGTGCCATAGAGCGCATCATAGAGGCTGCCCCAGCGGGCGTTGGCGGCGTTGAGGGCATAGCGGGCGTTGGAAACCGGAACCACGAGCTGCGGACCGCAGAGCGTTGCGATCTCGGGATCGAGATTTTCGGTTTCGATCCGGAAATCCTCCGGCTCGTCCTCGATATAGCGGATGTCCTTGAGAAACCTGATATAGGCCGCCGGGTCCTTGGTTGCGGGGCCGTTGTCGCGGTGCCAGTCATCGATCTGGCTCTGCATGCGGTCGCGGATTTCCAGAAGCTCGCGATTGCCCGGCATGTAGGTGGTTACGAGTTCGGCGAAACCGGACCAGAAGGTGTCGGCGGTGACATCGAGCCCGCTAAGCGCTTCGTTCTCGACGAACGCGGCAAGCTGCGCATCGACCTTGAGGCCGGACCGGTCCACATAATTGCTCATCGACGCTTCCTCTGATGTTTGCTGTTGCAACGCCTAGCGTTGCCTCGCCGTTTCGCCAAGCCGGTTCGCAATATGCTTCCACGATGTGGAAACGAAGCGACGTTTGGCGCCCTTGGCCTGAGCTGCTGCTGGACTCCGGGAACAAGTCCCGGAATGACAGGGCTGGGATTGTGGATCGGCTTTGCCAAACCGAGGTTGCACCGGGTTATTCCCGAGGTCTGGCGGTTTGCACCGAGCCGAGCTTGCCCTTGGCCGCCTCGCCCGCAACGTAGGTTTCCGCGACCACCCGGTCGTCACCGCAGGTCTGGAGCAGGAACAGTTCTTCGGAAAGACTTTCGACCTGCTCCATCTTCAACGCCATATGCGGCAGGGCGTGGGCGTCGAGCACGACGATGTCGGCGTCGGCGCCCGGCTCGAGCGTTCCGATCCTGTGCTCGAGCGACAACGCCCGGGCATTGCCCAGGGTCATCATGAAAAAGCTTTCGAGCGGGGACAGGCGCTGGCCGCGCAATTGCAGCACCTTGTAGCCTTCGTCCAGCGTGCGCAGCATGGAAAAGCTCGTGCCACCGCCGACATCGGTGGCAACCCCGATCCGCACATTGGCCTCCAGCATTTTCCAGCGGTCGAAAAGGCCCGACCCGATAAAGAGATTGGAGGTGGGGCAGAAGACGGCGACCGAGGCGGTTTCGGCGAGGGCCTCGATCTCGCGATCGTTCATGTGAATGCAGTGGCCGAGCAGGGTCTTTGGGCCCAGCAGGCCATAGTGTTCATAGATGCCGACATAATCGGGGAGGTTGGGGTAAAGCTCCTTGGCGAAGGCGATTTCGCCCAGGCTCTCGTTCACATGCGTCTGGACATAAGCGTCAGGAAATTGCCACGCGAGATCCTGGGCCATTTCCAGTTGCTGGTGGCTGGAGGTGAGCGCGAAGCGCGGGGTGATGGCGTAGTGCAGGCGCCCGACGCCGTCCCATTTGGTGAGTAGCGCCTTGGTATCGTCATAGCTCTGCTGCGGCGTGTCGCGGAGACCATCGGGCGCGTTGCGATCCATCATCACCTTGCCGACGATCATGCGCATGTCGCGCTTTTTGGCCTCGGCAAAAAACGCCTCGGCCGATTGCGGATGGACGGTGCAGTAAACCGCCGCCGTCGTCGTGCCGTAGCGGACCAACTCGTCGCAGAACAGCGAGGCGATGCGGGCGGCGTGGGCCTCCTCGCCAAAGCGCTGTTCCTCGATGAAGGTGTAGGTGTTGAGCCATTCGAGCAGGTCTTTGGCGTAGGAGCCGATGACCTGCATCTGCGGGTAGTGGATGTGGGTATCGATGAAGCCGGGCAGGATGAGACCGGGGCGATGATCGACGATCTCAGCCTTGGGGGCGACGAGGGAGAGGGCATCGCTCCATTCACCCACCGAGACGATCTTACCCTCGGCGATCACGACAGCGCCATCCTCGATATAGCGATAGCTGGCGTGGTCGTCCGAGCCGGCGGGCTCGGAAACGAAAGTCAGCACCCGGCCGCGCAGGATTTTCGATTTCACAGGCTCTGCTCCCCGGTGACGGACTGGTACCATGTGACCAACAGCGCACGTTCGGCATCGGTCATCATCGAAACATTGCCCGGCGGCATGGCGTGACTGCGGCCGGCCTGGAGATAAATTTCACGCGCGTGTTCGGCGACCAGTTCGGGGGTGTCGAGGCGCACGTCCCTGGGGGCGATGGGAATGCCCTGCCATGCCGGCTGCGCCGCATGGCACATGGCGCAGCGGCCCTGGACGGACGACGACACTTGCTCGAAATGCGGATCGGCCATGAACGCCTGCGCGGCGGTGCTGGCCAAGGCCGACTCGGTTGTTCTGGGATAGCTCGAGAGCCAGATGATGCCGATGAACAGGACGAGCGCCAGCGCGAAGGTCCAGTAAGGGCGCTGGCCGGTCGCGTGCATGGTGTTGAAGAAGTGGCGGATCAGAACGCCGATGAGGAAGATCAGCCCCGCTATCGCCCAGCTGTATTGGGTGGCAAAGGCCAGCGGATAGTGGTTGGAGAGCATGAAGAAGAGGACGGGCAGCGTCAGGTAGTTGTTGTGGACGCTGCGCTGCTTGCTCTGCTTGCCCAACGCCGGATCGGGAGCTTCGCCGGCCTTCATCGAAGCCACGATCTTTTTCTGGTTGGGGATGATGATGAAAAAGACGTTGGCCGACATGATGGTCGCCGTAAACGCGCCCATATGCAGGAATGCGGCGCGGCCGGTGAACACCTGGGTATAGCCCCAGGCCATGGCGAGCAGGATGACGAAGAGCACCAGCATCAGCACGTTCTGGCTTTTGCCGAGCGGGGATTTGCAGAGCAGGTCGTAGAGCACCCATCCCAGCGCCAGCGAGGCGAGCGAGATGGCGATGGCGACCGGCGCGCCAACGTCGAAAACGGTGCGGTCGACGAGGAAGAGATCGGCGCCGGCGTAATAGACGATGGCGAGCATGGCAAAGCCGGTGAGCCAGGTGGTGTAGCTCTCCCATTTGAACCACACCAGATGCTCGGGGAGGTTGGGCGGGGCGACCATGTATTTGTTGATGTGGTAGAACCCGCCCCCATGGACCTGCCATTCCTCGCCCTGTACACCTGCGGGAAGGTTGTCGTGCCGGCGCAGGCCGAGGTCGAGGGCGATGAAATAGAAGGACGAGCCGATCCAGGCGATGCCCACGATCACGTGCGTCCAGCGCACGGCGAAGGCCAGCCATTCCCAAAACAGCGTGAAATCGGTCATCTGTTCCCCAACTCAATTCTTTGCCACGGCGCGCACGATTTCGGCTGCGGTCAAGGCCGCGATCACTTCCGGCCGCTTGTCTTTGACGTCCGCCCCGCCGATCGGCATGGTCAGCCGATCCATCAGGGCAAGGTCGTGTCCCATGTCCGACAGCCAGCTCTTGAACGTCGCCCGTTTCGTTTTCGACCCGATCATCCCGACATAGAGCGCATCGTTGCGCAACAGCGCTTCGGAGGCGATCAGGAAATCGAGGCCGTGATCGTGGGTGAGAACGACGAAGCAGGAGGCCGGCGGCGCCTCGCGCACCAGCGTTTCCTGCACCGGGACGTGCTTGGCTTCAACGCCCGGGGGAACGCGGGCGATTTCGGCGGCGCGGTTATCCACCAAAAGCGTCCGGAAGGGGAGAAGCGAGAGCGCCTGGCCCAAGGCGTTGCCCACATGGCCGGCGCCGAAGACGTAGACATGGGTTCTGGCGGCGTATTCGGCTTCGGCGCGGGCGCGGAGGCTTCGGGCGACATCGTCATCGACGGCCCGCATGCCGATGGCGACGCGGCCGCCGCAGCATTGGCCGATCTCCGGACCGAGAGGGATGTCGAGCGCGGCTGCGGCTTCACCCGAGGCGATGGCTTCGCGGGCGCGGGCGATGGAGAGGAATTCGAGCTGCCCGCCACCGATCGTGCCGATCTCGGCAGTCGGCGCGATCAGCATCCAGGCGCCCGCCTCGCGGGGGGTGGAGCCCTTGGTTTCGGTGACCTCGACGAGGACGGTATCGCGATGACGGTCGAGGAAGTCTCGGAGTTGTTGGGGGGTAACGCTCATGGGTGGCGCCCCGCCGCAAGCTCAGCGCCCCCCTCATCCGACCTTTCGCTCCGCGAAAGCCCACCTTCTCCCACCGGGGGAGAAGGGCAGCGCGAAGCAGCGCTTCGGAAAGAGCCGCAACTGCTTCCAAAAGAGCCCGCCCCGTTCCCAGAGGAAAAGGGGCAAGCGCTCGTGTTTTCGCTGAATGGCCGCCGCGGGCTACCCTTCTCCCCTGGTGGGAGAAGGTGGCCGCGAAGCGGTCGGATGAGGGGGGCGCAGCTTGTCGGCACCCACTGCCGCTGGTCGCGATATCGAAGCGTTGGTTCCTTCACCGCCCCGCCTCGCGCTTGAGTCGCTCTACCGTCATCAGCACCCGCTCAGGGGTTGCCGGCGCGTCCATTCGGGGGGCGATCTTGTAGTCCGCGACGCTCGCCACGGCCATGGAGATGGCCTCGAGCACCGAGATCGCCAGCATGAAGGGTGGCTCGCCCACGGCCTTGGAGCGCCGAATGGTAGGGGCCTTGTTTTCCGACCACTCGGCGAGCCTGACGTTGAAGATCTTCGGCACGTCGGAAACCACGGGAATCTTGTAGGTCGAGGGCGCGTGAGTGCGGAGCTGGCCCTTGTTGTCCCACCAGAGTTCTTCGGTGGTGAGCCACCCCATGCCCTGGACGAACCCGCCCTCGATCTGGCCGATATCGATGGCCGGATTGAGGGATTTGCCCACATCGTGGAGGATATCGACCCGATCGACCATGTATTCGCCGGTGAGCGTATCGACGACGACTTCAGAACACGCCGCGCCATAGGCGAAATAGTAGAAGGGCTTGCCCTTGCCGGCCGCGCGGTCCCAATGGATGTCGGGCGTTTTGTAGAACCCGGCTGCCGAAAGCTGCACGCGCGCCAGATACGCTTGGTCGATGAAATCGGCCCAGTCATGGCGCTGATTGCCGACCATGACGCAATTGGGCTCGAAGCTGACCGCGTCCTCGGGGACGTTGAATTTCTCCATGGCAAAGCGGACCAATCGGTCCTTGATCTGCCCGGCCGCGTTGGCGGCGGCCATGCCGTTGAGGTCCGACCCCGAGGAGGCGGCCGTCGCCGAGGTGTTGGGCACCTTGCCCGTGGTCGTTGCGGTGATCTTGACCTTGTCGAGATCGATCTGGAAGCAATCGGCAAGGACCTGGGCCACCTTTATGTAAAGCCCCTGCCCCATTTCGGTGCCGCCGTGATTGAGATGGACCGAGCCGTCGCGATAGACGTGCACCAGCGCACCGGCCTGGTTAAAGGCGGTGAGGGTGAAGCTGATGCCGAACTTGACCGGGGTCAATGCGATGCCGCGCTTTAAAACCGGAGACGATTTGTTGAACGCCACGATATCGGCCCGGCGCCTGCGATACTCGGCGCTCGTTTCGAGTTCATCGACCAGCCGGGCGATGATGTTGTCCTCGACCCGTTGGTGGTAAGGCGTGACGTTCCGGTCGGTATCGCCGTAGAAATTGACCTTGCGGATATCGAGCGGATCCTTGCCCAGGGCATAGGCGATATCCTCGATCCAGCGCTCGCACCCCACCATGCCCTGCGGCCCGCCAAAACCGCGAAAGGCGGTGTTGGAGACCGTGTTGGTCTTCAGAGGCTGGGAGACCAGCCGGACGTTTGGGTAGAAATAGGCGTTGTCGGCGTGGAAAAGCGCCCGATCCGTAACCGGTCCGGAAAGGTCGGCGGAAAAGCCGCAGCGCGCCGCATAGGTGGCATTCACCGCTTCGATCCGACCTTCATCATCGAACCCGACTTCATAGTCGACAAGAAAATCGTGCCGCTTGCCGGTGGCGATCATGTCGTCGTCGCGATCGGGACGAATTTTCACGGCGCGGTTGAACTTTTTAGCCGCGATCGCGGCCACCACGGCAAAGAGGTTGCCCTGCGTCTCCTTGCCGCCGAACCCGCCGCCCATGCGGCGCACGACGACGTTTACGGCGTTGGAGGGGACGCCCAGCGCATGGCCGACCATGTGCTGGACCTCACTGGGGTGCTGGGTGGAGGAATGGACGGTGACCTCGTCGTCCTCGCCGGGCATGGCAAGGGCGATCTGGCCTTCGAGGTAGAAATGATCCTGCCCGCCAATGGCCATCGAGCCGCTGATGCGGTACTTGGCGCCGGAAAAACCGGCGGCCACGTCCCCGCGTTCGAGCTTCATGCCCGGCGTCACCAGCGCTCCGCCGGCCTCGCGCGCCGTGGGGATGTCGGGAAGGAAGGGGAGCTCGGTATAGCTCACCTGCGCCAGCTTCGCCGCCCGCCGCGCTGCCTCGCGGGTTGTAGCGATGACGGCAAAGAGCGGTTGACCGAAGAATTCGACCCTGGCTTCGGCAAAGATCGGCTCGTCGTGCTTGCCTGGCTGGGAGATGTCGTTGTGGCCGGGGATATCCTGGGCGGTGAGGACGCCGACCACGCCGGGGGCCGCTCTGACAGCTTCGAGCCCGAGCGACTGGATTTCGCCATGCGCGCAGGTGGAAAGCCCGAGATAAGCGTGCAGGGTACCGGCCGGTTCGAGCATGTCGTCGATATATTCTGCGGTACCCGAGACGTGCTTGTGCCCGGAATCGTGTTTTTGCGGCTTGTGCACGCCTCCACGGATGATGGGCTTGGGGTCGAGGGCGGTCATGGATGAGCCTCAGGCGTGGTCGCACGCCGAAGCGCGGCGCCCCCCTCATCCCCGGCCCTTCTCCCACCAAGGGAGAAGGGTGCTCTTGGGGGAGCCGTGTCCCAAATTTTGGACGCGCGTGCGTGTGGAAGCTCTGCGGTGCCCCAAAGGTTGAAATTCTCCATCACGCCACCTCATGCCGCACGATACGCGCTGGTCCTTCCGTACTTTCCAGATAAAACCGCTTGAGCAGATTCTTCGCCGCCAACATCCGGTATTCGGCGCTCGCCCGCCAATCGGTCAAAGGTTGGAAATCTTCTTCGAAGGCGGGCAGCGCTGCCTCTACGCTCTCCAGCGACCAAGGCTTGCCGACCAGCGCCGCCTCCACTGTCCTTGCCCGCTTCGGGGTGCCCGCCATGCCGCCATAGGCGATCACCGCTTCGCCCACCAAACCGTCGGCTACCCGCACCCGGAATGCCCCGAGCGTGGCCGTAATATCCTCGTCGCGGCGCTTGGTGACTTTGTGGACGCCGAACAACTCGTCGGGTTTGGGCAGCGGGACGGAAACCGCTTCTACGAACTCACCCTTTTCCCGATCCTGCTGGCCGTAGGCGATGAAGAAATCCTCGAGCTTTACCGCGCGGCGCGCATTGCCCTTGCGCAAGGTCACCTCGGCGCCCAGCGCGATCAGCGGCGGCGGGGTATCGCCGATGGGTGAACCATTTGCAATGTTGCCGCCGATGGTGCCCATGTTGCGCACCTGCGCGCCGCCGATACGGTCGAAAAGCCCGGCCATCTGCGGGATGTGCTCGGCAATGGTTCTGAACGCGCGCGAGTAGCTCACTCCCGCTCCGAAGATGATGCGGGAAGGTTCGATGCCGATCTCGCGCATCAGATGGCCGATGATCACCACCGGGGCGATGTCGCGCATGAATTTTGTGACCCAGAGGCCCACATCGGTAGCGCCGGCAACGATGGTGGCCTCGGGTGTTTCCTCGAGTACTGCGGCGAGATCGTCCACATCGGCCGGGATGATGGTTTTGCCGCGCGAGCTCTCGACCACCACGCGGCGGCCGTCATCGAGCGCCGCCAGCTTTTCCACGATCGTGGCGCGTTCGGTGTTGAGCGCGTCTTGGAGCGCACTGCCATAGTTGGAAACCGCCTGCGCCGCCCGCACGATGGGCGCATAGCCCGTGCAGCGGCAGAGATTGCCTTGTAGCGCCTTTTCGATTTCGGGCACCGACGGATTGGGATTGGTGAGCCATAGCCCGTAAAGACTCATCACGAACCCCGGCGTGCAGAAGCCGCACTGGCTGCCGTGGTAATCGACCATCGCCTGCTGCACCGGATGCAGCGCGCCGTCGCGGCCTTTCAGATGCTCGATGGTCACCACATGCTTGCCGTCCAGCATGGTGACCAAACCGATGCACGCATTTGCGGCCTGGTAGCGTACGCCATCAGCCTCGCGCTCACCGATCAGCACCGTGCAGGCGCCGCAATCGCCTTCGGCGCAGCCTTCCTTGGTGCCCCGCAGTGTCCGATCGAGACGCAGGAAATCGAGCAATGTGCGATCCGGGGCGATATCGGTGAGTTCGACCAGATCGTCATTGAGATAGAAGCGGATCGCCGCGCGCGGGTCCAAGGATCAGCTCCCGCGATAGGTGGAATAGCCATAGGGCGAAACGAGCAGCGGCACGTGATAATGCGCGGCAGGATCGCTCACCCGGAAATCGACGGCCACGATATCGAGGAAGGTGGCCGGCATGCCGTTGAGGCGGCTGAAATAATCACCAACGTGAAAGCTCAGCCGATAGGCGCCTTCGGTCAGGTTCTCGCCCGCGAGCAGCGGTTCGTCGCACCGCCCGTCTTCATTGGTGATGACCGAGGTTTCGAAAATCGCCTTCCCGCCCTCCACCCGGTAGAAATCGATTGTCATACCGCGGGCTGGATGGCCGTTGGCGGTGTCGAGAACATGAGTGGTGAGCCGTCCTGTTCCAGTCATCAAAGCTCCAAGCGCCATTGGATATCCTTTCGACTATCAACCCAAAAATCGGCAGGCGAAAGGGGGCGGCATCGGAATTTTTTACCACATGGTCGAAAAATTCGAGTCTAAGGTGTGATCCTCTTTTCTAGCTGGAGCTGCCATGCGTTACCCCCGCGATCTTAGAGGCTATGGTCCCAACCCGCCCCACGCCTGCTGGCCCGGCGGCGCCAATGTGGCGGTGCAGTTCGTGCTCAACTACGAAGAAGGCGGGGAGAACAATGTCCTCCATGGCGATCAAGGCTCGGAAGCGTTTCTGGCCGACGTGATCGGCGCCACGCCCTGGGCGGGGCTGCGGCACTGGAACATCGAATCCATGTACGAATACGGCGCACGGGCGGGGTTCTGGCGGCTGCATCGGCTGTTTACCGAAAACGGATTGCCGGTCACCGTCTATGGCGTCGCGACAGCGCTGATGCGGGCCCCCGAGCAGGTGCAGGCCATGCTCGACGCCGATTGGGAGATCGCCTCCCACGGGCTCAAATGGGTCGAGCACAAGGACATGCCGCGCGAGGAGGAAGCGGCCCAGATCGCCGAGGCGGTGCGGCTGCATGCGGTGGCGACTGGCTCGCGGCCGCTGGGATGGTACACGGGACGATGCTCAGTCAACACGGTGGACCTGGTTTCCGAAGAAGGCGGGTTTGCCTATATCTCGGACACCTATGACGATGATCTCCCCTATTGGCGGGTTCACAATGCCAAGGCCCAGCTCATCATCCCCTACACGCTGGCCAATAACGACATGCGGTTCGTGACCGCGTCGGGATTTGCCAATGGCGAGGAGTTCTTCTCCCACCTCAAGGACACGTTCGACTGCCTCTATCGTGAAGGGGAGGAAGGGGCGCCCAAGATGATGTCGATCGGGCTGCACTGCCGGCTCGTGGGGCAGCCGGGGCGGTTCGAAGGTCTGAGGCGGTTTGTCGAATATATCGGAGGGTTCGAGAAAGTCTGGGTGGCCAAGAGGATCGATATCGCGCGGCATTGGGCGGAAAACTATCCGTATCAGCCGGCAAGGCTGGTGCCCTCGCAGATGGATGCCGAAACGTTCATGGCGACCTTTGGCGGCGTTTTTGAGCATTCCCCGTTCATCGCCCAGCGGGCATTCGAGGCGGAGTTGGGGCCGGTCAACGATACCCCGTTCGGCATCCATTTCGCGTTGCGCAACCAGTTCCGCATGGCATCGGAGGACGAGCGGCTGAACGTGTTGCGCGCCCATCCCGATCTTGCGGGAAAACTCGCGGCGGCCAAGCGCCTGACGGAGAGCTCGACGGCCGAGCAGGCCTCGGCGGGGCTGGACGCGCTGACCGACGAGGAGCGGGAAACCTTCACCGAACTCAATACGCGCTACGTTGAAAAGTTCGGCTTTCCCTTCATCATCGCGGTGCGCGACAACACCAAGGCCTCGATCATGGAGGCGTTCCGGCGCCGCATCGAAAACGACCGCGACACCGAATTCGCCACCGCCTGCGCGCAGGTGGAGCGCATCGCGCAATTGCGGATCGAGGCGCTTTACGCGGGCTGATCGGCCGTGACGAGATTGGCATCGCGCGCCAGCCGCCATTGGCCATCCGGCTCCTTGCGGAACAGGGTCAGTGTGTAGCCCGAGCGCGACATTGGCGGGTTTCCCTCGGACCGGACGCGGAGCGCGATCTTGTTGCGGGTGAAGGGCCAGTCGCCGAGCACCTGCAATTCGACGATCTCGTTGCTGCCCTCGATCGACATGCCCGTCGGGTTGCCCTGCGAGAGCGCGGCAAAAGTCTCCTTGCCGAACGGTTCGCGGCCGACAACGGTGAAGACCACATCGTCGGCCATGAGATCGAGCACCGTGGCGGCCTCGCCAGCGATGCTGGCGTCCATCCACTTCCGGACCAGCGCGCGGATCTGCGTTTCGTCATCGCTCATCGGCGGTCTCCTCGATCGATCTGAGCATACCCTTCCAGGCGTTGGCCGTGGGTTCGATATAATCGGCCCATTCCGCGCTCATCTCGTGGCTCATGGTGGCGAGGCAGCCGGCGCCCTGAGCAGAGAGTTCGAGAGTGACCGTGGAATTGTCCTCTTCTTCCTCTTCGGGGCTGGTGAACCAGGTGAAAACGAGCCGGTTCGGCCGTTCCAGGGCGCGGTAATAGCCCCAGGTCTCGGTTTCTTCTCCGTCGCGGACATCAGCGAAGAGGAACCGCCCGCCGACCTTAGGATCGATCTCGATCCGGGTCACGGTGGAGGACGGATCGCGTTCCTTGAGATTGTGATCCCCCCACGCGCGCACCTTTGCCGGGTCGACCCAGGAATCATAGACTTGCTCGGGCGCGAGAGTGACGAACGTGTGCCGTGCGACCGCTGTGACGGTACCGGTCATTTGTAAAAGCCTTCTCGCAGATTGATGCCATGTTCGACATAAGCCTTCATGGCAGCGAGCATGCCCGTCCAGCCCTCGCAATTGCCGTAGGAGGATTTTAGACCCGTTTCGGTCTGCTTCCAGCCTTCCTCGGTGATCGAGACGAGCGTGCGGGTATTATTGTCGAGCGGCTCGAAGCTCATGGTGACGGTGGTCTCGTATTCGCCTGAATCGTCAGGCTCGGGCGGAGCGCCCCAGGTGAGGACGATCTTTTCGTCCGGCACGACCTCGGCCACATGAACCGGGAATGCGCCGGGGAAATCGTGGAAGTCCCAGGTGACCGTGGCGCCGGTTTCCAGCCGGCCCTGGGCCCCGCCGGTGGTGAAATAGCCCGAGAGCTTCCTGGGATCGGCCACCGCCTCGAACACCTCGTGCACCGGCTTGGATATCCGGCCCGATACCGTGAATTTGAAGTCCATTTCCTCACCTCTCCTTGCGTTTTCGCTATTATGTTATAAATTTATAACATGTCAAGTGACGATGATTCGGACAAGATCTTCAAGGCACTGGCCGACCGGCGGCGGCGGGCGATACTCGATGCCTTGAAGGATGAGCCGAAAACCACCGGGCAACTCGTTGCGCTGTTTCCCGAGATCGACCGCTGCACGGTGATGCAACACATGAAGGTGCTTGAGGCAGCGGGATTGATCGTGGCCCGCAAGGAGGGGCGCGAACGGTGGAACCACCTCAACGCGCTGCCGATCAAATCCATTCATGACCGCTGGATCGGTGACTACGCCCGAAACGCGGTGAGCCTGATGTCGCGGCTGGAGACTGAAATTGGGGCATGAGAAAACCTCCGACGGCCATGGGCCTCGGGTTGTGACGGGATAGACGGCCTGGGGCGATGAACGCCTCGTGCTGTATTTGTTAGTATGAAGCTTCCATCGCCCCATGCGTCCGGGATTTTGGGCTTATGGCGGCTTCTCGGGCTGGGGGTTGTTGGGAAGCCACCGTTGCCGATGATTTCCCGCTGCCCCTCCGGGTTTCCCCGGTGCGACGTGGGAGTGATTGGATTGGTGGTCCGCTCACACCTTTTATCCACATCCGGCCATCTGTCCGCTTTGGGCCTCCCCCACGGCGCCCCGTGAGGAACCCGAACCAATCCCGCCCAAACGTTCGTAGCGCTTGCGTCCATATGCGCGGGGTCGTGAGGGGGAGTATGGGGCAAGCGCAGGGGGCGGGGATAAGTTTTTTGCAAAGCCTGCCTTGGGAGCAATCGCCGACATCTCCCCCAGCGTGTCACCCCGGGCTTGACCCGGGGCAAGGTATGCACGCCGGTCCCGGCTCTTGCCATGACGCAAGCTCAGCGCCCCCTCATCCCCTGCCATTCGAGCCCCCGCCTTCGCGAGGGGCAGGCTCCGCTCTCATGGCCTTCTCACCTCTAATCGTGCCACCGGCACGATTGGCCAAAGGACGGTTCGAAGTCTCCCACCAGAGGAGAAGGGGGCTCTTGGGGGAGCGTTGCGGCTGGGGCACAGGCGCTGAGTGTACTGGATCCCGGCTCAAGGCCGGGATGACGGTGGTGGGCTGATGGTGGGGATAAGCCGTTGGGCTGCCGGAGACCTCGGCGGTGGAGCGTGTTGAGGGCCGGAGGCGGGGGCTGTGCCCTGCCTCACCCCCACCGTGTCACCCCGGGCTTGACCCGGGCAAGGTATGCGCGCCGTTTTCGGCTCTTGCGATGATGCAAGCTCCGCGCCCCCCTCATCCCCGGCCCTTCTCCCACCAGGGGAGAAGGGGGCTCTTGGGGCATGGTCCTGAGAGAAGCCAGGAGCTCTGTGCTGGTGTGTACCCCCGTACCCTTCTCCCCTGGTGGGAGAAGGTGGCCGCGAAGCGGTCGGATGAGGGGGCTCGGCATATCAGCGGCCACCATGGCGGTTGTTGAAGCTCAGCGCCCCTTCATCCGCCCTCCGGCCTGCCACTCGAGCCCCCCGCCTTCGCGAGGGGCAGGTTCCGCTCTCATGGCCTTCCCACCAGGGGAGAAGGGGGCTCTTGGGCGAGCGTTACGGCTGGGGCTCAGGCGCTGAGTGTACTGGATCCCGGCCCAAGGCCGGGATGACGGTTGGGGGGTTGTGATGGTGGGGATAAGCAGTTGGGCTGCCGGAGACCTCCGCAGTGGAGCGTGGTGAGGGTTGGAGACGGTGCAGTGCCCTGCCTCACCCCCACCGTGTTGCCCCGGGTCAAGCCCGGCGCGACACGGGTGGGGAATGGAGCAAGAGAGTGAACCGAGAAGAGGATGGAGCACGGGGAGGATGGGGCATGGAGAGGACGGAGGTGCGAGGCATGTGTTCGGGTCGGTTGTACGGTCGCGGAGCCAGACGCCGGGTGCTGGCGGCCGCATCCCAGCCATGTTCCCCTGCCCGTTTCTGCGCTATCACTCGGGCTCGAGGCAAAAAACATCAGAGTCGCACATGACCGACCGCACCTATGCCAGCCCGATCGGCGGGCACCCTGGACAGACCCAGCTATTGACCGACCGCGCGGTGTTCACCGAAGCCTATGCGGTGATCCCCAAAGGGGTGATGCGCGATATCGTGACCAGCGCCCTGCCCTTCTGGGACAAGACGCGACTGTGGGTGCTATCGCGCCCGTTGTCGGGGTTTGCCGAGACGTTTTCCCAATACATCATGGAGGTGGAGCCCGGAGGCGGGAGCGAGAGGCCGGAGGCGGACCCCGAAGCGCAAGGGGTGCTGTTCGTCGTCGCGGGTACGTTGACGCTGACGATCGCGGGCGCGACGCATCGGTTGGAGCCGGGAGGATATGCATACATTCCACCGGCCAGCACCTGGAGCGTTGCCAATGCGGGGAGCGAACCGGTGCGCTTTCATTGGGTGCGCAAGCGCTATGAGAAGGTGGAAGGGCTCGATACGCCCGAGCCGTTCGTTACGTCCGACCATGAGGTCGAGCCCATCGCCATGCCGGGGACCGACGGCAAATGGGCGACGACGCGGTTCGTCGATCCCGCCGACCTGCGCCACGACATGCACGTCAACATCGTGACTTTCGAACCCGGTGCGGTGATCCCGTTTGCCGAGACGCATGTGATGGAACATGGGCTCTATGTCCTTGAAGGCAAGGCCGTTTACCGGTTGAATCAGGATTGGGTGGAGGTCGAGGCGGGCGACTATATGTGGCTGCGCGCCTTCTGTCCGCAGGCCTGCTATGCCGGCGGACCGGGGAAATTCCGCTATCTGCTCTACAAGGACGTCAACCGCCACGCCAAGCTGAGCCGCCCATGAGCCGGGCGATCGCCATCGCGCCGTTGAGCCCGGAAGCGTTTGCGCCCTTCGGGCAGGTGCTGACCACAGAGGGCGCGCATCACTACCCGATCAACAACGGGATGACCGAGCGCTTTCATGATCTCGCCAACGTGGAGATCGGTGGCGAGAACGGACGAACGCTGATCTCGATCTTTCGCGGCCAGCCCTATGAACTGCCGCTGACCCTGAAGATGGTCGAACGCCATCCGCTGGGTTCGCAGGCGTTCATGCCGCTGCACGACCGGCCGTTCCTGGTGATCGTGGCACCCGATGAAGGTGGACGGCCGGGGACGCCGCTGGTCTTTCTGACCCGACCGGGCGTGGGGATCAATATCGGACGCAATGTCTGGCACGGGGTGCTGACCCCGCTCGAGCAGGAAGGGGACTTTCTGGTGGTGGATCGCGGCGGAGACGGGGTCAACCTGGAAGAGTTTTTCTTTGAGGAGCCGTTTATCGTCGGCGGCTAGGCGGGTGGACGCAGCTACGCGCTTGTGCGCGGGGCAGCGCTGTACTGGATGCCGGGACAAGTTCCGGAAAGACGGTCTGAGTTTAAGGCCCCTCACCCGCCGCTTCGCGGCGACCTCTCCCCCAAGGGAGAGGTAACCATCGGCAGCCTCGGGTCCTAGATCCCCGCATACCAATCGTAACCCCGATCCTCCCAGTATCCGCCCTTGCCGCGATGGATTTGGGCGAAGCTTTCGACAAGTTCGATGCGCCGGATATATTTGGCCATCTTGTAGCCGAGCTGACGTTCGACCCGCACGCGGAGCGGGGCGCCGTTGGCGATCGGGAGGGTGGCGTCGTTCATGCCGTAGGCAAGGATGGTTTGCGGATGGCGGGCATCGATCATGTCGATGCTTTCGTAATAGGGCGCGCCGGTGGCGCTGCCGCCATAATAGTCGAAGCAGTGGAAGACGCAGTAGCGTGCATTCGAATGCGGCCTGACCTCATCGAGAACGCTCGCCAGGGGCACGCCGGTCCATTTGGCGATGCAGCTCCAGCCCTCGACGCAATCGTGCCGGGTGATCTGGGTACGGGCTGGCATGTTGCGCAGCTCGGCGAGCGAATATTCCCGCGGCGTTTCCACGAGGCCATCGACGCGCAGGCGATAGTGGAAGAAATTGTTCCTGGCCAGGAACAGATATTCGGGGCTGTCGGGATCGACCGAACCATTGGGGCGCATGCCCTGGCGGATTTCGCTTTCGGCGAACTCGCGAGCTAGCGCCTCGCGGCCCAAGAGAGCGCGCTGGGCTGTATAGGTGAGTTCGTTTGCAGCCGCCATGGTATCGCGGATCGGATGACCGGGACGCAACACCGCGTCGAACTGGTCGCAGCCGGCCAGGGCCAATCCGGCAACTCCGCCAGCCGAGGCGGTAAGGAACTTGCGGCGGTTGAGGACGATGCGGCTCATTGCTCTGCCTCGGGTTCTGGATCGATACGGTAACGCCCGGTGATCATCGAGCGCATCGTGTTGATGGGCCCGGCCAGCAACACCATGACGATATGGATGATGAAAAAGCCCACCAGCAGCACCATGACGATGAAATGGATGGTGCGCGCCGTCTGCCGGCCGCCGAACAGATCGACCAGCCACGGCCAGGCCACATCCATGCCCGGAGACATGGTGAGACCGGTGAGGACGATCAGCGGAAACAGGATGAGCAGGACGATGCCATAGCTCAATTTCTGCAGCACGTTGTAGTGACGCGTGTGATGGAAGCGAAGCCGCGCATGCGCGGCGACATCGCGCGGCAGGGACCTGATATCGGCGCCATTGGGAATGATATCGCGGCGCAAATGGCCGTTGATGAAGCTGGCGAGAAACCAAACGAACATGGTGGCGACCAAAAGCCAGCCGAAGAAGAAGTGCACGATCCGACCGGTGGCGAGATCCTGATAGGACGGAATGGTCAGCCAGGCGGGAAAGGCCCTCACCCTCTCCTGCCCCTCCGGCCCCGAATAGCCGAAAATGCCGGTAGTCTCGAAGGTGTTGCCGAAGATCGTCGTATATCCGCCGATCGAACCGTCTGGCTTGTATTGAGCGCTGATCGAAAAGATCGAATTGGAAAATTCGAATCCCGATTGCTGGCCGATATAGAGACTGGGATGGGCGTTGAAGATCTGCAGCCCGGTAAACAGCAGGAAGAACAGGCAGATCACCCACACCCAATGGGTGAGACGGGTCCAGATCGACTGACGCTTGATGACGATGGGTCGGGGCTCGGCGCCGGTATCGACATCGCGCGTTGCGGCTCGCTCCACTGTGCTCATCACTCTCCTCCGCGTCCGCACGATACATACGACGTTTCGCCGCCGATTGTTACACGTTCCCGCTCACAATCGGGTGCATGACAAAATCGTCATATATTGACCACCCGGTCAAAATTCAGGCTTTTCAGCCATGGTCAACTGTGTTTGACTTGCCCGTATATGCAGGGCGTCGGCCTGTAATCGAACCGTCGCAAATGCATGGAATAGAGGCGGTGCACGTCTCACACGACAAAGGGAACAGGGACATGAAACATCTGCTGCTCGGCGCATCGGCGCTGGCGCTGCTCGCTGGGCTGGCCGGCCCGGCCAACGCCCAGGACGGCGAGTTCACGCTCAACATCCTGCACATCAACGATTTCCACTCGCGCTTCGGCCCGATCACCGACACCGATTCCAACTGCGACGCGGAAACCGACGCGGCAGGGGAATGCTTCGGCGGCATCGCGCGCCTGAAAACCGCGATCGACGACAAGCGCGCCGAACTCGAAGGCGAGAACGTGGTGCTGCTCGATGCGGGCGACCAGTTCCAGGGTTCGCTGTTCTATACCCATTACCGCAGCGAGATCATTTCCGAATTCGCCAATGACCTGGGCATCGAACTGATGGCCGTGGGCAACCACGAATTCGACGACGGCCCCGAAGAGCTGGCCAAGCTGCTCGATGCGGTGGATTTCCCGATCATTTCGGGCAACACCAATGTGGAAAACGAGCCGCTGCTCGAAGGCCGCATTCCGGGCACCCATGTCATGGAAATCGGCGGCGAGCAGATCGGCTTCGTTTCGGCGCTGGCCGAAGACACCGACGAGACCTCTTCGCCCGGCGATGGCGTGGAATTCGAGGACGTGTTCGAGAGCCTCACCGCGCAGGTGGAATCGCTCGAAGCCGAAGGCATCAACAAGATCATCGCGGTGACCCATGTGGGCTTCACCGTCGACCTGGAAATCGCCTCCAACGTGCCGGGCATCGACGTGATCGTGGGCGGACACTCGCACACGCTGCTGTCCAACACCGACGAGAAGGCGGCCGGCGGCTACCCCACCCTGATCAACGGGCCGGACGGCAATGAAGTGCCGGTCGTCACCGCCTATTCCTATGCCAAATATCTGGGCGACCTGGTCGTCACCTGGGACGCGGAAGGCAATGTGATCTCGGCCGAAGGCGATCCGATCCTGATCGATGCTTCGATCACCCCCAACGAAGAGTATGTGGCCCGCCTTGCAGAACTCGAAGAGCCGATCCTGGCCCTGATGGAAGAGGTCATCGGTTCGACCACCGAGCCCCTCGAAGGCAGCCGTGAAGTCTGCCGTGTCGAGGAATGCACCATGGGTAACCTGGTTGCAGACGCGATGCTCGAGGCCACGGGCGCCGATATCGCCATCCAGAACGGCGGCGGGCTGCGCGCGTCTATCGACGCCGGCGACATCACCATGGGTGAAGTCATCACCGTGCTGCCCTTCTCCAACACCCTGGCCACCGTCGAAATCTCGGGTGCCGACGTGATCGACGCGCTTGAAAACGGTGTATCCGATGTCGAGGGTGGCGCCGGCCGCTTCCCGCAGGTCGCCGGGCTGCAATACGCCTATACCCTCGCCAACCCCGTCGGTGAACGCATCAGCGACGTGATGGTGCAGGACGAAGCCGGCGAGTGGGTGCCGATCGACGAAGAAGCCACCTACACCATCGCCACCAACAACTACATGCGTGGCGGCGGCGACGGCTACGGCACCTTTGCCGAAGGCGACAACCCCTACGACTTCGGCCCGCCGCTGGAACAGGTTCTGGCCGATTACATCGCCGAATTGGGCGGTGAATACACCCCCTATACCGATGGCCGGATCACGGTTGTCGAATAAAGGCTACTGCCGATAAATGAGAAGGGCGCGTCCGGTGACGCGCCCTTTTCTTTTGCCCTCAACGGTCGATGCTCATGGCAAGTGCGGTGCTGGATTCCGGGAACAAGTCCCGGAACGACAGGGTGAGTTTGAGGCGGTGCTTTCCATCGTCGCCAACCCCGTTCCGGGGGTAATCGCGCTCTGGAGGGCGCTTTCGCGATCACGCTTGCTAGCCGACGGCGATTTCCTGGCGCTTTTCGTTTGAGACGAAGCCCAGGTCGAGCACCTTCTGGAGTTCGGCGGCGTAGCGGAAGCCGGGATCGCCGTTGATGCCGGTGGCGACGGCTTGGGCGAAGCGGTGGTAATTGGTAGGCACCGGCTCGACCTGGACCGGCTGCCATTGGGCCATTTCCACATCATCGCCCACGCAGATCTGCAGCGAGGAGCCGTTCATGCCGTGCTGGACCTCGAGCCCGCCCTTGTCTCCATAGGCGCGCAGCCGCAGGGTATTGAGATAGCCCGACGCCCAGCGGGTGGCGTGGACGACGCCAAGGGCGCCGGAGCCGAATTCGAGGCTCATGGTGAAGCTGTCATTGGCATCGAGAACATAATCCTCGATCCGCCCATCGGGCGCCTTGTCGAAGGCGCGCAGGCGGCAGAAGGCGTTTTCGATGGGCGAGTTGATGCCGAACACGGCAAAATCGAGGATATGCACCCCGATATCGCCCAGCGTGCCGTTCGAGCCATGGGCGGTCGACAGGCGCCAGAGCCAGGTGGGATCGGTTCGCCAGTCGCCCCAGGCGCGCGAAACCAGCCAGCTCTGCAGATAGCTGGCTTCGACGTGCTTTATCTCCCCGATCGTGCCTTCGTCGACGAGCTGGCGGAATTTCTGCAGTTCGGCCACGTTGCGATAGGTGAGGTTGACCATGTTGATCAGCCCTGCCTTTTCGGCGGCTTCTGCCATTTCGATGGCATGATCGTAGTGAGTGGCCAGCGGCTTTTCGCAAAAGACATGCTTGCCGCCGGCAATGGCCTGCATGGACGTCTGATAGTGGAACCGATCGGGCGTGACGTTGGCCACCGCGTCGAAGGCGCCCCAATCGAGCGCGTCATCGAGCGAGGAGAAGGTGCGCGGGATCTGATAGCTGTGCGCGAAGCGCGAGGCACGCTCGGAATTGGTATCGATGGCGCCGACGATCTCGACACCTTCGATTGCGGCGAAATGAGCCGCATGGCTGGCCGCCATGTTGCCCGTGCCAAGGATCACAAGACGCATGCTGCGCCTCCCGCGATAGATCGATGATCGAATGTGTTACCGGTAGCCTTCTTCGCCCGGCTTATGCAGCTTGGGCCCACGCTCCTTTATGGCCTCGGGTGCCTTTTCCACCGGCACGTTCGGCGCATCATTGATGGTGGTGAGGGCCGGCTGCGGATTATGCGCCCATTTGACGGCGTTGCGCAGCACCTTGCCCACCGTCGCGTCATGATAGGTGGGATAGGTTTCGTGGCCGGGGCGGAAATAGAAGATATTGCCGGCGCCGCGCCGATAGGTGATGCCGGAGCGGAACACTTCGCCGCCCTGGAACCAGGAGATGAAGACCGTTTCGAGCGGCTCGGGCACCGAGAACGGCTCGCCATACATCTCCTCGTTTTCGAGGATGAAATGCTCGGGCAGCCCCTCGGCGATGGGGTGGCGCGGATTGACGACCCAGATGCGCTCGCGCTCGCCCGCCTCGCGCCACTTGAGAGCGCAGGGCGTGCCCATCAGGCGCTTGAATATCTTGGAGAAATGCGCCGAGTGGAGAAGGATCAGCCCCATCCCTTCCCAGACGCGCTGGGCCACGCGCTCGACGATCTCGTCCTGGACATCGCCATGGGCGGCATGGCCCCACCAGATCAGCACATCGGTTTGCGCCAGAACGTCCTCGGTCAGTCCATGCTCGGGGTCCTGCAACACTGCGGTGGATGCCGTAATGCCGGAATCCATCTCGAGCAAGGAAGCGATCTGGGCGTGCATGCCATTGGGATAGAGCCCGGCAACGATTTCGCTTTTCTGCTCATGAACGTTCTCGCCCCAGACGAGCGCCTTGATCGTCATGTTGGTTTCTCCTGTCCCGGCCGCATGGCCGTCCAAATCGTTTTGGATTTTAGCGCCCTGCATGCCCTCCGGGCGCGGCGCGCTCCCCCCACCGCTCTATCGTGTTCGCGCGCCTGTTGGGAGAGGCAAAATGCATCAGGCGAACACAAAAAGAGGCGGAAGGTTCCGCCTCTTTCCCAAACTCGATTTTGTTTTCCGGCTACTCGATCTGGTCGGTGACGACCGTGGTGTAGGCCCCTTCGGGCTCAGCGGTGATGGCCGGATTGTCCGGGGAGACGGCGGAGAGCAGCGTCGCTACGGTTTGCTCATACGCTTCGACATCGAGCGCAGGCGTATCGCCAACCAGAGCGGCGGCCTCGATGACCTGATAAGTCTGGCTGTCCAGTGTCAAAGCGCCGGACATATCGTTGTTGAGGACGATCTGGGCGGCCTCCTCGGGGTTGGCTTCGGCATATTCCCAGCCGCGCATGGAGGCTTCGACGAAGGCGACCATGGCCTCGACGAATTCGGGATCTTCAAGCCGGTCCTCCATGACGTAGAGCCCGTCTTCAAGCATGCCCACGCCCTCGTCGGCGAAGTTGAAAAGGGTGAGGCTGTCTTCGGGAATACCGGCGTCGAGCACCTGCTTATATTCGTTGTAGCGCATGACCGAGATGCAATCGGCCTGGCCCTGCAGGAGCGGATCGGCCGAGAACGCCTGGCGCAGAACTTCCACGCCCTCGGAACTGCCATCGGTGCGCAGGCCCAATTGGGCCATCCAGGCATAGAAGGGGTATTCATTGCCGAAGAACCAGACGCCGAGCGTCTTGCCCGGGAAATCGTCGGTGGACGTAACCCCGCTTTCTTCCGAACAGACCATTTCGAGCGCCGTGCCAGCGAAAGGCTGGGCAATGTTGACCAGCGGCACGCCGCGCTCGCGCGCCGCAAGTCCGGCGGCCATCCATGTGGTGATGACATCGGCGCCGCCGCCGGCGATCACCTGCTCTGGCGCGATGTCGGGACCGCCGGGATTGATTGTGACATCGAGCCCGGCTTCTTCGTAATAGCCAAGATCCTTGGCCACCAGATAACCGGCGAACTGGCCCTGATTGACCCATTTGAGTTGAAAGGTGAGCGGATAAAGATCCTGCGCGAAAACGGGCGAAGCCGTGGCGAGCAATACGCCGGCCATGGCTGCAATCTTGAAAGGCTTCATGATGTGGTTCCCCTTTGAGCGAACGCGGACGGAGCGCCATGCTCCGCCAGCACATTCAATGGCCGCAGGCCGCGCATTTGCCGCGCGCGGTCTGCGGTTCGTTCAGCGCGCCCGTCCCCCACGCATCGACGGGTGCCAGAAGGTGACGGCGCGCTCGATAAGCGCGATCACCCCGTAGAACAGCGAGCCGGCGACCGCGGCCACCGCGATCTCGGCCCAGACCATATCGACTTGCAGTCGTCCGATGGCCGCGGATATTCGGAACCCCATCCCCACGACCGGGGTGCCGAAAAATTCTGCGACGATGGCGCCGATCAGCGCCAGGGTCGAATTGATCTTGAGTGCATTGAAGATGAAGGGCCAGCCCATGGGCAAGCGCAATTTGACAAGCGTTTGCCAATACCCGGCCGCATAGGTGCGCATCAGGTCCTTTTCGATTGTCCCGGTGGCGTTGAGACCGGCCACGGTGTTCACCAGCATCGGGAAGAAGGTCATCACCACGACCACGGCGGCTTTCGACTGCCAATCGAAGCCGAACCACATGACCATGATGGGCGCGATGCCGACCAGCGGCAGCGCGGAAACGAAATTGCCCACCGGGAGCAGCCCGCGCTTGAGGAATGGCGAGCGGTCGATGGCGATGGCGACGAGGAAGGCCGAGCCGCAGCCGATGGCGTAGCCGATCAGCACCGATTTGAGGAACGTTTGCTGAAAGTCTGGCCAGATGGGGTTGGGGATCGAGGCGAGAAGCCGCGCCCAGATGGCCGATGGCGGCGGCAGGAGGACGGCGGGCACGTTGAACCCGCGCACCAGCCCTTCCCAGATGACCAGCAGCACGACGCCGAAAATGACCGGGACGGCGACGTTGATCGCCGCGCGTGTCGTCCGGTCGCGAGCGCGGACGCGCACGAGGAATTCGTTGACGCCCCAGCCGGCGAGCCAGACCGCGAGTGCGGTGATGATCCAGCCGGTATTCATGCCGGCGCTCCCATGGCTTTCCGGGTGAGCTTTTCGATGCCGCCGATCAAAAAGATCAGCGCCGCCGAAAGCGCCGCCGCCATCAAAAGCGCGGCCCAGATCTGCGTGGTCTGGCCGTAATAGGAGCCGGCCAGCAGCCGCGAGCCCAGCCCGCCCGCCGCGCCGGTGGGGAGTTCGCCCACGATGGCCCCGACCAGGGACGCGGCGACGCCCACTTTCATGGAGGTGAAAAGATAGGGCACCGCCGCCGGCCAGCGCAGTTTCCAGAACACCTGGCTGCCGGACGCGTTGTAGGTACGCATCAAATCGAGGTGGATGGCCTCGGGGCTGCGGAAGCCTTTGACCATGCCTACAACCACGGGGAAGAAGGAGAGATAGGTCGAGATCAGCGCCTTGGGGATCAGCCCGGTCAGTCCCACCGAGTTGAGCACCACGACGATCATCGGGGCGATGGCGAGGATGGGGATTGTCTGGCTGGCGATGATCCAGGGCATGAGCGAGCGATCCATCGCCCGGTTATGGACGATCAACACCGCCAGCCCGATACCGAGCAGCGTGCCGAACAGAAAGCCCAGCCCAGTGGCCGAGAGCGTGATCCAGGCGTGGAAGATGAGGCTGCGCGGCGTATTTGCAGGGGCGATAAAAACCGAATTGTAGAACTCGACGGCGACTTGGTGCGGAGCGGGCAGCACCGGACGCTGCTGGGAGAATACGTCGGCCAGGAACTGGGTGAAGGGCACCACCGCGCCATCGCCCCGCGTATAGACCGATTGCTGCCAGGGCGTATTGAGGATGATCGCGAAGAGATACCACAGGGCGACGATGGCGATGACCACCACCGCGATCGGAACCAAGCTGCTCTCGCCCAGCCGCCTCATCGCCTATTCCTCTTGCGGATGCCCGGCCCGCAATCCCTCGCGGACGCGGGCGGCGATTTCGAGGAATTGGGGCGTTTCGCGCACCTCCAGCGGGCGCTCGCGCGGCAGGGTAGATTCGATGATATCGGTCACCCGGCCGGGGCGCGGGCTCATCACCACGATCTTGGTTGAGAGGTAGACCGCTTCGGGGATCGAGTGGGTGACAAAGCAGATGGTCTTGTTGGTTTTCGCCCAAAGGTCGAGGAGCTGTTCGTTCAAATGATCGCGCACGATCTCGTCGAGCGCACCGAACGGTTCGTCCATCAAGAGGAGGTCCGCATCGAAGGCCAGGGCGCGGGCGATGGAGGCGCGCTGCTGCATGCCGCCCGAGAGCTGCCAGGGATATTTCTTCTCGAACCCCGAGAGGTTCACCATGGCGAGCGTGCGGGCAATCCGTTCCTGCTGCTCGGATTTTGAATAGCCCATGATCTCGAGTGGCAGCGCAACGTTGCGCTCGATGGTGCGCCAGGGATAAAGCGCGGCGGCCTGGAAAACATAGCCATAGGCACGATCCTTGCGCGCCTGTTCGGGCGAAGTGCCGTTGACCGTGATGGTGCCGGAAGTGGGCCGTTCGAGATCGGCGATGACCCGCAGGAAGGTGGTTTTCCCGCAGCCCGAGGGGCCGATGAACGAGACGAACTCGCCTTTGGAAATGGTGAGGTCGACGTCCGAGAGCGCGTGGACGGGGCCGTCGGCAGTTTCGAAGGTGAGGCCGAGGTTTTGAGCGGAAACGACTTCAGTCAAAGAAAGGCCCCCTCACCCGCCGCTACGCGCCGACCTCTCCCCCAAGGGAGAGGTAATTCCCCGCCATCGCCTCGCCTTTTCACCTCTCCTTTGGGGGAGAGGTCGGCTGCGAAGCAGCCGGGTGAGGGGGCCTTCCGAAGCGTCCCATTCATTCAGATCAGACCCCGCTGGCCGGAATGCCGCTGCGCTCGATCTTGCGCGGGGCGGTCAGTTCCTTCCACTTCGAAAACGCGGTGTTGACCGGCATGTTCGGCTCGCGGGCGACGAACTGGCCGTGGCCGGGCTCGTGCTTCATGGTGTCTTCCTCGACCGAAACCTTGCCGCGAGTCAGGACGAAGCGCGGCAGGCCGGTGACCTCGTGCCCCTCGAAGACGTTGTAGTCGATGGCAGACTGCTGGGTCTTGGCCGAGATGGTCTTGCTTCGCTTGGGGTCCCAGACGATGAGATCGGCGTCTGCGCCCGGGAGGATCGCACCCTTTTTCGGGTAGCAGTTGAGGATCTTGGCGATATTGGTGGAGGTGACGGCGACGAACTCGTTCATGGTCAGCCGGCCGGTGTTCACCCCATAGGTCCAGAGCAGCGGCATACGATCTTCGAGGCCGCCGGTGCCATTGGGTATCTTGGTGAAATCGTTGATCCCGGTTCGCTTCTGGTCGGTGGTGAAGGCGCAATGGTCGGTGGCGACCACCTGGAGCGAGCCGGCGGCGAGGCCGGCCCAGAGCGAATCCTGATGCTGCTTGTTGCGGAAGGGCGGGCTCATCACGCGCCGGGCGGCGTGGTCCCAATCCTTGTCGAAATATTCGCTTTCATCCAGGACGAGATGCTGGATCAGCGGCTCGCCATAGACCCGCACCCCCTTCTGCCGCGCCCGGCGGATGGCCTCGTGGCTTTCCTCGCAGCTTGTGTGGACGACATAGAGCGGCACGCCAGCCATATCGGCGATCATGATGGCGCGGTTGGTGGCTTCGCCTTCGACCTCGGGCGGGCGGGAATAGGCATGAGCCTCGGGGCCATTGTTACCTTCGGCGAGCAGGCGCGCCGATTTCTCCGCGACGATATCGCCATTTTCGGCATGAACGAGCGGCAAGGCGCCGAGCGCGGCACAGCGCTGGAAGCTGGCATAGAGCTCATCGTCATTGACCATGAGCGAGCCCTTATAGGCCATGAAGTGCTTGAAGGTGGTGATGCCTTTTTTCACCACCTCTTCCATCTCATCGAACACCTGCTCGCCCCACCAGGTGATCGCCATGTGGAAGGAATAATCGCAGGAAGCCTTGCCCGATTTGTTGTCCCACATGGAGAGCGCTTCGAGCAGCGACTGGTTGGGGCTGGGGAGGCAGAAATCGACAACCATCGTCGTGCCGCCCGAGAGCGCGGCCCGGGTGCCGGACTCGAAATCGTCGCTCGAATATGTGCCCATGAAGGGCATTTCGAGATGCGTATGCGGATCGATACCGCCGGGCATCACATAGCAGCCGGTGGCATCGAGGGTTTCATCGCCGGAGAGGTTCGGGCCGATCTCGACGATGGTGTCGCCTTCGATCTTGACGTCGGCCTTGTAGGTGAGGTCGGCGGTGACGATCGTGCCACCTTTGATGACGGTGCTCATGATGATGTCCCTTCGTCTTTTGGTAAAGGCCCCCTCACCCGCCGCTTCGCGTCGACCTCTCCCCCTAAGGGAGAGGTAATCAGTGGCGACGGCCGTCGTTTCACCTCTCCCTTGGGGGAGAGGTCGGGCTTCGCATAGCGAAGACCGGGTGAGGGGGCCTTTTCAAGATGGTGCGCCAATGTGATCAGTACGCCCTCGATATTTGCGAGAACATCATTGTTCCAAAAGCGCAAAACCGCATAGCCATGCTCTGCGAAAACCGTGTCGCGGTGTGCATCGTGTGCCGATTTAGCGTGTTGTCCGCCATCGACTTCGACGATTAGATCCGCTTCCCGGCAGGAGAAATCTGCAATGTAAGGGCCTACCGGCGCTTGGCGCACGAATTTGAAGCCATAGAATTTGCGGTTCCTTAGGTGATACCAGAGCTTGTGCTCGGCATCGGTCATTCGCCCTCGAAGCGCTTTGGCGGCCTTTGCCGCGAACTTCGTCTTGAGCGTGGTCATAAGGCTCCCTCCACCCGCCGCTTGCGCCTTTCCCTAAAGGAGAGGTGGGTAGTGGCAGACGAAAAAGCCCCAGCACCACCTCTCCTTTGGGGGAGAGGTCGGCTGCGCAGCAGCCGGGTGAGGGGGCCTTTCTTCATCACCCCACCACCTCCGCGGTTTCCAGCACCGCGTGCAGCAGCACGTCGGCGCCGGCGGTGGCCCATTCCTTTGAGATTTCTTCCGCCTCGTTGTGGCTCAGGCCGTCAACGCAGGGGCACATGACCATGGCGGTGGGGTAGAGCTTGTTGATCCAGCAGGCGTCATGGCCGGCGCCCGAAACGATGTTGCGGTGCGAGTAGCCCAAATGCTCGGCGGCATTGCGGATGGCGGCGACGCAATTTTCGTCGAAGGTGACGGGATCGAAATGGCCGGCGATCTCGATCTCCATCGTTAACCCCAGCTCTTCGGCAATCGCCTGCGCTTCGGCCTCAAAGCGGGCTTTCATCGCGTCGAGGATGTCCTGGTGCGGGGAGCGGAAATCGATGGTGAAGACCACCCTGCCGGGAATGACGTTGCGCGAATTGGGGTGGACGTCCACATGGCCGATGGCGCCGACCGCGTCGGGTTGGTGGCTCATGGCGATCTGGTGGACGAGCTCGGTCATCCGCGCCATGCCCAGCCCGGCGTTGCGCCGCATGGGCATGGGAGTGGAGCCGGTATGGGCCTCCTTGCCGGTCAGCGTCACTTGCAACCACCATAGGCCCTGCCCGTGAGTGACGACGCCGATATCCTTGCCTTCGGCTTCCAGGATCGGGCCCTGCTCGATGTGAAGCTCGAAGAACGCCTTCATCTTGCGGCCCCCGACCTCCTCGTCGCCCACCCAGCCGATGCGTTTGAGTTCATCGCCAAATCTGAGACCCTTGGCGTCGGTGCGCTCATAAGCCCAATCGAGCTCGTGCACGCCCGCGAATACGCCCGAGGCCAGCATCGCGGGGGCGAAGCGGGTGCCTTCCTCGTTGGTCCAGTTGGTGACGACGATGGGGTGTTTGGTTTTCACCCCGAGATCGTCGAGGGTCCTCACCAGTTCGAGCGCGCCAAGGACGCCCAGCACGCCGTCATATTTGCCGCCGGTGGGCTGAGTATCGAGATGGCTGCCGACATAGACCGGCAGGGCGTCGGGGTCGGTTCCCTCGCGGCGGGCGAACATGGTGCCCATCTTGTCGACGCCCATCTGCAGGCCAGCTTCATCGCACCATTTCTTGAAGAGGTCGCGGCCTTGTTTGTCGGCATCGGTCAGGGTCTGGCGGTTGTTGCCGCCGGCGACGCCTGGGCCGATTTTGGCCATTTCCATGATCGAGTCCCAGAGCCTGTCGCCATTGATCCTCAGGTTGTCACCGAGATGGGGCATGCTCCGGAGCTCCTTTCTTACAGAGTGGGGAAGGTGAACTGGGCGCCGGATTTTATGCCCGCCGGCCAGCGCGTGGTGACGGTCTTGAGGCGCGTATAGAAATGCACGCCCTCCGGCCCGTAAATCGAATGGTCACCGAACAGCGAGCGCTTCCAGCCGCCGAAGGAATGGTAGGCGACCGGCACGGGGATGGGGACGTTGACCCCCACCATGCCCACTTCGATACGGTCTGCGAAATCGCGCGCCGCATCGCCATCGCGGGTAAAGATGGCGACGCCGTTGCCGTATTCGTGCTCGTTGATCATCTTGACCGCGTCGGCATAGGCCGGGGCACGGACCACCGAGAGCACGGGGCCGAAGATTTCCTCGCGGTAGATGGTCATCTCGGGCGTCACGCGGTCGAACAGCGTGCCGCCGACATAGTAGCCGTTCTCATACCCCTGGAGTGAGAAGCCGCGGCCGTCGACAACGAGTTCGGCGCCCTCTTCGATGCCCTTGTCGATATAGCCCAGAACCTTGTCACGATGCTGGCTGGTAACGAGCGGCCCCATTTCGGCGTCCTTGTCGGTCGCCGGGCCGATCTTGAGGCTTTCCACGCGCGGCTTCAGGCGCTCGATCAGCGCATCCGCAGTGCGCTCTCCCACCGGCACGGCGACGGAAATCGCCATGCAGCGCTCCCCAGCGGACCCGTACCCGGCCCCCATCAGCGCATCGGCTGCCTGGTCCAGGTCCGCATCGGGGAGGATCACCATGTGGTTTTTAGCCCCGCCCAGCGCTTGCACGCGCTTTCCCGCTTTCGTGCCGCGCTGATAGACATATTCGGCGATCGGGGTGGACCCGACAAAGCTCACGGCCTTGATGTCGGGGTGGTCGAGGATGTGGTCGACAGCTTCCTTGTCGCCATGGACGATGTTGAGCACCCCTTCGGGGCAGCCTGCTTCCACGAGCAGGTTCCAGGCCAGCATGGGCGCCGAAGGGTCGCGCTCCGAGGGTTTGAGGATGAAAGTGTTCCCGCAGGCGATCGCCGCCGGATACATCCACATGGGCACCATGGCCGGGAAGTTGAACGGGGTGATGCCGGCAACGACCCCGAGCGGCTGGCGATCGGCATAAGCATCAATGGCCGGGCCGACATTGCGGGTGAAGGTGCCCTTCAAAAGCTCGGGAATGCCGCAGGCATATTCGACGCATTCGATGCCGCGCTGCACCTCGCCCAGCGCATCGTCATGGGTCTTGCCGTGCTCGCGCGAGATTTCGCGGGCGAGATCGGCGGCATGACGGTCGAGCAGTTCCTTGAACTTGAACATCACCCGGGCACGCTTGAGCGGCGGCGTGTTACCCCAGGAAACCTGAGCCGCCTTGGCGCTGGCGACGGCCTCGTCGATTTCCGCGGTGGTCGAAAGCGGCAATTCGGCGATCTGTTCGCCGGTTGCCGGATTGAAGACCGGCGATCGGCGGGTGCTCGCGCTCACGCGCCTGCTGCCGGCGATCGCGTTTTCGATGATCTGCATCAGCAGGCCTCCTGTAGAACAATTGTTTTATCTATTAAGATATAGAATAAACGTTCCATTCTACTCAAGGCCCCGCAAGATCTCGGTCAGCGTTTCCACGATCCGGTCGATATGGGCTCTTTCAACGATCAGCGGCGGGGAGAGCGCGATGATATCGCCGGTGGTGCGGATCAGAACGCCCATTTCGAACGCTTTGACGAAGGCCGAGAAGGCCCGCTTGGTCGGCTCACCGGCGATGGGCTCAAGCTCGATGGCGCCGACGAGGCCGATGTTGCGGATGTCGATCACATGGGGTGCATCCTTTAGTGAATGCAGCGCCTCCTCCCAATAAGGCCCAAGCTCCTGGCCACGCGTCAAAAGCCCTTCCTGCTTGTAGGTTTCGAGCGTTGCAAGCCCGGCAGCCGAGGCGATCGGGTTGCCCGAATAGGTATAGCCGTGGAAAAATTCGATAAGGTGCTCGGGCCCGGTCATGAAGGCATCGTGGATTTTGGCCGAGGTGAACACCGCCCCCATGGGGATCACGCCATTGGTCAATCCCTTGGCGGTGATCATGATATCGGGGGTGACGCCGAAATAATCGGCGGCGAACGGGGTGCCCAGCCGTCCGTATCCGGTGATGACCTCATCGAAGATCAAAAGGATGCCGTGCTTGTCGCAGATCTCGCGCAAGCGCTTGAGATAGCCCGGCGGCGGGATCAGAACCCCCGTCGATCCCGCCACCGGTTCGACGATCACCGCGGCGATCGTCGAGGCGTCGTGAAGAGCGACGATGCGCTCGAGTTCATCGGCCAGTTCCACCCCATGCTGCGGCTCGCCGCGCGAAAAGGCATTTTTGGGTAGATTGTGCGTGTGCGAAAGGTGATCGACGCCCGTTAAAAGCGTGCCGAACATCTTGCGGTTGGCGACGATGCCGCCCACCGAGATGCCACCGAAATTGACTCCGTGATAGCCGCGCTCGCGCCCGATCAGCCGTGTGCGGCTCCCCTGCCCGATCGCCTTCTGATAGGCCAGCGCCACCTTAAGGGCCGTTTCCACCGATTCCGAACCCGAATTGGTGTAGAGCACATGGTCGAGCCCGTCGGGCGCCAGATCGACAAGCCGGTTGGCCAATTCGAACGCCTTGGGGTGCCCCATCTGGAAGGCTGGCGCGTAATCGAGTTCGGCGGCCTGGCGCTGGATGGCCTCGGTGATCAGCGGACGGCAATGGCCGGCATTGACGCACCAGAGCCCCGCCGTGCCATCGAGCACTTCGCGCCCGTCGGCGGTGGTATAATGCATGTCCTTGGCGCCCACGAACATGCGCGGACTCTTCTTGAACTGCCGGTTCGCGGTGAACGGCATCCAAAAGGCGCCAAGGTCGTTCGGAATGGACGAACCCTGAGACATCGATGTTCCCTTTCCGGCATCATGGGGCGTGCCGGTTGTTGAATTCGGCCAGAATTTTTTTGACCGAATGGAAAAATTCTAGCACTCTCGGTCGCAGGTTCAAGGGGTATAATTCATCGCCCGCTCTGCTAAAGAGAAGGGCACCGGGTTTCGTTGCAGGAAACCCGTGGGAGGCAATCGCCGAAAATGAGCACAGATGCTGAAAGTCCCCGCCCGGTAACCCGCATCCAGCGCGAAAAGCAGGAACTGATCCTCGAAGCGGCGCTGGACGTCTTCTCCCAATTCGGATTCCGCGGCTCGACCATCGACCAGATCGCCGAAGCGGCAGGGATGAGCAAGCCGAACCTGCTCTACTATTTCAAATCCAAGGAAGACATTCACGCCCCGCTCCTGGCGCGCATTCTCGACATCTGGCTCGAGCCGCTGCGCGAGATGAATGCCGAGGGCGATCCCCTTCCCGAGATCCAGTCCTATATCCGCCGCAAGCTGGAAATGAGCCGCGATTATCCCCGCGAAAGCCGGCTGTTCGCCAACGAGATGCTGCGCGGGGCGCCGGGATTCTACGATATCCTGCACACCGAACTCAAAGAGCTGGTCGACGAGAAATCCAAGGTGATCCGGGGGTGGATGGCCGAGGGCAAGATCGCCAAATGCGACCCCTACCACCTGATCTTTTCCATCTGGGCCACCACACAGCATTACGCCGATTTCGACATTCAGGTCCGCGCCGTTCTCGGGCGCGAACGCGGCGGCGAGGGACGGTTCGAGGACGCCGCGCGTTTCCTCGACCAGCTCTACCTGCACGGGCTGAACCCGAGGAAAAGCTAGGCGTCGAGTTCGGGATAGTGCCGGAAAATGCCGTCTTGGTTGAACGGCAACCGGCGGTCGCTTTCGAGATACGCTGTCAGCTTCGGATCGGCTTCGATGCTGTCGGCCAGAGCGAATACTGGCGCATACTGATCAGCCACATGCCCCATCGCCTTGGGGAATGCATATTGCAGGCCGCGCATCAGGTGGAACAGCGACAGGTCGACATAGCTCACCGCTCCGCCGACCAGATGCTGGGGACCATCTGGATTGCGATCGAGCACGCGTGCGAACCAGGTGAGGAATTTCGGAATGCGATCGGCGCGGAATTCCTCGGCGCGGCGCTGGGATTCGGGCTTCTGATCCTCGTAATAGCGCCCCATCCCCAAAGGATGGTGTACGTCATGAGCTTCGGCCACCATGTCGGCGATAGTGAGCTGAATCTGTAGCATCCAGTTGCGTGATGCCTCATCGTCCGGCGCAAGGCCGAGGCGCGGACCGAGATAGTGAAGGATCGCCGCCGTCTGGCCGATGACGACATCGCCATCGCGCAGATAGGGTGGCGCAAAGCTGGGGGTGATGATTTCGGGGTCGGTGAGGAGGTCGGCAACCGAGCCCTCCCGGTTCATCTCGCGATAGTCCGCGCCCGCATATTCGAGCGCCAACCGGACGAATTCGCCGCGGCCGGGAATGCCGCCCCAATAGAAAAGTTCGTAAGCCATGCCCCGCTAACCGGCAGAGCCCCGTCACGGTTCCCGCGGACGTAAAAAGGCCCTGTATGCGGCTTTGGCGCTCCGCATACAGGGCCAAGGGGCAGGCCTCACTCCTGCAGGACCGTGTTTAGCCGATCAAAACATGACTGTAAAGATCATAATTTGAAACGCGGGAAAAAATGCGCGTAACGTTCCGCACTTAGAGGTGGAGAGGTCAGTTGAGCTCCATGCCGAGCATTTCGATGCCCAGGCGCGAGCGCATGGCGCGCCGCTTGTCGGTAAGGTCGGCGATGGTGTAGGAGCGCAGCACGGCAAAGAAGGCTTCGAGCGCTTCGTAAAGCGCGCCGTTGAGTTCGCACCCGCCGACCAGCGGGCAATTGGTTTCCCCGCCTTCGAAACATTCCGCCAGGGCGAAGTTTTCTTCTGTGAGCTTGATCACGTCCAAAAGCGTGATCTCGGCGGCCGGGCGACCGAGCCGGATGCCGCCATGGCGGCCGCGCACGGTTTCCAGCAGACCGTTTTCCACCAAGGGCTTGATCAGCTTGAACAGGAACAGCTCGGAAATGCCATAGGCCTTGGCGATGTCGCTGACCCGGGAAAGGTCCGGCGCATTGATGGCGCAATACATCAGGGTGCGTACGGCATAGCTTGACTGGCGTGTCAGTCTCATCGTGATGGTCCCGGATTGGCAGCCTGGCTGCGCAGGAATTTCTGGCTGCGATTCGCCTTGCATCAGCTCATCGCAAGCGGTGCAAAGATTATAACAATTCTAAACTATGTCAAGAAAAGCTGACCGCACATTTCAGGATTTGCCGCTCCGCCAAGCCTCTTTTCTTTTGCTGGACACGCTCTAGGATCGCGCCGCGACATCAACCCTGGTTTGGAGGCAATCCGTGGCACGCAAGATCATCATCGACACCGACCCCGGCCAGGACGATGCGGTGGCCATCCTGTTGGCCCTGGCCAGCCCCGAGGAGATCGATGTCGCGGGAATCGTCGCGGTCGCCGGCAATGTCGGGCTCGCCCAGAATGCCAAGAACGCGCTGAAGGTGGTGGAGCTTTCCGGGCGGCGCGACGTTGCGGTTTATGCCGGCTGTGCCCGTCCGATGATGCGGGAGTTGATCACGGCGGAACATGTCCATGGCCACACCGGCCTCGACGGACCGGACCTGCCAGAGCCCAAGCTTCGTCTCGAAACCATACACGGCGTCGATTTCATCATCGACACCATCCGTCGCGAGCCGGAAAAAACCGTCACCCTTTGTGCGCTCGGGCCGTTGACCAATCTGGCCATGGCGCTGATCAAGGCTCCCGATATCACCGAAAGGATCGAGGAAATCGTCCTGATGGGCGGCGCCTATTTCGAGGTCGGCAACATCACGCCGGCCGCCGAGTTCAACATCTATGTCGATCCCGAAGCCGCCAGGACGGTGTTTGCCTGCGGCGCGCCGATCACCATGATGCCGCTCGACGTCACCCACCAGATGCTGGGCACCCCCGAGCGCGTGGCCGCGTTCTCGGCCGTCGGCAACCGCTCGGGCGCCGCGGTTGCGGCGATGCTGGGTTTCTCCGAGCGCTTCGACCTTAAAAAATACGGCTGGCCCGGCGCGCCGCTGCACGACCCCTGCGTTATTGCCTACCTCCTCAAGCCGGAGATCTTCAAAGGAAGGGTGTGCAATGTGGAGATCGAGACGGCCAGCCCGTTGACCCGTGGCATGACGGTCGCGGACTATTGGCATGTCACCGATCGCCCCCGCAATGCCAGCTTCATCCGCTCGGGCGATGCCGACGCGTTCTATGCCCTGCTCACCGAGCGCATAGCGCGCCTGCCGTAAAGGATTGCTCCCCATGAACTATTTCGTCTCCACCGATTGGCTCGCTGCCCATCTCGATGATCCCTCCGTGCAGATCGTCGATGCTTCCTGGCACATGCCGAACACCGGCCGCGACGGGCGCGCCGAATTTGAGCAAGGGCACATCCCCGGCGCCGTGTTTTTCGATATCGATGCCGTGGCCGATACGAGCGGCGGGCTGCCCCACATGCTGCCCGATGAGAAAACCTTCGGCGAGATGGCAGGGGCGCTTGGGATTTCGGCGGACAAGACCATCGTCGTCTATGACGAGCATGGCCTTTTTTCCGCCCCGCGTGCCTGGTGGACCTTTACCGTCATGGGCGCGCGTGAGGTGAAGATCCTCGAAGGCGGCGGGCCCAAATGGCGCGCCGAAGGGCGCCCGCTCGAAACGGGCAGCGCGAACCCCATCCCGACCCGGTTCCAAGCGCGGCTGAATGCAGAGGCGGTCGCCGACTTCGATCAGGTGCTGGCCGCAAGTACTGCCGGCGATCAGATTCTCGATGCCCGGAGCCAGGCCCGCTTTACTGGCGAAGCGCCCGAGCCGCGGGCCGGGCTGAAATCGGGCCACATACCGGCAAGCCGCAACCTGCCTTTCGACAAGCTCATCGAAAACGGCGCCCTCAAATCCGACGCGCAACTGGAAACCATCATCCGGCAAGCCGGCATCGATCCCACGAGGCCGGTGATCACCTCCTGCGGATCGGGGGTTACCGCCGCCGTGCTGGCGCTGGCCCTCAAAACGGTGGGCGCGGACAAGGTC
The DNA here is from genome assembly GCF_031202855.1 of Pelagibacterium sp. H642. GTDB lineage: Bacteria > Pseudomonadota > Alphaproteobacteria > Rhizobiales > Devosiaceae > Pelagibacterium. The sequence goes on along the minus strand of NZ_CP101829.1, from coordinate 2,559,739 downwards.
AGGCTCTATGACGGCTCATGGACCGAGTGGGGCGGACGTGACGATGCGCCCGTGGAAACCGGACCTGCCCGATCAGGCGGCGCTTGAGACGTTCTGCGAGACTCGGTTGCGGCCGGAGCGTTTGGAGAGATAGAGCGCATTGTCGGCCTTGCGCAGCAGCGTATCGAGGCTCGTCTGGGGCTTTTCGGCCACCGCTACGCCCGCGCTGACAGTGCACGTCACGGCCTGATCGCTGGCCTGATGGACCATGCGGCTCATCAGGCCGCGGACCCGCTCGGCAAGCGCCAGGGCATGGGAGGAGGAGCTTTCGGGAAGGACGATGAGGAATTCTTCCCCGCCCAGTCTCACGACTATATCCCCGTCACGAACGTTCTCGGCGAGCATTCTCGCGAAATTGCAAAGAACCAGGTCCCCGAAGGCGTGGCCGTTGCGATCGTTGAGACCCTTGAAATCGTCGAGATCGAAGACCACCAGCGCCGTGCCCTGAACCACCAGTCCCGTCGGAAACCGCTCGAACAGGGCGCGGCGGTTGTTGAGCCCGGTCAGTGGATCGATCAGCGATTCCGCCTGATGCCGGCGGCTGATGCGCTCCTGGTGGATGGTCACGAACAGCCCGCCGATGCCGGTGATGGCGATCACCGAGACGAAGAGATTGAGGCTCTCGGCCCAATTGTCGGGCACCCTGCCACCCAGATAGAGCGGCGTCTCAAGTGCCATCACGGCCACACACAGGGCAAAGGAGACGGCAAGCATGGCGTGCAACACCACGATCGCGGTGATCGGGCCCGGCGATTCCGCTCTGGCGGTCCAATAGTGATAGCCGCAAAAGCTGAGCAGAATCGCGCACATCACATTGATGAAGATGAAGCTCAAACCATCAAAGCCCATGAACGCCGAAGTGACGATGGGGGCAGCGCCAGCGAGCGCCAGGACGATGACCGTGCGCGCGTCGAACCAATTGTCGCGGAATTGCGTCAATGCTCCATAGCTCAGGGCAAAGGCCGTGGTCAGCAGTACGCCCGCAACCACCGCATGCAGACTTTGGGCGGTGGCGTGGAAGGTGGAAAATCCGATGATCGCCACAATAATGATGGCGATGCACATTGCCCATGTGAACAGGAAACTGGAACCACGCTGCCGCAGCCACGAACTGGCAAGCGTAAAGCAGAGCGCTATGCCGGCCGCGCCCGATGCCATCAGCAGGGAATTGTAATCGAGACCCATATCGCCAGCGAATTGAGTAACGTCCATGCCCACCTTTATCACCATACGACTTTATGCGGTATTGAACCTCGACAACTGGTGTTCAAACCCTTATCGGGTGACCGCACAATTTTTACCGTTTGGTCGGGAAAAGTCGCCGCTTCGTTGCTTTTCGCTTTTTAACGAAGCCGGTTTCTGTTTTCCTACAATCCCAAGGAGCCGCGACACGTTCTGTCTGGACGGCTCCTCGAGGGCAAAAACAAAGAGATGGGGTAAACCCGCTGGCAATGAAGCAGATATTGGAGCTAAGGGACGTTCATAAGTCCTTCGCCGACATTGAGGTGCTCAAGGGCGTGTCGCTGGGCGCCAGCGCCGGCGACGTCATCTCGCTGATCGGTTCTTCGGGATCGGGCAAATCCACGCTGCTGCGCTGCATCAACATGCTCGAAGTGCCCAACCAGGGCGCTGTCGGCGTCGATGGCGAATTTGTCTCGCTCTCGGCCGAGGGGCCGCACCGCCATCCCACCGACGCCGCACAGCTCCAGCGCATCCGCTCCAAGCTGGGCATGGTGTTCCAGTCCTTCAATCTCTGGTCGCACATGACGATCCTCGAAAACGTCATGGAAGCGCCCGTTCTCGTGCAAAAGCGGGGGCGCGAAGAGGTGGAGGAGCAGGCGATGAGCCTGCTCGACAAGGTAGGTATCGCCGACAAGGCGCAATCGTTTCCCGCGCAACTGTCGGGCGGCCAGCAGCAACGCGCGGCCATAGCGCGCGCGCTCTGCATCAACCCCAGGATCATGCTGTTCGACGAGCCCACATCGGCGCTCGATCCAGAACTGGAAGCCGAGGTGCTCCGTGTCATCAAGATGCTGGCCGACGAGGGCCGCACGATGCTGCTGGTCACCCATGACATGAAATTCGCGCGCGAAGTCTCCGACCGGGTCATTTTCCTCCACCTCGGCAAGATCGAGGAAGAGGGAACGGTCGACGAGGTCTTCGGCGCCACCAAATCCGACCGGTTGCGCCAGTTCCTGAGCGCCGCCGGTCACGCCTGACCGGGGCGGCGACCATCATGCATAAAGGGACCCGGTTTTACTTCACCAACCAAAGCACTGAGGGAACTCAAAAATGAAAAAGGTGATCCTTACAGCGGCCGCGCTGGCCGTTCTTTCCACCGCCGCAACCGCGCAGGAAGTCCTGCGCGTGGGCACCGAAGGGGCTTATGCGCCCTGGAACTTCGTCAATGACGCGGGCGAGTTGGCTGGCTTCGAGATCGACCTGGCCAACGCCATCTGCGAACACACCGGCATGACCTGCGAGTTCGTGCAGAGCGAATGGGATCCGATCATCCCCAACCTGATCGCGGGCAATTACGATGTGATCATGGCCGGCATGTCGATCACCGACGAACGGCTCGAAACCATCAACTTCACCCAGAACTACTTCCCGCCCGATCCCTCGAAATTCCTCGCCGCGGCCGGTTCGGGCATCGATCCGGCAACCGCCACCGGTCTGCGCATCGGCGTCCAGAGCAACACGATCCAGGCCGGATATGCCGAGGAAAACCTTGGCGACGACAACACCATCGTCGCCTTTGCGACCTTTGACCAGTCGATCGCCGACCTTGCTGCCGGCAATGTGGACGTGGTTCTGGCCGACGGCTCGTCCCTCGACCCGGTGGTCGCCAACTCCGGCGGAGCGCTCGAATTCGTGGGCGAGGAAGTCCGCGTCGGCGGCGGCGTGGGCGGCGGTGTTCGCAAGGAAGACACCGAACTGCTCGCCACGCTCGACGAAGCGCTGACCGCGCTCAAGGCAGACGGGACCGTGGACGCACTGATCGCCGAGTGGTTCGACGGCCAGGGCCCCTATTTCGCGGAATAAATCGCAAATTTTCAACCCGGCGCCCCGGCGCCGGGTTTTCCATAGGATGACGACGTGGAATCGGAAGCCTTCTGGCTCTTTGATTGGCTAGGTGAAGACTTCGCCTTCTGGTTCGCCTATCTGACCAATGGCAAGCATCTGAGCTGGTACGCCAGTTTCCGCTTTACGATCACAGCCGCGATTTTTGGGGCCGTGCTCGCGCTGGTGTTCGGCGTTCTGGGCGCGACGGCCAAATCGTCGCGCTTTGCGCCGCTGCGCGTCATCGGCACGCTCTACACCAATATGGTGCGGGGCATTCCCGACGTATTGTTCTTCCTGTTTTTCCCGCTCGCTTTCGAGCAGGGCGTCGAGTGGGTTCTGGCAACCCAGGTCTGCACGCCCGAAACCATCGCCGCGACGCAAGCCAACTGGCCGCCCTGCAACGAGGCCAACTGGATCCTTTCGACAGACCAATATCTCGCCCTCGCCTGCCTTTCCCTCGGCATCATCTATGGCGCCTTCGCCGCCAACGTCATCTATGGCGCCATGCGCGCGGTGCCGTCCGGCCAGCTCGAAGCAGCGTGCGCCTATGGCCTGAGCGAGATGCAGGTGCTGTTCCGCATCCATATCCGCCAGATGTGGGTCTATGCCCTGCCCGGACTGTCCAATGTCTGGATGCTGCTCATCAAGGCCACATCGCTCCTCTCCCTCCTCCAGATCGCCGACATCGTCTGGTGGGCCGGACAGTTGGGATCGCCCAATTTCCTGCCCCAGGCCGGACTGGTCCATGGCGATTGGCGCTGGGCCTATTTCATCGCTCTCTTCGTCTTCTATATCCTCGTGACCCTCATTTCCGAAAAAGCCTTCGGCCGGCTCACCCTCTGGGCGCGGCGCGGCATGCCGGTGGAGGGCTAGAATGGAAACGCTTTCCCTCCTCTGGCGCGAGATCGCCTTTTTCGCCCAACCGGCGCTCTACAACATCTATTTCGCGCTCGCCTCGCTGCCCATCGGTTTCGGGCTGGCTCTGCTGGTTGCCCTTGGCAAGAACTCGGGCAATCCCATCGTTCGGCGCCTCTGCTCGGCCTATGTCTATGCCTTCCGCGGTTCGCCGATCTTCATCCAGCTCTTCATGTTCTATTCGATCATGCTGGCGCTGAACCCGGTGCTCTGGCGGCCATGGGGCATCAACTGGCTGATGATGAACCCGCTCTTCATCGGCCCCCTGGCGCTGGTGATGAACACCACCGCCTATACGGCGGAAATCCTCTATGGCGCCTTGCGCACCGTGCCGCGCGGCGAACTCGAGGCGGCCCGCGCCTTCGGCATGACCCCCTGGCAGGTGTTCCGCACCGTCACCTGGCCAAACATGATCCGCATCGCCTGGCCGGCCTACACCAATGAAGTGGTGTTCCTGTTCCACGCCACCGCGCTCATCTACCTCACCCTGCCGGTGATCGACGGCCAGCGCGACATCATGAACGCGGCGCAATACCTCTTCGAACGCGACTTCAACGCCTTCCTCCACTTCCCCGTCGCCGCGCTGTGGTTCCTGGGGATTTCGCTGGTGATCTTCTTCATCTTCGGGCGCATCTACGAACGCTTGATGCGCCACATGCCCAAACAGCGCAACGCCGCCCCGCCGCGCCTGCGTTTCCGCCCCAAATACATTCGATAGACCCATGCCCCTAAACCGCACTCTCCACCGCATCGACGCCGACGCTCCCGGAACGACGACGGAACTCACGATCTTTGAGATCGGCCCCGGCGATGCCGGGCAGAAGGTGTACCTCCAGGCCGCGCTCCATGCCGACGAACAGCCGGGGATCATGGCCATCCACCATCTGCTGCCCCTCATCGAGGCTGCCGATGCCAGGGGTGAGTTGCGGGCAAAGTTCACCATCGTGCCCATGGTCAATCCGCTGGGCATGAACCAGCGCCTGTTCGGCGATCATGTGGGGCGCTACGATTTCCGCTCCGGCACCAATTTCAACCGCCGCTGGCCCGACCTCTTCGCCGCGGTCGGCCAAGCCGTCGCGCCGCGCCTCACCGATGATGCCGAGGCCAATGTGCGCACCATCCGGGCGGCGGTGCGCGAATGGCTCGCGGGCCAACGGCCGCAGACGGCGATGCAGAAGCTGCGCCATCTGGTGATGACCCAGGCCTATGACGCGGACTACGTGCTCGACCTTCATTGCGACAACGAAGCGCTGGTGCACCTGTTCGTCACGCCCGAATCCATGGCCGAATTGACCGAGCTGGCCGATCACATGGGATCGGTGGCCCAGTTGACGGCAGAAGATTCCGGCGGCGGGTCGTTCGACGAGGTCTGGCCCTCGCTCTGGACCCGGCTGCGCGCCGCGCACCCCGATAAGCCCATTCCCTTTTCGGCCCGCGCCGCGACGCTGGAATATCGCGGACAGCCCGATGTGTTCGACGCGATCGGCAAAAAAGACGCGGCTGGCCTCTTCGCCTTCTTCCAGGCCAAGGGGCTGATTGCCGGCGCTCCGCCAGCCGTCGAGTCCGCTCCTGCCCCGCTGCCACTAAGCGCAACCGAGATGCTGCGCGTGGATAAAGCCGGGCTGCTCGCCTACCGGGTCGAGTTGGGCGAGCATGTGGAAAAGGGGCAGCCGGTTGCCGATCTCATCGCCCTCGATGGTCCCGGCGCCTTCACCGAGCGCACGCCCATTCTGGCCGGAACCGCGGGCCGGGTGATCTCGCGCAACCAGTCCAAATTCGTCGTGCCGGGCGATTCGATCGCCAAGATCGTGGGCACCGAGCCCCTTCCCGGCCGCGAGGGTTATCTCCTCGAGGACTGACCGCGAAACTAGCTGCGCCCCATGCGCCGGGCGATCCGCTTTTCGAGCACCACGAAACCGTCATAGATCAGCACGGCGAGCGCGCCGACGATCAGGCCGCCCTGCAACACATAAGCCGTGTTGCCCGAAAGCAGACCGGCGATGATCACCTCGCCCAGCGTGCGCGCGGCGACGGTCGATCCGATCGTTGCCGTCGAGAGCGAGATCACCACCGAGAGGCGGATGCCCGCGAGGATCACGGGAAAGGCGAGCGGCAGTTCGACACCGATCAGCCGCTGCCAGCCGGTCATGCCCGAGCCGCGTGCCGCCTCGCGCACCGAGGGCGGCAGGCTGAGAAGCCCGGTCATGGCGTTTTCGAAGATCGGCAGAAGGCCATAAAGAAACAGCGCCACGAGCGTTGGCCCGGTGCCAAAGCCGAGCATGGGCACGGCGAGCGCCAGCACGGCGACTGGCGGAAAGGTCTGGCCGATATTGGCGATGGCGCGCGAAAGCGGCAGGAATTCCTCTCCGAACGGCCGGGTGACGAGGATGGCGAACCCGACCGCAACCACCGTCGCAAGCAGCGTCGCGACGGCAACGATCCCCAGATGGCTCAAGGTGAGCGAAAGAATGGAGGTCTGGGTATAGATCGCCGGCGCATCATAGCGGGTGAGCGGCGCAAAGACCGGCGCAAAACTGGTCGGCGTCACGATGAACGCGACGAGCAGGACCAGCGCGGCGAGGCGAATGAGGTTCGAGAGCTTCATTGCGGGCGGGCGGCGCGTTTGTCGAGGGCATCGCGGCTGATGATGCCCACGGGCTTGCCATCCGACACCACCGGGAGGCGATCACGCTGCGACCAGAGCATTTCCGAATAGGCGTCGCGCAAGGAGAGGTCCGAATCGACTGGCTGGCCCTCCGCCGTGCCCGGCTCGACCACGGTCTTTACCTTGGTGAGGGTCATCAGCCGGAACGCCTTGTCGCCCGAGCCCAGCATGGCTTCCACGAAATCGTCGGCGGGGTGGGTGATGATCTCGGCGGGCGAAGCATATTGCAGCACCTTGCCTTCGCTCATCACCGCGATGCGCGTCCCCAGCCGGATCGCCTCGTCCATGTCATGGGTGACCAGCACGATGGTGGTTCCCAGCCGGCGCTGGATATCGACAAGATCGGCCTGCGCCTTGGCGCGGATGATGGGATCGAGCGCGCCGAAGGGTTCGTCCATGAGCAGAACCGACGGGCCCGCCGCCAGCGCGCGGGCCACCCCGACGCGCTGTTTCTGGCCGCCCGACAGCTCATGGGGCATACGGTTGCGGTATTGATCCGGTTCGAGTTGGAAAAGATCGAGCAATTCATCGACCCGGGACGCAGCCTTGGCCTTGTCCCATCCCAGCAGCCGGGGCACCGTCGCGATGTTGCGGGCCACATCCCAATGCGGAAAAAGGCCGTGCCCCTGGATGGCATAGCCGATATGCCGGCGCAGCTCGTACGGGGGCACGTCGCGCGTGTCGCGTCCGTCGATGCGGATGCTGCCCGCCGTGGGCTCGACCAGCCGATTGATCATGCGCAGCAGCGTGGTCTTGCCCGAACCGGACGTGCCCACGATGGTCGCGATCTCACCGGAGGGAATGGTGAGCGTCACATCGTCCACCGCGGGGCGGCCGTCATAGGTTTTCGAGAGATTTTCGATTTCGATCATGGCGTGCCCCTGTTGCGGCCGCGGCTGAGTTCGACGCCGGCATCGAGCACGATCGCCGCGGCAAACGCCATGGCGACGGCGGGAATGGCGCCCAGAAGCACCAGCGGCATCGCTGTCTGCGTGATGCCCTGGAAGACGAAAGTGCCCAGCCCCCCGCCCCCGATCAGACCGGCAATGACGGCAAGGCCGATATTTTGGACAAGGATGATGCGGATGCCGGTGAGGATGACGGGAAAGGCAAGTGGCAGCAGCACTTTTCGCATGCGCTGGCCATTGGTCATGCCCATGCCGCGCGCCGCGTCATTGGCGTCACGGGGAACGGTGTCGAGCCCCACGACCGTATTGGAGACGATCGGCAGCAGCGAATAGGCGAAAAGCGCGAGGAAGGCAGGCGCAAAGCCGATGCCGGCTATCCCGATCGCGGCAGCGCCGGGAACGTTGGCGCCGATCCACGCCATCGGCGCGATCAGGAGCCCGAAAAGCGCCATCGAGGGGATGGTCTGAACGATGTTGAGGCTGCCCAGGATCGCGGCGCGCAACCTGGGAACGCGATAGCACACCACGCCCACTGGCACGCCAACCAAAACGGCAGCGGCAACCGAGCCGAAGGCTAGGAACAGATGGGTTTCGATCTCTCGCAGGAACGCATTCTGGCGACTCTGATATTCACGCATCACGGCCAGATCGTCCCAGAGCCCGGAGACGAGAATGGCGCCCAGCGCAGCGGCGACCCCAATCAGCACCGCCACGCGTGAGAGCGGCTTGAGGCTGAAACGCGCCAGAGCGTCGGTGATCGCAAGCGCGAAGGCGAAGACCAGGATCCAGACTCCCGCCCCCGGCGAAACCCGCGCATAAGTGTCCCCTTCGGGGATCAACGCGGTTGCCCCCAAGCCAACGGCTATGGCGAGGGCACCGAGCGCAAGGCCGGAAACCGCAAGACGCCAGGCGAGTGGCGTGCGCAGGAGCAGGACGAGCAGCGCCAGCCCAAGGCCGCCGATCAGCGCGACGCCCCCCGCGCCCAGCACGTCCCAGGCCGCGACGGTTTCGCCCTGCACGATGCGATTGGCGCGGAAAACGAGAAAGGGCTGGAACGCCAGGGCGAACAGGCCCAGGGCGGCAACCACCACCCCGAGCTTGTCGATGCCCCGCGATATCGGCCCGGAGTGTGTGAGTGTCGTCACGACGAGATGAAGCCCCCTCGCGGCAGCTTCACTCCATCCCTAGAGGAAGCCGGCTTCGGTGAGATAGGCTTCGGCCACCGCATCGGCCGGCTCACCGCCCACCTGCACGCGGCCATTGAGATCCTGAAGCACTTCGAGCGTCAGGCTTTCGAAAACCGGCGCAAGGATTTCCTCGATCTGCGGATATTCCTCGAGCACCTCCTGGCGGATGATCGGGGCAGGCGCATAGACCGGCTGAGCGCCCTTGTCGTCTTCCATGACGACGAGGCCGGAAGGTGCGATGCCACCATCGGTGCCATAGACCATCGCGGCATTGGCGCCGGACGTCTGGTTGGCGGCCGCTGCTATGGTCGCGGCCGTGTCGCCGCCCGAAAGCTGGATGAGCTGATCGGAGGTGAGTTCGAACCCATAGGCTTCCTGGAAGGCCGGAAGAGCTGCCGGCGAGGTCACGAACTCGCTCGATGCGGCCAGGACGATCTCGCCGCCGCCATTCACGTATTCGGCGAAATCGGAGAAGGTTGCGAGCCCGTTTTCCTCGGCGATTTCCGAACGCAGGGCGATAGCCCAGGTGTTGTTGGCCGGCGCGGGCGCGAGCCAGACGATGTTGTTTTCCTGCAGGTCCATTTCCGCGACGCGCTCATAGGCCGATTGCGCGTCGTTCCAGACCGGCTCCTCTCCGAGATTGAAGAAGAAGGCGCCGTTGCCCGTATATTCGGGATAGATATCGATCTGACCCGCCGTGATCGCCTCGCGCACGATGGGCGTGCCGCCGAGCTGGAGCCGGCTCTCGACCGCTATATCGTTTGCTTCCAGCATCTTGACGATGATGTTGCCCAGAACACCGCCCTCGGTGTCGATCTTGGACGAAACCACGACCTGCGCGGAAGCGGCCGTGGTCAGCGCAGCAGCGATGGCCGCGCCTGCGAAGATTTTAAGGATGTGCACTGGATGTCTCCCGATCTGGCTTTCGGTCATTTGCGTCTCCAAGCCTACAGATCGAGACCACGATGACCACCCTCAAAAACGATAAATAATCGTACTCCTTTTGTTCTATGCTCGTCAACCCATCGGATACGGCAGATAGCCGATGAACCCGGTAAGCTTCCAACCGCCCGGCAGCCGGGCGAGAGTATAGATGGACTGCCAGTTGAGGGTATCGTACGTGCCGTCCGTCATGGCGACCTTGCCGTCGAATTTCTTATGAGCGAGCGCACGGTCGCCTGAAATCTCGATCTCGTCGAGGCGGGTTGCCCCGAACACCCCGGCTTTTGCCGTTTCGGTCAAGGCGCGCGACGCGAAGTCGTGGGCGCCGGCCAGCCAGGAGTCCCGATAGGCCCCTAGGGTGGGAAAGCTGATGCGCCAGTCATCGGGATTTTCCGAGGATTTCCCGTCGATGCCGAAGAACCGATCGGCGGCGAAATCGGGTTCGACCATCGACCAGTCGCAAGCCAGGAACGCCTCGATATCGCGGGCAACGAGCATTTCCCAGATGGCGTGGCGGTCAGGGTCGGCGGAAAAGGGATTGAGGGCGTAAAGGTCCATCTTACTTGAGCATTCCGCGATAGATGCCGGGCTTGGAAGCAGGGATTTCGGTGGCGTCGAGCTTGTTTTTGTAGAAGTCGACAGGACCGGGATCGCCGATCACGGCATAGGCAAAGCCTTTGGATTCAAGGTCTTGCAGGGTCTTGAACAGCAGCGCCTCGCCGATGCCGCGACCACGGGCATCTTCCGCGACCCCCGTGGGGCCGAAAAACCCGCGCGCGGTGACATCGCCACAGGCGAAACCGAGTAAGCCATCGGCATCGTGAGCGATCCAGACATCGATGGGCTGGTGCGAGAAGCCGGTTTCCACCTCGGAGCGCCAATGGCGGGAGAAGTGGGTTTCCACCCACTCGCAAACGCTCGCGCGTTCGGGCGCCAGCGCCCGGCGCAGCGTAACGCCTTGATCGATAACGCGTTTATAGTCGTATTCCGGCAGGTCGTAGAGGCGAACGAGGAGGTCGGCCATCAGGCGGCGTCCAGATTTTCGAAGCGATGGCGGACGAAATGGCCCGGTTCGACCTCGACCGGCAAACCCGCCGGTTTGCGGGCCAGGGCGCGGACTTTTTCGACACCCTCGGTGAAGGCGCGGCCCCCGTCGGCATCGTGCACAAACCGCATGGACGGGTCGGGTACGGCGTTCAGAAGAACTTTCGTATAGGGATGTGCCGGGTTTGCCACCACGCTTTTGGACGGGCCCCACTCGACCACCTGCCCGGCAAACATTACGGCGGTCTCTTCGGCCAGATAATGGGCCGTGGCGATGTCATGGGTGATGTAGAGGAAGGTGATGCCGCGCTCTTTCTTCATGCGATCCATCAGCCCCAGGACCGACTTGCGGATCGAAACATCGAGCATGGAGGTGGGCTCGTCCGCGACGATCAGTTCGGCCCCCACCGCCAAGGCGCGGGCGAGATTGACACGCTGACGCTGGCCGCCGGACAGCTCATGGGGATATTTTTCGAGCGTCACGCCCGGATCGAGTTCCACATCGGCAAGTACCCCGAGCACGGCTTTGGCGAGTTCCTCGCCCCCGAGCTTTTTGTGCAGCCTCAGGGGGCGTTCCAGGTGGTGGCGGATGGTATGGGCAGGATTGAGAGCGGCGAAGGGATCCTGGAACACCATCTGCACCGCCTGGCTGTAGGCGAGCCTGTCGGTGCGCGAGTGGATCGAAGCGATGTCGCGCCCCTTGAAGCGGATGGCGCCTTCGGAAAGCTTAAACAGCCGGGTGACCGAGCGACCGATGGTGGATTTGCCCGAGCCGGATTCCCCCACGATGGCAAGCGCCCTGCCCTTGTGGATAGAGAGCGAGACATTGCGCATGGCGACCACCTCCTTGGCGGCGCCGAACATGGGCTTGAGGTGGAAAATCTTGCTGGCGTTATCGATTTCGAGCAGTGGGGTATCGGACATCTCTTGCTCCCTCATGCGGCGCCCAGGCGAGGCATGGCGTCCCACAGCCGTCGGGTATAGTCATGGGCCGGGTTGGTGACGACATCGGCGGTGGGCGCGATCTCGACGATGCGTCCCTCGAGCATCACGGCGATCCGATCTGCGAACTGGCTCATCAGGGCGAGGTCGTGGGTGATGAAAAGGATCGAAAAACCAAACCTTTCCTTCAACACCATGATCTCCTGCAAAATCTCGCGCTGAACAACCACGTCGAGAGCCGTTGTTGGTTCGTCCATGATGATCAATTTGGGATTGAGCGCCAACGCCATGGCCAGAACCACACGCTGGCGCATGCCGCCCGAAAGCTGGTGGGGATAATCGTCCAGCCGGGCGGCAGGAATGCCGACAAGTCGTAGGAGTTCCTCGGCGCGAACCCGGATTTCAGGTTTGGTCATCGCGGTGTGGCGCGCCAGCATGTCACGAAACTGCTCGAACAGGGTGAGCACCGGGTTCAATGAGTTCATGGCGCTCTGGAACACCATGGACACCGTGGACCAGCGCCATTTCTCCAGCCGCGCCGGGGGCATGGCGAGAACATCCTCGCCATCGACGATGATCGAGCCCTTGGAAATGATGGCGGGCGGGCGGTGCAGGCGCATTAGCGAAAAGGCGATGGTGGATTTTCCGCAGCCGGACTCGCCGGCAAGGCCCATGACCTCGCCCTGCCCGATCGCGAAATCCACGCCCTTGACGGCGGTGAACAGGCCCTTGCCGGTGAGGTAGTCAACCTGCAGGCCCTTGACGGAAACGAGCGGGGTCATTGGGCAGCCTCCTGAAGCTTGCCGGCGGCGCGCTGGCGATCGAGCTTTTCCTGCGCCTTGGCGGCGGCGGCGATGGTGCCGAGGGTGCGCAGGCGCGGATTGGAGATTTCATCGACGCCGAAATTCAAAAGCGAGAGCCCTATGCCGATACCGGCCACCGCGACCGCAGGGGCCAGCACCTCCCACCACGCGCCCACGGTGATCGCCGAGGAGTTCTGCGCATGGTAGAGCATGGTGCCCCAGGAGACCGACATGGGATTGCCCAGGCCAAGGAATTCGAGAGTGGCCTGCGTGATGATGGTGTAGGTCACCGAGCCGATGAAATTGAAGCCGATGATCGAGAGCAGGTTGGGCAACAACTCGACAAAGATCATCCGGTGCGCCGGTTCGCCGATCAGCTCGGACGCCTGGATATATTCGCGCTGCCGCAGCGTCATGGTTTGCGCGCGGGTGACGCGCGCACCCCAGGCCCATGAGGTGGTGCCGATGATGATGGCGATCACCACCGGCGAGGTCTGGCCGACGAAGGCAGCGATGACCAGCAGCAGGGGGAGCTGGGGGATGACGAGCACGATATTGGTGCAGAGATTGATGACTTCATCGACGATGCCGCCGAAATAGCCCGCCGTGATACCGAGCACGGTGCCGATCAGAACGACGAGCAGGCCGGCGAAAAACCCGACGGCGAGCGAGGTGCGTGTGCCGTAGATCAACTGCGCGAAGACGTCACGGCCCATGCGCGTGGTGCCGAGGATGGTTTCGCCATCGGGCGCCACATGCGGGCGGCCAACCCGGTCCATGGGATCGACGCCGAGCAACATCGGGCCGAAAATGGCGACGGCGACATAAAAGAGCACGATGGCGAGGCCGATGGCCGCCTTGCGGTTGCGCAGGAAAACCTTGAGCGTTTCGAGCATGGATCAGGCCCTCCGAAGCCGGGGGTCGAGCAGCACGTAGAGCAGATCGACAATGAGATTGGCGGTGAGGATGGCCAGCGTCATGATGAGCAACTGGCCCTGGATCAGCGGATAGTCGCGGGTGACAATGCCGATATAGAGCGTCTGGCCGAGCCCTGGATAGTTGAAGACCACCTCGGTCACCAGCGACCCGCCCAGGATGGCGCCGAGAGTGAGGCCAAGGGAGGTGACCGAGGGGAGGAGTGCATTGCGCGCGGCGTAGTTGAACTTGACGCGGCGCTCGGACAGGCCCTTTGCCAGTCCCATGATGACGTGATCCTCGCCGAGCTGGCCGATCATGTTGTTGCGCATGGTGACGAGATAGCCGCCGACGAAAACGATCATCAGCGAAAAGACCGGCATTATCGCGTGCAAGAGGACGCTGGAGATGTAGGTCCAGGAAAATGCGGCGTCGAGGCTGGGGTTGAAGGCATAGCCGGTGGGCAGCCATTGCAGGGCGACGCCGAAGGTAAAGAGTGCCACGAGCGCGATGACGACCGGGGGGATGGCCTGTAGCGCAAGCGAGGTGGGGGTGATCACCGCATCGAACGCCCCGCCGCGTTTCCAAGCGGCGAAAACGCCCAGGAGCGAACCAATGGCAAAGGCAAGGACCGTGGCGCAACCGGCGAGAAGCAGGGTCCAG